>VBEZ01000038.1 GCA_005882255.1 Chloroflexota bacterium | reverse complement strand
GGGTCGCGAGCGCACGATCAGCGAGCTCACCGACCTCCTTTACGTGATGCTCGTCGTCGCCACGCATCTCGAGGCGACGCCGGATGAGATCAGGGCGAGCCTCGAAGAGAAGCGACGTCAGGCGCCAGCGCGGCGAGGTGTGACCGGATCTGGCTGAGCGCGGTCACGCGGGCGTCGGGCACCGCGTCATCGGGCCGTGGCGACTCGCCCCCGCGATCGATCCAGATCGAACGGAGTCCCGCGCCGCGCGCGCCGGCGACATCGCGCGTGAGGCTGTCTCCGATCACCACCGCCCCCTCGCGCTCGGCGCCGATCGCGCGCAGCGCGTGGTCGAAGATGCGCGGGTCTGGCTTCGCGATGCCGAGCTCGGCGGAGATGACGATCGCGGCGAAGCGAGGCGCGAGCGTCGTGCCCGCGAGCTTCTCGCGCTGCACATCCGGCGCGCCGTTCGTCACGAGCGCGAGGCGATGGTCGCGCCCAAGATCGTCGAGCACGCGCTCCGCCTCGGTATCGACCGGCTGGCGCGCGCGCCTCGCTGTGACATACGCTGCCTCGAGCTCCGTGGCGAGCGCTTCGTCGGGCGCTGCTGCCGCCGCGAGCGCGCCGCGCCACACCTCTCGACGGAATCCGGGGACGAACGCGCGCAGCGAGCGGAGGCCCGGCGCGTCGCCACGGAACTCACCCCAGAGGCCCTCGCCCCACCACATGCCCATCTCCTCCGCGTAGGCGTAGATCGGCGCGGCGCGCCACACCTCGGGGGCGATCCGCAGCACGGAGGCATGCAGCGCCTCGGCCTCGACACCCGCTCGATCGTGGGCCAGCTCGCACGCGCGGTGGACCGACGAGAACGTCGCCTGGTCCTCCATCAGGAGCGTGTTGTCGAGGTCGAAGAGCAGGGCAGGCGGCGGCACCAGCGGAGTCTAGGAATTCCCCTGTGCAGCCTGCCCGTCCTTCGAGCCGGCACCTGTCCTCCTCGCGTGCGTGCGTGCTACACAAAACGCTTCCATGCTGCGCACCGCTCTCACCTGCGTCTGTCCGTAGGCGGCTAGACCGGAACGCGGTCGTCGGCCGCCCCTCCTCCACGCGCACACCGGCATCCCATATCAGAGCGGAGGAAAACAGATGCACCTCTCCATCCGAACGACCGTCCTACCGATCCGCACCGCCGCGATCCTTGCCATCGCCGCGCTCGTCGCGGCCTGCGGCGGCGCGAGCGTGCCCGCGCCGAGCGCGACCACCGCACCGGGCGCGAGCGCGGCTGTCGTCGCCGATCCCGCGCTCGCCGAACTGCGCATCGACTACGCCACCTACTCGCCGCCTTCGCTCGTCCTGAAGAAGCTGGGCTCACTCGAGCAGGCGCTGCCCGGCACGACCGTCAAGTGGGTGTACTCGGCGGGCTCGAGCAACGCGCTCAACTTCCTGCAGGGCAACTCCATTGACTTCGGCTCGACCGCCGGTTCGGCCGCGCTCCTGTCGCGCGCGAACGGGAACCCGATCAAGGTCGTGTACATCTACGAGCAGCCCGAATGGACCGCCCTCGTGGTCGCGAAGGACTCGACCGCGAAAGACATCCGCGATCTCAAGGGAAAGAAGGTCGCGGCGCAAAAGGGCACCGATCCCTACTTCTTTCTCCTGCGAACCCTCAATCAGGCGGGACTGTCGCAAGCGGACATCCAGTACGTGAACCTGCCGCACGCCGACGGCCGCACCGCGCTCGAGCGAGGACAGGTCGACGCGTGGTCCGGGCTCGACCCGCACATGGCCGCGAGCGAGCTCCAGGCCGGAAGCAAGCTCATCTACCGCAACAAGGACTTCAACACGTACGGCTTCCTCAACTCGCGCGAGGATTTCCTGCGCAAGTACCCCGAGACGACGAAGAAGGTCATCGAGGTGTACGAGCGCGCGAAGAAATGGATCGTCGACAACCCCGACCAGGCGGCGCAGATCCTCGCCGACGAGGCCCAGATCAATCTCGAGGTCGCGAAGCGCGAGCTGAACGACCGGATGAACTTCAAGACACCCGGCATTCCGGGGGACGCCCATGTGTCGGTCCTGCGCGCCGTGGTACCGATCATCAACGCCGAACAGCTCGCCAATCCCGGCGCGAACGTCGACAAAGCGGTCACCGATCTCGTCGACGGATCGTTCGCCAAGGCGGTCATCAGATAGCGACACGTGACGTCGCGATCGCGCGCGCCACCGCTGCCAGGGCTCGGCGGCGGTGGCCGTCCGCGCTTCCCTGGATCCTGCCCGCGATCATCGTCGCGCTGTGGTGGGGATCGGTCGGTCTCGGTGTGTTCGAGGCCTATCAGTTGCCGCCGCCACCGGTCGTGCTCGACGCCGCGATCGGGTTGTGGCGGCGCGGTCTCCTGCAGCTCGACATCTTCGCGACCCTCGCGCGCGTCGTGGAGGGCTTCGGCATCGGCGCAGCCGTCGCGGTCGTGCTCGGAACGATCGTCGGTGTGACGCGGCGTAGCGAGGAGCTCTTCGAGCCGACGCTGCAGGCGCTCCGCACGGTGCCCACGCTCGCGTGGGCGCCGCTGCTCCTCCTCTGGCTCGGCATCGATGAGGCTCCGAAGATCACGCTTGTCGCGATC
Organism: Chloroflexota bacterium; assembly: GCA_005882255.1. Classification (GTDB taxonomy): domain Bacteria; phylum Chloroflexota; class Limnocylindria; order P2-11E; family P2-11E; genus CF-39. The sequence goes on along the minus strand of VBEZ01000038.1, from coordinate 3,986 downwards.
GGCGCGTTCTTCCCGGTCTACGTGAACCTCGTCGCCGGGATCAAGGGCGTTGATCGCAAGCTGGTGGAGGTCGCGCGGGTCTTCGATCTGGGCGGCGTCGACATCGCGCACCGCGTCGTCCTCCCGGCCAGCCTTCCGGATCTGCTGACCGGCCTGCGGCTGGGTGCGACGCAGGCGTGGCTCTTCGTCGTGGTGGCCGAGTTCTTCGGCAGCTCGCGCGGACTGGGTTTCCGGCTCACGGACAGCCTGCAGTCGTCGCGCGTCGACCTCATGCTCGTCGCGCTCGCATGTCTCGCGGCGCTCGGCAAGGTCACCGACATGCTCCTCCGCGCGATCGAGACGCGTGCGCTCCGCTGGCGCGACACGCTAGGCGAGCGGAGACTGGAGTGAGCAGGCGCCTCTCCGTCACGGAGCTGCGCAAGCGCTACGGCGACCTTCCGGTCATCGGCGGGCTCGATCTCGAAGTCGCGCCGAGCGAGATCGTCGCGGTCGTCGGCCCGTCAGGCTGCGGCAAGTCGACGCTCCTCCGCCTCGCAGCCGGTCTCGACACGCATTACCGCGGCGAGATCCGCGTTGGGGACCAGCTCGTGTGCGGCCCGCATCCCGCGGTCGGGCTGGTCTTCCAAGAGCCGCGGCTCTTTCCCTGGCTGAACGTCGCCGACAACGTCGCCTTCGGTCTCGGCGAGCGCCACGGGCCGCACGCGCACGCGCTCGTCCGCGACGCGCTCGAGGCCGTCGAGCTCACCGCCTTCGCCGGCGCGCTGCCGAAGGAGCTCTCGGGCGGAATGGCGCAGCGGGTCGCGCTCGCGCGCGCGCTCGTGACCGAGCCGCAGGTGCTGCTGCTTGACGAGCCCTTCAACGCGCTCGACGCGTTCACGCGGATGCGACTGCAGGACCACCTGCTCGCGGCGTGGACGCGCTACCGGCCGACGCTGCTCCTCGTCACGCATGACCTCGACGAGGCCATGTACCTTGCGGACCGCGTCATCCTCCTCGGCGAGCGTCCGGCCCGCGTCGTCGACGTGATCCCGGTGGCTCCAGCGCGGCCGCGCGATCGCCGCGATCCGACGCTCGCGGCGCTGCGGGTCGCGCTGCTCGAGGCGCTGCATCTCGCGCGAGACTCTCGTCTCGTGACCGCTTAGCCTTGCCGCGCATGAGCGTCGTCGACCGCGGCAGCGTGGGCACCGTCCGCACGCGGTTCATCGACCTGCCCGACCCGCTGCCGCTCGATTCGGGCGCGACGCTCGCGCCGGTCCGGATCGCGTACGAGACGTACGGCACGCTCGCGCCGGCGAGGGACAACGTCGTGCTCGTCTGCCATGCGCTATCGGGCGACGCGCATGCCGCGGGTTGGAGCGACGACCCGGACGCGCCCACGACCGTCGACGGCATGGGCGCGGCGGAGCGCGGTCGCTCCGGCCTCGGCTGGTGGGACGGCATGATCGGGCCGGGCAAGGCGTTCGACACCGATCGCCACTTCGTCGTCTGCAGCAATCTCATCGGCAGCTGCCGCGGCTCGACCGGACCGAACTCGACGAACCCGCGAACCGGGCGCCCCTATGGCGGCGATTTTCCGGTCGTCACGGTCGGCGACATGGTCCGCGCACAGCGTGCGTTCCTGCGCGAGCTCGGCATCGAGCGCGTATTCGCCGCGAGCGGCGGCTCGCTCGGCGGGATGCAGGCCCTCGAGTGGGCGGTCGCGTACCCCGACGCGATCGACCACATCATTCCGATCGCGGCGACGGCGCGTCTGGGCGCGCAGGGCGTCGCGTGGAACGCGATCGCCAGGAACGCGATCATGTCGGATCCCGACTGGCAGTCCGGCAACTACTACGGCACCGGCCGCTCCCCGAACGCGGGGATCAAGATCGCGCGTATGGTCGGTCACGTGACCTATCTGTCCGAGACCGCGATGGTCGAGAAGTTCGGCCGCGAGCTGCAGGATCGCGAAGCTTACTCGTACACCCTCGGCTCGCCGGACTTCCAGGTCGAGAGCTACCTGCGCTACCAGGCCGACACGTTCGCGAAGCGCTTCGACGCGAACGCCTACCTCTACATCTCCCGCGCGCTCACGTACTTCGATCTGGCGCGGACCTACGGCGGTGGGTCACTCGAACGGGCCCTGGCGCAGGTGCGCGCCCGGAGTCTCCTGTTGTCGTTCTCGTCGGATTGGCTGTACGGGCCACGCTATTCGGAGGAGATCGTGCGCGCACTCGGCGCGAACGGCGCGGAGGCGCGGCACGTCATGATCGACGCGACGTACGGCCACGATTCGTTCCTGCTCGAGGAGGCACGCATGACCGAGCTCATCCGGGACTTCCTGGCATGAGAGAGCGACCGGCGAAGGAGTTCGGCTTCGACACGCGCGCGATCCACGCCGGGCAGCGTCCCGAGCCGTACACCGGCGCGCGCGCGGTGCCGATCTTCCAGACGACGAGCTACGTGTTCGAGGACCCCGACTCCGCCGCGGCGTATTTCAACCTCCAGGAGTACGGGAACACGTACTCGCGGATCATGAACCCGACCGTCGCGGTGTTCGAGGAGCGCGTCGCGAACCTCGAGCGCGCCGCGGGCGGCGTCGCGTTCGCGAGCGGCCTCGCGGCTCAGGCGGCCGCGCTGTTCACCATGCTCGTGCCGGGCGATCACATCGTGTCCTCCGCCGCGCTCTACGGCGGCTCGATCACGCAGCTCAAGCACCTGCAGCGCAAGCTCGGCCTCGAGATCACCTTCATCGATCCGGACGACCTCGACCGGTGGCGCGCCGCGCTCCGTCCGAACACGAAGCTTCTCTACGGCGAAACGATCGGCAATCCGGGCGGCAACGTGCTCGATCTCGAGGGCGTCGCGACGATCGCCCACGCGCACGGCGCGGCCTTCATGGTCGATTCGACCTTCGCGACGCCATACCTCTGCCGGCCGATCGAATGGGGCGCGGACATCGTCACTCATTCGGCGACGAAGTTCATCGGCGGGCACGGCACGAGCATCGGCGGCGTCGCGGTCGAGTCCGGCACCTTCAACTGGTCGAACGGTCGTTTCCCGGTCGTCGCGGATCCATCACCGGCCTATCACGGTCTCGCATTCCACGAGACGTTCGGCGTGTACGGCTACCTCATGAAGCTCCGCGCGGAGTCGCTGCGCGACCTCGAGCGCTTCGCCAAAGAGGTGCTGCCCGCGGTGGCCTAACGCTCAGATCCGCGCCGAACATCGGGGTCAGCGGCGGGCGCTGATCCGACCGGTGTTGAACCCGAGCCAGTGCATTCGCCCCAGATGGCGCGCGTGCTCGACCTTCATGCAGCGATCCATCACCACGCGCAGCCCGCCCTGTTCGGCGATCGCACCGCCCTCCGGGCTGATGACGTTGTACTGGCACCACAGCGCTTTCGCGCCGGCCCGCACCGCTTCGCGCGCGATCTCCGGCACGGCGTCCGGCGCGCGGAAGACATCGACCACGTCGATGGGGAACGGGATCTCGGAGAGCGACGCGTAGCTCGTCTCACCGAGGATCGTCTTTTCGCGCGGATTGACGGGCACGATCCGGTACCCGTGGCGGCGCAGGTAGAAGCCGACGAAATGGCTCGCGCGCAGCTCGTTGGGGGAGAGGCCGACGATCGCGATCGTCTTCGCGCTCGTGAGGATGCCGAGGATGGTGAACGGATCCTGCCAGCGCTCGGGAACGCCAGGCTCGCTCACACCCTGGCCTCGGCGCGCAGTTGCGCGACGCTCCGCAGACCCGTCTCGAGATCGGCGATGAGGTCCGGTGCGGACTCGAGTCCGACGGACAGCCGGATCGTGCCGGCCGAGATGCCGGCCGCGGTGAGCTCGTCGTCCGACAGCTGACGATGCGTGGTGCTGGCGGGATGGATCACCAGGCTCTTCGCGTCGCCGACGTTCGCGAGGTGGCTCCACAGGTCGAGCGACTCGATGAAGCGGCGTCCCGCGGCGCGTCCGCCGGGGAGGTCGAACGAGAAGATGGATCCCGCGCC
>VBEZ01000037.1 GCA_005882255.1 Chloroflexota bacterium | reverse complement strand
CAGATCACGAACGCGAACTCCAAGGCGATCTTCGATGGCGCGCCGTATGGCAAGCCGTTCAACTACGCCAGCGCGAACACGGGCAAGGTGAATGACGAGATCAATAAGGCGCTCGAGTCGGTCATGCTCAAGAAGTCGAACGTGAAAGACGCGCTCGACAAGCTCGCGACGACGATCAAGCCGCTTCTGCAGTAGCAAATGGCGGTACTCGCGGGAGGGGCGGTCCGCCGCCCCTCCCGTTTCCGCTACTGGCGTCAGTGGCTGACCGCGTACCTCTTCATCGCGCCGTGGCTCATCTTCCTCCTGATCTTCGTCGCCGGCGCGATCGTCCTCGCGCTGTACTTCTCCTTTACGGACTACGACCTGCTTTCTGATCCCGTCTTCGTCGGCCTCAAGAACTACCAGAAGGCTCTCCAGGACGAGAGCTTCCTGCACGCGATCCGCAATGTCGCGACCTACACGGCGGTCGTGGTCCCATCGCAGACATTCATCGGTCTCGTGATGGCCGCGATCCTCGATCGGAAGATCCCGTTCCGGCGCTTCTTCCGGATCGCGTGGTACCTGCCATGTGTCGCGTCGAGCGTCGTCACGACGCTCATCTTCATGTGGCTCTTCCTCCCGGACGGATTCATCAACGCGGCCCTCAACTTCGTCGGCATCGGCGTCCGCATCAACTGGCTGGGCGACGAGGCGACGGCGCTGCCGTCGATCATGTTCATGAACATCTGGGCGACCGCCGCGACGATGATGTTGATCTTCCTCGCCGCGATCCAGGACGTGCCCGGCCCGATCTACGAGGCGGCCAACCTCGACGGGGCGGGCCCGGTCCGCCAGTTCTTCCAGATCACCCTTCCACTCATGCGCCCCGCGATCTTCCTCGTCGTGCTGCTCGGTACGATCGGCTGCTTCCAGCTCTACGACCAGGTCAAGATCGCGACGAACGGCGGCCCGAACGAGGCCACGCTCACGGTCACGTACCTGATCTGGCGCCAGGGATTCCGTGACCTGAACATGGGCTACGCCAGCGCCATGGGCGTGATCCTCTTCGCGGGCATCTTCGTCATCTCGCTCATCCAGCGGCGCGTCCTCGACGTCAGGCCGGATTACTGATGGGCGCAGCGAAGCGAGCCCAGAAAGCCGGAGCCGGAGGCGGAGGTCACTAATGGCGACGCTCGCGCGGGCGCAGACCGTCGCAGTGCAGCAGCCGCGCTTCAGATTGCGGATCTCGCGCGTGCTCTTCCTGACGATCGCCGCGATCTTCACCGCCGTCGCTCTTGCGCCGTTCATCCTGACGGTCTCAGGGTCGTTCAAGACCAAGAGCGAGATCCTCGACTGGCCGCCGACGATCATCCCGACCGTCATCCAATGGCAGAACTACGTCGAAGTCTGGACGAACTCGCACTTCTTCCCGCAGTGGATCGCGAACAGCATCTTCCTCGCTGGCTTCCACCTGGTCGCGTACATCGCGATCTGCTCCGCGGCGGGCTACGCGTTCGCGCGGATGAACTTCCCCGGCGCGAGTGTGATCTTCATCGCGATCCTCGGGAGCATCATGATCCCCGGCCAGGTGCTGTGGGTACCGAAGTTCCTGATCCTCAACCAGATCGGGCTCGTCGACAACTTGTTCGGGATCGCCTTACCGAACCTCGCGGACGTGTTCGGGGTCTTCTTCATGACGCAGTTCTTCAAGTCGCTCCCGAAAGAGCTCGAGGAGGCTGCGTCGATCGACGGCGCGGGGACGTTCCGCACGTTCCGGCAGATCATCCTGCCCAACGCCTACCCAGCCCTGGCCGCGCTCGCGATCCTGCAATTCCAAGGGTCGTGGAACGCGTTCCAGTGGCCGCTCATCGTCGTGCGCTCGCCGGAGCACCTCACGCTCCCGCTCGGCCTCGCGTCGTTCCAGGGATTGTTCGGCGTGAACTGGAACTGGGTCCTCGCCGGGGCGATGTTCAACGCCGTGCCGATCATCCTGCTCGTGATCTTCTTCCAGAAGTACTTCATCCGCAGCGCCGCGAGCAGCGCCGTGAAGGGATGACCCTCTCCCGGATCAAAGGACGGTCACCGGAAGCGAAGCGATGATCGGGACGGGCCGACGCCCGCCCCGATCACCATGCGAGCGCTATCGGCAGTGAAGCTGGATATTGCCGCCGCCGATCGGCCCGCCTTCGTTGTAGCCGGTCGACAGGCTCAGATTGAACGTATCCACGCCTCTGCCAGGCTCGCCGCCGTCCGTCACGTCAGCGACATAGCTGCCGCCCTTTCCGTTGATGTCCGCGTCACCGGCGATCCGTCGCGAGGTCTCTCCGGTGGGGACGTACGCGGTGACGGCGGTCCCCTTGACCTTCATCGTGGGGTTGCCATGGTCGATGTAAGTGAGGTGACCCCAGAACGCGCCGTTCTTGAGCCCGCCTGCGACCGCGAAGTTCCCGCGCGACCCCGATGAGGTCGTGATCCAACCGCCTCCGGTCACGAAGTCCTTTTGCGAGCATGGAGCTGTCCCGGCGCACGCGATGTCCGCGTGAGCCGAGGCCACGACGAGATCGGTCCCGCCGGCGAGGACGACGTGCAGGGCGTTCACCGTGATGTCGCCTCCATTTGCGGCCACCGAGCCGGCCTGCTGTTCGTTGATCACGATCTGCCCGAGGCCCACGAGCGGGATCGTCTGGTTCACCGCGCCGGTCACCACGATCGGCGTGCCGTTCAAGGTGAGACGGGCGATCTCCGAGCTTCCGGCGATCGTCGCGCTGCTGCCGTTGCACGTGGCCGATGCGTTCGCCATCAAGAAGTCCGCCGCGATCGACTGGCCCGCGGCGGTCAACGCGAAGTTCGCGACCGATGCCTCCGCGCTGCTGCTATTTCCGCCGGCCACGACGGTGGCGTGGAGGACCTCGGCCGTGAATGCACCCTGCGTCGGGTCGGTAACGTTGGCGATCGGATACTCGAGGACGGTCACCTCGCGCGACTCGCCGCTCGGACTGATCGCGCCGGTGTCCGCGAGCGGACCGATCGCGATTCCCGCCACCGTGCCCTTCACCACCGTGGCCTGACCGCTGAACGTCGTTGACGCAGCCAGCGCTGCCGTCGGCCCGGTGGTCCACGCGAGAAGACCCGCGAAGAACACCAGAGCGATCGCCGTGCTGAATGCTCGATGCCTCTTCATCTGTTGCTCCTCCGGTTGGCGCCGGTACGAATTTCCTTTGAGGGCCAGCCGAACAGATGCCGAAACCGACACCGTTTAGCGAGGACGAGCAGATTTAGCGGGCCGTTACTTCTTGTGGGGCGAGCGCGGGAGGCAGCTATCGGTACGTCGCTGTCACGGCGAGAAATCGAGGTCCTTGAACACGTCGCTCGAGGGGAGACCTCGAAAGAGATCGCGTCGGCGCTCGGCATCCGCGAACGCACCGTGAACTGGCACATCGCGCAGGTGTTCGCGAGACTCGGCGCCGGGAGCCGGTCCGAGGCCGTCGCCCTCGCGATGGAACGCGGCATCGTGCGGGGTCCGCACGACTCGCGCACGACCCCTTAGAGGTCGTCTTCTACTTCATCCCCGGGCCTGTGCCGCGCGGTGCACGGCCCGTCGAGCGGGCGACGGCGCCGCCGCCTCGAGAAGATCTCGGCTTAGCGACGTCGTCGCCCGCACGTTCAGAAAGGACAATTGCCGGGGTTCGGCTCGTCGATGCGTCTGGCCCTGCCGGCCGGAATGAGCGAAGCCACGACCGTCACGAGGTCGACCGTGCCTTCATTTCGCACGACATGGACGTCTGAACCGGCGTCCACGAAACCCGATCCGGCCGTGACCACGTGCGCGGTGCAGGTCGGATCGTCGGCCAAGTAGAACGTCGCCGTGCCGGACTTGACGATCACGAGACTGGGGCCGGGATGGCTATGCCAGCCGAAGGTCCCGCCAGGCACGATCGTGTTCTGCACGATCTCGAGATCCGACGATCCCTTCGTGTCGATCGCAGCCTGCCAGAAGTCGGTCCGAGTGCCGGGATCGATGTCCGTCTTGGCCTTGACCTGGATGTCACCGAAGCGCCCCTTGGCAACAGTCGCGCTGGTCACCCCGGAGCCGGGCGTCGCCAGCGCGACCGAGCCATACGCGACGAGGGCTGCCAGCACGACGAGCGCAACGAACGCCACGGGTCGCGAACCCGGTCTCCCGGTGCTACGTAGGACTGCGAGCCGTCTCATTTCGCACCTCCCAACGGTGTGAGCGAACGATCGACGTCGCGGGCGTCCAGCGAAAGTCCAAAAAATGAACTTGCGCACCCGCGTGTCGAGGCGTTGACTCTGCGTGTGCCGGACTACGGCCAGTTCTGCCCGGTGTCTCGTGGCGCGGAGATCTTCGCCGAGCGCTGGACGCCGCTCATCCTGCGCGAGCTGCTGAACGGCAGTCACCGCTTCAGCGAGCTCCAGATCGGACTACCGCGGATCTCGCGAAACCTTCTGACCCAGCGTCTCACTTCGCTTCTGAGCGCCGGCGTCATCGAGCGACGGCCAGCGGAGTCGGGACACGGCTTCAGCTATCACCTGACTTCGGCCGGCCAGGAGCTGCGACCGGTCGTCGAGGCGCTCGGCGCGTGGGGCTACCGCTGGGGCGGCGCCGATCTTCCAACACGGGAGTTGGATCCGGTGCTGCTCATGTGGTTCATCCGACGGCGCGTGCAGGTCGAGGCGCTGCCTCGCGCGCAGACCGTGGTCCGCTTCGACATTCGGCGCCCGCGACGGTCCTTCTGGCTGCGGATGGAGCCGCCGGCCATCGACCTGTGCTTCACCGACGAGGGCTTCGAGGTGGAGCTTGCGGTCGACGCCGACCTCGCGGCACTCACCGCGGTGTGGCTCGGGCGCGTACGTCTCGCCGACGCGATTGCCGCTGGTTCGATCCGCTTCGACGGCGATGAGAATGCCCGCCCACGGTTCGGGCGTTGGTTCGGCTTGAGCCCGTTCGCGAACGGAGGCGCGGAACGCGTCCTTACCAGAGCGGGGGCACGCTGAGCCGCGGGCGAAGAGACGCTCTTACGCCAACGGCTGCGTCGCTCCCGCGGACACAGCGTCCGCGCAGTTCGCGCAACAGAAGCTCTGGCTGCCGCGGTGTACAGCGGTCGTCTCGTCGACGATCGGCGTTTCGCAGTGGGCGCAGAGTGGCCGTCCGGCGCCTTCCTTCGTCCCGCCGGTCGCCATCGCAACGCAGTTTCGACAGCAGTAGGTCTTGCCGGCGGACTCCTGCATGGTTTCCGGATGCGTGATCGCCGTGCCGCAGTGCGCGCAGATCGATTGAGGCATCGTTTTCCTCCTTAGAGACGCCGCTTTCCATCGTGCATGCGGCGTACCCGGCCCGTCGCACGGCGCGGATCACCCTCGCCCTCGCCGTTCGGAGGTCCCCATCGGGTGCGATAGGGTTTCGCGGGGAGGAGGGGCGATCAATGACGAAACAGTACCCAAACGCTTCCTGGGCCAGACCAACCGGGATCGTGTGGCTCCTCTTCTTTGTGGCTTCGGGTCTGAGCGAGGTCTTTTTCCGAATGGCTGGGATCAGCGGGATCAGCGTTGTTTCGGGTGACGGCGCCTCGATCGCCAGCACGCTCGCAACACACCAGGATGCCTTCCGCGCGGGCTTCGCTTTCAGCCTGATCCTGATCGTGCTCTATGCCGCGCTCATGGCTCTCTTCTATCGCTTGCTACGACCGGTGAACGCGACCCTCGCGTTGGCGGCGCTCGTTCTGAGCGTGATCGCCCTCACGGTGCAGGCTTTCGGCGCGGTACCTCAAGCGGCGGCGTTCAGCCTGGCGACCGGCACATCGAGTCTGCAGGCGTTTTCCGATAGTCAGACCTACGGCCTGATGCTGTTCCTCTTCCGGTTGTACTCCCACGCGTACACCGTCGCACTGATCTTCTGGGGACCGTTCTGGCTATTGATCGCGTACCTCGTCTATAGATCGA
>VBEZ01000036.1 GCA_005882255.1 Chloroflexota bacterium | reverse complement strand
ACGCGTTCAAGATCAAGGTCGCCGCGACGTACTGCCAGGCCGTCGGGTTCGCGGGTGACCCGTCCTGCACGTTCGACCCGACACCGACCTCCGACACGAGCGACGACCACACGCCGATCGCGGTCGCCCCGCTCGACCTCACGCGCGACTCCACAGCCGCAGGCGTGCGCGCGAACCACACCCTCTCGCGCACGAGCGAGGCGCCGCTCACCGGCCTCGTCGACGGCGGCGTGTACTACGCCCGCAACCAGACGGGGACGACGTTCCAGCTCGCGCTCACGCCGGGCGGCGCACCGATCGACATCAC
>VBEZ01000035.1 GCA_005882255.1 Chloroflexota bacterium | reverse complement strand
GCCGACGGGCGACCAGGTCGCGACGGCGTCGTCGTCCGGCTCGAGTGGCGGCGCGATTGACGTGAAGTCCGCGAACGCGAACGCCGTGGTCCATCCGATCTTGACGAATACGATCGGCTCGGGCGCCTCGATCCACGCCGGCACGATCAACATCACGACCGACAACCGCGGTCTCGTCGGAGCGAATACGTCCAGCGGCGGCGGCGGGCTCGTGTCGGTCGGCGACGCGGATGCGCACACGTCGGACACGACGGACACGACGATCACGATCGACACCGGCGCGCAGCTCATCGCGACCGGGAACGTCGTCGTGAACGCCGGAGCAACGCTCCGGTCGTCGGTCGACGCATCGGGCAGCGGCGGCGGCCTCTTCTCGGGCGTGCATTCGAGCGCGACGTCGGACGACATGCACACGACGAAGACCGTCGTGAAGGGCACCGTCACGGCGGGCGGCGATGTCACGATCGGGGCGACGACCTCGATCAGCGGCACCGCGAACGCCGACAGCAATGCGAACGGTCTCGGCGCCGACAGCGACGCGACGGCGAGCATCGTCGTCTCGTCCGCGGCTGTCACGAGGACCGAGATCTGGGGCGGCGCGCGGATTAGCGGCAACAACGTCGTGATCAATGCGATCGTGAATGGCGTGTACCTCCACACCGACGGCGAGTCGGAGTCGAACGCCGGCGGCGCCGACTCGAACGGGACCGCGCGGTCGAACGTCGCCGGCACCGCCGAGGTCCGGATCAAGGCGAAGGACGGCAACCCGGGCGACCAGGTCGTCGGTAACGACTCGATCGAGCTGCGGAGCGAGTACCAGAACGTCGATCTGCGAGCGCACTCGGACGCGGCGTGCCACTGCTTCGCGGGCGCGGCCACGTCCCGCAGCGACGCGGACGTGTCGACGCTGTCGCTCGTGTCGGGCGAGGACGAATCCTTCCTCAAGACGGCGTCTCTCCGGGTCATCGCCAACGCCTTCGTCACGTACTACGACAAGCCGCGCAACGCGCACGGTGGCGCGTTCGTCGACCACAACGAGCCGAGCGGCGGGAGCAACGCGCCGGACCGCCGCATCTACTGGGAGGCGACGACGACGCTGCTCGGCGAGCCGACCCCAGTACTCACGATCGACTCGTCCGGTCAGATCACCGAGAAGACAAAGAACGTCCAGGTCCGGTACTACGACCCGGTCGCGCACACGTTCTCGTTCCTGCTCCGCGTGGGCGACCCGGTCCCGGCCGGCATGTGGATCGTCGTCGGCGATCTGCTGTATGACCAGGGCGGCGACGTCACGTTCTCGGCGAACGACACGTCGCCGGACAGCCTCATCTACGGGAACGCCGGCGAGTTCAAGGTGAAGGACACCTGGGACTCGGTAACGATCACCAACTACTCCGATCGCAAGCTCGTCACGAACGACATCAACACTGCGACGACGGCGAACCCGCCGAAGATCACAGTGTCGGTCGACACGGTGCCCGGTCCGATCACCGGCGCCGGCACGCCCGCGGACGACGTGCACCTCGCCGAAGGCACGTTCACGACGTTCGAGTTCAAGATCTCGCACGTCTTCGCGAAGACCGAGGTGCAGATCCAGAACCTGAGCGGCACGACGACGCCGTCGGACATCGTCCTCGATGGACGTATCGACAACGTCATCGGCCACACGCTCGTGAAGAACGTGCGCGGGAACATCCTGTCCGATAACGCCAACGATCTCGACGGCATCGAGAGCACCGGTGTCGACTCGAGCTTCGTCGCGATCTTTGCGCGGCCGGGCTCCGACAGCGACACGGAGCTCATCCGCACGAACAAGCTCGAGCTTCATGCCCCGGCCGGGTCGATCGGCAAGCAGAGCGACAGCGGTCCGGACTTCACCCGTATACCGATCGCCGCCGAGGGCATCCGCTTCCTCGACGAGGCCAGCACGCTCTTCGACATCGTCGTCCAGGCGGAGGCGCAGGGCGATCTCGTCCTCGACCTGACCGCCAACGAGCGCTCGCTGGCGTCCGCCGCGACGACGATCGCGGTCCAGGTCGACTACCTGCACGCCGGCGACGACCTCGACGTCGTGATCCACGACAGCGTCCAGGGGACGAACGCCGGATCCGGCGGAAACGTCCACGTGGCGCTCTTCAACCCGCCCGACGCGACCACCGAGCAGAGTGGCAGCGGCGACTACAGCGGCCACTTCCGTCCGAACGTCGATCCGCCCGGCCTCGCCCAGATCCGCCGCGCGTATGGCACGGACCGGAACGCGGTCGACACGAACTACACCTTCGGCGACGCGGGCTCGTCGTACGGCGATCTGACCGCGGGCGACGACATCAACCTGCGCCACACCGAGACCGGGACGACCATCACGTTCACCGCGTTCACCGACCTGGCGAACGTCGTCCCGCCGGTCGAGAACGACGACGGTATCGGCACGGACGTCGCCAAGATCGATATGCAGACAAACGGCTCGATCACCGAGACCGAGCTCAATGGCGATCTGCGCGTCGGGTGGATCAACTCGACGGCGAGCGACGTGACGCTCTTCTCGCCGCACGCCATCGTCGACGCGGACGGCCGGCCGACGATCGACGTGACCGGGATGAACATCACCATGACCGCCGGCACGGCGGGCGGGCAGGGTGGCGTCGGCACTGCGAACGACTTCCTCGAGATCGACGTCGCCGCGACGGACAACGCGACCGGCAAGCTGACCGTGGTCGACATCACCGCGTCGGCGGGCAGCGCCGGTGTCTACGTCACGGAGATCGGCAACACGTCGCTCGGCGGCCCGGACGACCTGCGCGTCGGCGACGTCCGGACGAAGGGCGACGTGTCGCTCGCGACCACTCGCGGCTCGATCATCGACGCGAACAATGACGCGGCCGCCGACGTCATCGGCAACAACGTCGACCTGAACGCGGTCGGCGGGTCGATCGGCGATCCGAGCGGCGGGAACGACCTCGACATCGACTCGTCGCGCTGGTCCATGGCCGATGTGGCGCTCCAGGCAACGGCAAGCATCTTCGTGAACGAGACGCCCGACTCCGCTGGTGGGACGCCCGGCCCGCTGAACGTCATCCTCGCGCGGGCCCTCAACGGGAACGTTCGTCTCACCGTGGCCGAGACGTCGGCGCAGGGCGAGGACCTCAACCTGCTGCCGTGCGGCACGACCGCCGGGCGGGCGGCCTGCGGGTATCTCTTCGCCGAAGCTCAGCCGAAAGACACCACGAACGGCGCGTTCACCCGCGGCCTGATCCAGGCGACGAACGGCTACGTCCTGATCCGCGCGGGCGACAACGTCACGACCGACGGCTTCGGTGGTGTCGTCGCGGCCGACGAGGACGCGACCCGCGCGGCGACGATCCGCGCGACGCAGTGGATCGACCTGTACGGCGACTTCGGCAACGCCGACCTCGGCTATGGCACGACGATGCATCTGCACGGCGAGCTGTGGTCCGGCTGGAGCGGCGCCTTGGCGTGGCCGGGCTCGATCACGAACAGCTGCGCGTCGGCGCTCGCATCGGACCCACTCACGTGCAACATGACGCGGGTCTTCGGGAACAACGACGCCGACACGATCACGTTCGACGAGACGTACCTGCGCAACAAGACGCGCGCGTACGGCAGCAACACGCCGTCGGACGGCACGATCGCCGCGGTGACGGTCGACGGCTTCGGACGTCCGGACGAGGACTTCTTCATCGTCAACTACCTCCAGACGATGGACGTAGCGGACGGCATCACGCTGACCCTCGACGGCCAGTCGGCGTCGGACACCTACACGATCAACACGACCGGGACGCAGCCGTGCCTCGCGGCGCCGGCGACGTGCCACGACTACGTCATCAACGTGCTCGACACCGGCGCGCCCGACGACGGGGTCGACGTCCTGATCATCAACGGGTACGACTCGGCGCTGAGCGGCTACGACTCGACCGCCGCGACGAACTCATTCCCGACGGACGACCTCTTCCTGCTCCGTCGTATCACGCGGATCGCCGCGCCGGCGACCCCGCTGACCCCGAGCGAGTCCGCCGATCGGCCGGCCTTCGTCGCGCTGCTTCACTCGACCGTGGCGCTCGCTTCGCTCGGCGGCATCCAGCTGCCGGCTCAGCTCCCGGCGAACGCGTTCAAGGTCGAGCGGATCAACTACGACACCGCCATCAATGGGCGTCTCATCGTCTACGGCCGCGGTGGCAACGACTACTTCGCGGTCGACGACAACAGCTCGATCACCACGCTCGACGGCGGCGCGGGGAACGACACGTTCCAGATCGGTCAGATCTACGGCTTCCAGCGACACGTCCGCCCACTCGTCCACGCCACCGGGGAACACCACCGGCGGCACGCTCACGCCGCAGGACGTCTTCGGAACCGTCGCCACGACCCGCGGTTGGCTCTCCGCGGGCTCGAGCCAGCCGCTCATCGCCAAGGGCGGGACGGGCGACGACACGTTCACCGTCTACTCGAACCAGGCGACGCTGCGTCTCGAGGGCGAGGACGACAACGACCTCTCGTCTGGCTGAACGTCCAGGACCAGATCGCGATGCCGCGCCTGACGAATGGCTTCTCGACCGCGGCCGAGTCCGACATCCGAACTGGCGGCGGCAACAACCAGGTCGTCTACAACATCAACGCCCCGGTCTCGATCGACGGCGGCAACGGCTTCGACAAGGTCGACATCCTCGGCACCGAGTTCGCCGACCACATCGTGATCACGGCGAAGGGCATCTTCGGCGCCGGCCTCTCGGTGACGTACGAGAACGTCGAGGTGCTCGAGGTCGACGCGCTCGAGGGCGACGACACGATCGACGTGCTCAGCACGCAGCCCGGCGTACTGACACGCGTCATCGGCGGCCTCGGCAGCGACACGATCAACGTGGCCGGCGATGTCGCAGGAGACGTCGTCTCGAGGAACATCGAGGGCACGACCGGGACGATCAACCACTTCGTGAAGTCGGCCGATGCCATGTACGCGGGCATCCTCGCCGACGGGATCGACGTCTCCGTCGCCCGTACCAACCAGGGCCAGGTCATCGTCGAAGAGGTCGGCGGCGGAACGCGGATCGCCGAGGGCGGCTGCTTCACGTTGACCCCGGTCAACTGCATCCAGGCGATCGACCAGTACAACATCCGGCTCGCGTTCGCCCCGACGAGCAAGGTCTACGTCACGGTGTCGGGCACGATGACCGGCCAGGAAGAACAGGTCGCATCGTCGAGCGGACCCGCCGGTGAGACGTTCCTTGTTTCGCTCAACCCGGCGAGCCCCGACACCTTCAACCGGACGATCACGCTGGGCGGCAACCCGATGGCGGTCCGCCAGCGCGCGGTCGTCCTCGTCTTCGACGCGACGAACTGGAACACGCCGCAGGCCGTCTACGTATTCGCGTACGACGACTCGCGTCCGGAAGGCGAGCGTGTCGCGATCTCGGCGCAGTCGGTCATCAGCAAGGACACGCACTTCGACCACGCGACCGTCCGCAACGTCGAGGTCGACGTGATCGACAACGACAAGGCCGACGTCGTCGTGACCGAGCTCGACCCGAACACGACCCAGCCCGACGGCAACACGATCGTGCTCGAGGGCACCGCGACGACGCAGGTCACCGACATCTACGACGTGCAGCTTGCGAAGGCGCCGGTCGACAGCACCGGCTCGGTCATGGTGACGATCGCGCCGAGCAACAACCGCCTCTGCCTGACCAGCTCGGACGCGATCCGCTTCCACGCGGCCGACAGCAGTTGCCCGGTCCTGGGGACCACGTACACCGTCACCTTCACTCAGGCGAACTGGAACGTGCCGGTGCGGATCACCGTCCGCGCGCGGAACGACTTTGTCACCGAGGACCCGCAGAGCACCACGCTCCTGCACACGGTCACGTTGACGAACGACGCCGACTACAACGCCGCGAAGGCGTTCATCTCGTCGCGGATCAACGCGCTTTCGATCGACGACGAGACGCCCGGCGTGTTCCTGCTCGAGAGCAACGGCCGAACACTCGTCGTTGCCTGCGGCAACCCGCCGACCTGCACGACTCCTGGCACCGGAGACAGCTACACCGTCCGTCTCACGAAGGCCCCGACGGCGCCCGTGACCATCGCGGTCGTGACCGATGGCCAGACCGACGTAACGCTGGGCGGCCGCGTGACCCTCGACTTGGTCGGCGGCGCGCGCCCGCAGCAGCTCTTCACCGGCAACATCAAGGTGACCGGCGCGGTCGTGACACGCGGCGACGGGGCAGATCTCGGAAGCTTCATCGACGATGGCTTCGCGGTCGGTCAGCGAATCCGGATTACCGGGACAGGGACGCCGATCGACACGACGATCGCGGCGATCTCGCTCGACGGGAAGTCGATGACGCTCGGCAGCGGCAGCGGCGTGGCCACAGGCAGTTCCACGATCAGCCAGCTCGTCGACCGCGGAATCTACGCGGGCACGTACACCGTCGATAGCACCGTGTCCGCACTCGCGCGCACCGACGGCAAGAGCTGGCTCGACAGCGGCTTCCTCGAGGGCCAGCTCGTGAAGATCCCCGGCGTGTCGGGCACGTACAAGATCACCCGGATCACCGACGCGATCGCCGGCTCCGGCAAGCTCGATCTGGCGCAGCTCACCCTCGTGAGCGGGTCGTGCGCGAGCGTGATCGGGGCGATCACGCAGTGCGCTCCGGTCGTGACATTCACGTCGACCAACTGGTACCAGCAGGTAACGGTGCCGCTGCTCGCGGACCCGGCCTTCCGGCTGCCCGAGGGTCGCGAGAATCTGAAGACGTTCCCGAAGCGCGCGCACCTGCTCTCCGGCATCCGCGGGCCGCTCGCCGTCGAGGGCGGCACGACCGGTGCCGACCGCTCGCTCCACCAGGCCGTCCTGCTGCCCGGCGAGTCCAATGGGCCGCTCTTCCAGATCGCGGCGCAGCCGCCGGAGTGGCAGCAGATCGACACGCTCAACGTCTACGCCGACGGCAGCACGCAGGACCTCGTCGGCCAGATGACTTCGACCGCGATCACCGGCCTCAACATGACCGACGACCTCGACTTCACGAAGTCGTTCCCGGTCGGGTTCAAGTTCCCGTTCGGCGAGCCGGGCAAGTACCCGGGTGGCGTGAGCTACGGAACGATCACGCTCGACGCCAATGGGAACTTCAAGACCGACGGCAACACCTCGACCATCGAGATCGTCAACCTGCTCCTCGGCCAGGGCAACGACACGTTCACGATCAAGAGCACGCTCGTGCCCGGCGCTGAGCTCGCGAACAACGGGACGATGCGCGTTGCCTCGCACGGCGGTCTCACGACCGTGCACGGTGGCGGCAACTCACCGCTGCAGGTCGCGGGCACGTTCGACATGACGGCCGGCGCCACTGCCGCGATCACGC
The DNA here is from genome assembly GCA_005882255.1 of Chloroflexota bacterium. Classification (GTDB taxonomy): domain Bacteria; phylum Chloroflexota; class Limnocylindria; order P2-11E; family P2-11E; genus CF-39. Next base: position 7,713 of record VBEZ01000035.1, on the reverse strand, counting down.
GCACTGACGGCGTCGACTGGCGGACCGCGGGCTTCGCCGCTGGCCAGCAGATCATGGTCATGGAGACCGTCGGCGCGAGCGTCGTCGCGCGGTCGTTCACGATCGTCGGCTTCGCCGGGCCGGCGAGCGCCCCGGGCAGCACGCTGCAAGTCGTGCAGAACGACGGTGGGACGCCACAGGACACGACGACCGGCGCGACTGCGACCGTCAGCGTGACCGACTCGCTCTCGGTGAGCGGCGCGTTCGACATCAGCGGCAACGCCCTCGCGCGGAAGGACGGCCAGCCGTGGCAGAGCCTCGGCTTCAAGGTCGGCCAGACCGTGACGATCGCGGGCTTCGGCGTTCGCCAGATCACCGACTTCGACAACTCGCCGACCTACGGGCCCGGCACGGTCCTGAAGTTCTCTGGTCCATCGATCGACGCGACCGGAAATGCGATCTCGATCGTGGCGCTCGACCTTGCCAACGAGAGCCTCAACGTCGCGACCGACGCGTCGGGCGCCACGCGTAGCTCTGGTAGCTGGAGCGGAGCCGGATTCGCGATCGGCCAGCCGGTCGTCCTGAGCGGTGTCGACGGCCTCCGCCGGATCACCGGCTTTGCGAACGGCGGCTTCACGCTCGTCGTCGACGGTCTGCCCCTACCCACGATGACCGGCGTGACGGTTGGGCAGGTCCGCATCGGCGGCGACACGATCATCGTCACCGGCGACACGAGCACGACCGCCGCGGGCGGTCCGAATTCGCCGCTCGTCATTTACGGCGACACCTCGCAGGACGGCACGGCGGCGGGGCGGACGGAACGATCGTCCGCGCCGACGGAATCTCTTGGAAGGTGAACGGCTTCGCGGTCGGGCAGCTGATCGCGGTCGGCCTGCCGACGGACCAGACGCCAAGCCTCTACGGAACAGTCAAGGCGGTCACGGACACGACCAGCAGCACGGGCTCGATCTTGACGAGCACGCTCGTGCTGACCTTCCTCACGTCGGACTTCCACACGACCGGAGGCAGCACCCCGCTGCCGCGCAACATCGTGGTCCAGAACCGCGTCGGCAACGGCGACTCGCGGTTCATCTTCCCGCTGGCGACGGCGTACACGTACAGCGGCAACGACGTCATCGACGCCCGCGGTGCCTTCTCCGGGCCGAACGACAGCTCGGCGTCCGTGGGCATCACCGCGTACGGCGGGCCCGGCGACGACACGATCTACGGCTCGCAAACTGGCGACCACCTCGCGGGTGGCTCGGGCAACGACCGGATCTACGGCGAGCGCGGGGTCGACCTCATCTACGGCGACGACGGCTTCAACGTGAACGTCATCACCCGCGACCTCACGATCGCCGCGTCGAACACGAGCAGCAAGCCGGATGCGGACCTGCTGGTCGCTGGTCGCGACCTGCTGTACGGCGACGGTCCGGGGACCGTGAGCTCGGGTCCGACCGACGACTTCGCGGATGTGATCTTCGGCGACTTCGGCTTCGTCGAGCAGTTCGTCGCCGGGCCGAAGGACACGACCCGCGCGCCAGTCGGCCTCCAGCGGATCCAGACGACCGCGATCGCCACGCTATCCGGCATCCAGTCGAAGTCGCTGCAGAACGGCGCCGACGACACGATCTACGGCGGTCTCGGCCGGGACATCCTGATCGGCGGGCCCGGCAACGACGCGATCGACGGCGGAGCGCAGGACGACCTGGTCTTCGGCGACAACGTCGTCCTCACCTGGCGTCCGGCGAGCGACGTGACCAGCCTGCGGTTCCGAAGCCTCTCCGGCACGCTGCTCTACAGCCGCACCGACCTCAACAACAACACGACCTTCGGGTACGACAGCAGCGGCCAGCTGCTGGTCACTCAGACGGCGCTGCCGCTCCGCGAGCCGGATCAGGACGCGCCGTGGTGGGCGCGGTACCAGGTCGCCAACCTGTACCAGGACTTCCTGATGGATTCGGGCGCGACGGGAATCGGCAGCTTCGGCGACGACTACATCGCCGGCGGCGCCGGCAACGACATGATCTTCGGCCAGCTCGGGAACGACACGATCCAAGGCGACGGCTCGATCGACTTCGTCTCGCGGCCCGACCTTGCCGACCTCGCGACGGTCAACACCGCGGTGCTCGGCGGTCGCGTGGGTGCGTCCCGGGCCACCGGCGCGTGCGTCACCGGGCCGGCCGGGAAGCCGATCTGCGAGGGCACCGGCGCGCTCACGGTCTACGCGTCTTACGAAGCCCCGAGCGATGGCGACGACTACATCGAAGGCAACGGCGGCAACGATGTGATCTTCGGTGGGCTTGGTCAGGACGACCTGATCGGTGGCAGCTCCGACTTCTTCAGCCTCACCACGCCCGATCAGCGGCCCGACGGGAGCGACCTGATCTTCGGCGGCGCCGGCACGCGCATCAGCCGCGATAACGACACCTCGCCGACCGCGGACACGCACGCGCGCGATGCCGACACGATCGTCGGCGACAACGGTCGCATTGTGCGCATCGTCGGCGTGAACGGTGGGGACGTCGCGGCCGCGGTCGGCTCGACCGCCAAGTTCCTCAGCTTCCAGTACGACCTCGGCGTGCAGAAGGTCATCGTCCGCGGGGTCACGCTCCTCGACTACACGGTCGGCGGCCCGGACTTCCGTCCGGATCTGTTCGGCCTCGCGGGCACGGGTCCGTGCAGTGGTGCTGCCGCGAACGCCACGGGCGATTGCAGCGCGGTCCTGACCGTGCAGCCTGGCCGCAACAGCTGGCTCGTCGACATCGGCGGGAACGACGAGATCCACGCTGAATCCGGTGACGACACCGTGTACACCGGCGTGGGCGCCGACGTGATCTACGGCGATGCCGGCGACGACGACCTGATCGGCGGCTGGGGCTTCGACTGGATCTCCGGCGGCACCGGCCAGGACGGCATCATCGGCGACGACGGCCGTATCTTCACGAGCCGCAACAGCTCCACCGGCATCACCGTCGGCGGCACCGTGTGCAGCGGTCCTGGGACCGACGCCATCCCGTGCTACGCCGAGCGTCTCTACGGCGTGCGCGCGCTACAGGCGACCGACCCGGACACGCGCGTCTCGAATGGCGACGTCTTGAATGAGGCGATCTACACGCCCGGCCAGGTCCAGACCGCGACGATCAACGTCGGCGGCGCGCTCAACAAGGCCGCTGACCTGACGCCGTTCAACCAGACGCCGGACGCGCTCGGTGCTGACCAACCGCTCTACGACGCGAACAACTCCGACGACATCATCTTCGGCGGCTGGGACGACGACTTCATCCACGGCGGCTCCGGCGACGACGCGATCGGCGGCAACGAGGCCCTCGTCACGTCGTACATCCAGATGTACGGCAACACCCCCGCGCAGTGCCAGCAGCAGGTGAACTGCGCGATCGGCCTCGTCGAGACCGACTTCTTCCACCCGTACAACCCGGGCGACGTCCTCCACTTCGGTGCGGACTCGAACACTTGGCACGTCGCTCACCGCGCCCGTGGTGGAGAGTTCCTGCTCTACGACGAGTACGACCCGCGCCGCACGATCCTGTTCAACACGGACGGCAGCGTCTGGAAGAGCGGCGCCGCGCCGACGCAGTACCAGTTCTTCCTGAACTTCGACGCGACCGACGGCCGCCCGGCCTCGAGCGTCAAGACCGACGGCGATGACGCGATCTTCGGCGACCTGGGCAACGACTGGATGGTCGGCGGCACGGGCAAGGACACGATCTGGGCCGGTTGGGGCAACGACCTGTCGAACGCGGACGACGATCTGCGCACGAACGGCTGGCTGAACGACGCGACCGACACGCACCCGACCTACGAGGACCGCGTCTACGGCGGCGCGGGTCTCGACATCCTGATGGGCAACACCGGCGGCGACCGGCTCATCGACTGGGTCGGCGAGTTCAACTCCTACCTCGTGCCGTTCGCGCCATTCGGAATCGCGACGGTGAGCCGCCAGGTCGAGCCGCAGCTGCCTGAGTTCCTCTATGCCCTCTCGAAGTCGCAGGGTGCTGACCCGACGCGAACGAAGGAAACCGGCAACCTCCCGACCACGCGCAACGGCGAGCCGGACGGCGAGATCGGGCTCATCACGCAGAAGGACCACGGCCTGTGGCAGACGCAGACAGGCGGCCCGAGCGACCCGCAGCCGGGCAACATCCCGGGTGGGCCGCGGGACGTGCTGCGATCGGCTGACTTCAACAACGGCGCGCTGCAGGGCTTCGCGGTCGACACCGGAACGTTCGCGGTCACGAACGGCGCGCTCTCGATATCTTCGACGAACAACGGGGACGCTGCCGCGGTGTTCTACGCCGACGTGTACCTGCCGATCTACTACGAGGTCGCGGCGGACGTGACTGTCATCAAGCCGGTGGCGGGCTTCAAGGCGAACTCGTACGTCATCTTCGACTACTGGTCGCCGACCGACTTCAAGTTCGCGGGAATCGACGTCTCGACGAACAAACTGCTCGTCGGGCACCGCACCGCCTCGGGCTGGATCACCGACAACTTCACGCCGTTCCAGGCCAAGGCCGACACGACCTACAACCTGCTCATCCAGGTCAACGGGACGAACGTCATCGTGAACGCGAGCGGCAAGGCGTTCTCGTACCTCTACGGGCCACGCGTCGTTGACGGCGAGAACCAGGGCCTGAACAAGGGCCTGCTCGGCTTCGGCTCCGACCAGTCGCGGGGCACGCTCGACAACATCAAGATCCAGGTCGTCCCGCCGCAGATCACGCTCGACACCACTGAGGACTTCAGCGACGGCGCGGCGAACCTCATGACCGGCACTACTACGGGCACCTGGGGCGTGACGCCGGCCGATGGGCGGTACACCGGCACGCCGGCGGCCGGCGCGACGACCGCAACGGTCGGCGTCGACCTCGGCGCGCACCTGCAGCCGGACTCATATGTGGAGTTCACGACGCAGGTGAAGACCGCGCAGATGGCCGGCCTGGTGTTCGACCAGTACGCGGTGAACGACTACAAGTTCGTCGCGATCGACGTCGTCGGGCAGCGCGTGGTCGTCGGCCACCAGGACCCGACGCGCGGCATGGTCATCGAGCAGACGATCGCGAAGGTCCTGTCGGCTGCCACCGACTACACGCTGTCGCTCTCGCTGAAGGCGACCTCGGTCGCGGTCACGCTGAACGGCGCGTACGTCACGACCTGGGCGTACAACGCGCCGGTCGTGGACGGCTCGCTCGGCCTGTTCACCAAGGGCGGCTCGGCCTCGTTCGACAACGTGCACGTCCGCACCAACGACCCGGCGTTCGCGGTGCCGAGCAACGTGCTGAGCGGCGCGACGAGCACCGGACAACCCATCGCGACGGAGTCGATGTTCCCGCCGCTACTCGCGAACGCGAAGAGTTACTGGTCGACGACGCTCGGAATACCAATATCGTCGCTGAGCGACATCCGGATCGCGATCGCCGATCTACCAGGCACCACGATCGCACTCACGGTCGGGCGCACGATCTACATCGATCGCGATGGCGCTGGAGGCGGCTGGACGACCGCGAGCCTCTACGCCGCGATCAAGCAGGAGCTCGGGCACATCCTCGGCGTCCCCTGAGCGGCGCAGACGTAGAGTCCCTCGCGTGTACGCGCTCTATGCCGAGTCCGGGCCGCAGCGCAAGAAGACCCTCGTCCACGTGCTCGATCTGCTCGGCTGTGTCGTGCAGGGCGACACGACCGACGAGGCGATCGCGGCGTCGCCCGACGCGATCCGCGCCTACCTGGGCTACCTGCGTCGCCATGGCGAGAAACTCGATCCGAACGAGAAGATCGAGGCGCGTCTCGCGGAGCACAACACCGAAGGCCTGTTCTCGGGTCAGGCGCTATGGCCGCAGGACCTCAAACCACTATCACCGGCCGCGCTCGCTCGGTATGTGAACTGGCTCGGCTGGTCGCGCGCGGATCTCCTCGACCTCGTGAAAGGGATCGACGAGAAGGGACTGCGCGCGAAGCCGGCGGCCGGCCGGTCCCTGCGTGACATCCTTCTGCACGTCCTCGGGGCGGATAAGAGCTACGTCTACGGGCTCGTCGGCCCGTTGAAGGCGATGGGGGAGCCAACGAACGCCGCGGAACGCGGCGACCTCGATCTGCGCGTCGCGCTGAAAGAGGCCCGCGCCGCCGCCATCGATCGCCTCAAGGCACTCACGCTGGCGGAGCGACGGAATGTGCGGAGAAGCGGCCAATCGACGTACTCCGCGTATCGGGTGATCCGGCGGATGCTCGAGCACGAATGGGAGCACCGCCGCGAGATAGCGGCCCGCCTCGACCGCGAAGCCTAGGCCCGGACCGGCACACTCCCGATCGCGTTCGCGAGCAGATCCGCGAGCGGCACGGCGAGCGAACCGTCGCGGTCCGCGCGCGCGTCATATCCGCAGACCGAGATGCCGCGCACGTCCGCGACCGTGAAAACCTGGCGCAGGACGTCGGCGACCGCTTTCATCGGGGGACCGTCGACGGCCGCAAACGCCACTGCGGGAAATTCGCTCGGGTCGATGATGTCGACATCGACGTGGAGCCACACCGACCGCCGTCGCGACCAAGCGATAAGGCCCGGCGCTTCGGGATGCTGCCGATCGAAGGCGATCCGCAGGACCCGCGATCGATCGAGATTGCTGATCTCGCCGCTATCGAGCGATCGCGCACCGACGAGCGCCACGCGATCGTCGGAGATCTTGCGCGCGCCGGGGAACAGCAGCGGCGCGACAGAGCGACCGCAGAGATGCGCGAGGACCATGCCCGAGATGTAGTGCGACGGCGTCGTCGCGAGGGTGTTGAAGTCGCCGTGTGCGTCGAAGTACAGAAGCGAGAGCTCGGGCTCGGCGGTCAGCGCCCCCGAGAGCGCGCCGGCCGCGATCGTGCACTCGCCACCCAGGACCATTGGAGTTGCACCCTCGCGCAGTGAGGCCAGAACGCCGTCTGAAAGCCCACGGCATGCCTCCCGCGCCGCGCTTAGCCAGCGCTCGCGCGGATTGAAAGGAATACGCACGCGCTTCTCCGCCCCGAGCCGGTCCGCAAGTAGCGGACCCAGCGTCGCCGGCGCCTCCTGCAGCCCCATGAACCGCTGCTCCGTGACGACGCCGGCCTCGAATAGATGGAGCGGGCGAGCCGCCATTTCTGGGCGCATGCTAGCCAGGCGACCCGCCCGCGCGCGGGCGCTACTTAGGGATGAGACCAGTTTGAATCAGAGCCAGGCAGATGATCGCGATCGCGGCTAGCGGATAACGAGACCAACGTCCGGAAACGAGCATAAGGATCCCGCAGACCAGAGCGACGAGCGCGAGGATGACCGTGATGGTCAGCGTCATGTGCTCCTCCCGCGCAATGGTCGGTGGTTGTCTAACCGCCGCCGCGGTCAGTCTATGGTCGTGAGCAAACGATCGATCGCCGAGAGTCCGGAGTGCAGCACCCGCGACGTCATTCCGAATCCGATCCGCAGATGCCGCTCCGCGCGGAATTGGATGCCCGGCACGATCATCGTGCTGTACTCGCGAATGAGCCGATCGACGAGGGCCATCGAGTCGATCGGGTACTGGTAGCTGAAGAAGCAGATCGCGCCCGCTGCCGGTGGTGTCCAGTGCAGCACGCGCGAATGGCCTGAGGCCCAATCCTCGAGGAGCGGCCACCGCTCGTTGATGAGAAACCGCGCGCGCTCCAGTAGCTGCTTGCGGCGCTCGAGCGCGATCTCGGCGAGCGCCTCCGATAGGGTGGCCG
>VBEZ01000034.1 GCA_005882255.1 Chloroflexota bacterium | reverse complement strand
TTCGGCGTGCGTCTCGCATCGCAACAGCGCTGATGGCGGACCCGCTGACGGTCGCGATCGACGCCGCGCGCGCCGCGGGGCGGCACCTGCTCGAGGGCTTCGAAAGCTCGCCCACCGGCGTCGACGCGAAGTCGAGCCACACCGACCTCGTATCCGATGCCGATCGTGATTCCGAGAACGCCATCGTGTCCGCGATCCGCTGGGCGTTCCCGGAAGACGCGATCGTGGCGGAGGAGGGTTCGCTCGAGAATGGGGGATCGGGCCGCACCTGGTACATCGACCCGCTGGACGGGACGATCAACTACCTCTACGGGGTGCCGCACTGGTCCGTCGTGATCTGCCTCGCCGACGCCCAGGGCGCGCTCGCGGGAGTCGTGTACGACCCGGTGCGCGACGAGCTCTTCCGCGCTGAACGCGGTGCCGGTGCGTGGGTCTCGCGCGGAGGGGGAGCGCCACGCCGGCTGCGCACCACGGCGGTGACCGACCTGGGACGGACGCTCGTCGCGACGGGTTTCGCATATGTCGCCGCGGATCGCGAGGAGCAGGCGCGCATCCTCACGCGCGTGCTGGGGCAGGTGCGCGACCTGCGTCGCTACGGCTCGGCCGCGCTCGATCTGTCGTGGGTCGGTGCGGCTCGTTTCGATGCCTACTTTGAATCAGTGGACAAGCCGTGGGACTGGATGGCCGGCGCGCTCATCGTGCGCGAGGCCGGTGGCCGCGTGACCGAGCTGCCACAGGCACGCTCGGGTCACCCGCACATCGTCGCGAGCGCGCCGGACGTGCACGATGCGCTCGTCGCGTTGCTGAAACGAGCCGTGCAGCCCGGCTAGAACTCTCTAGACTTGACCTCGATGCCCGTGCAGCAAGAACGTCCCGCCGAGCGCTCGGGAGTGCCGATCAACTTCGAAGAGGACGTCATCCAGCGGCGTCCCGAGACGACGCAGGCTGGCCTCGGCAGTCAAGAGTTTCCGACGCGACAAGGCGTCCTGGCCGATGAGGACAACATGGTCTTCACCAGCGTCAGCAACCTCGTCAACTGGGCGCGCTCGCGCAGTCCCTGGCCTCTCGGGTACGGCCTCGCCTGCTGCGCGATCGAGATGATCGCGACCGGTGCCTCGACCCACGACATCGCGCGGTTCGGGGCGGAGGTCTTCCGCTCGAGCCCGCGACAGGCTGACGTGATGATCGTCGCGGGTACGGTCACCCACAAGATGGCGCCGCGGCTGCGCCGCCTCTACGAGCAGATGCCGGAGCCGAAATGGGTCATCGCGATGGGGAATTGCGCGTCGTCGGGTGGCGAGTTCTGGGACAGCTACGCGACGCTGCAGGGCGTGGACACGATCGTGCCCGTGGACGTCTACGTGCCGGGCTGTCCGCCGCGCCCCGAGGCGCTGCTCGAGGGCGTCCTGCGTCTGCGCGAGAAGATCGCGAAGGGCGGGTAACACACTGAGCACCACCGACACCGAATTGCGGCAGATCCGCGAGGGTGCCGGCGTCGACCTCCCGGTCATCGAAGACGAGGGTCTCGAGACCGAGGAGCTGATCCTCAACATGGGTCCGCAGCACCCGTCGACGCATGGCGTGTTGCGCCTGGTGCTGCGTCTGTCCGGCGAGAAGGTCGTGGAGTGCGTTCCCGTGATGGGCTACCTCCATCGCGGCCTCGAAAAGATCTTCGAGTGGCGCACCTACGCGCAGGGTGTTCGCTACGCCGACCAGGCCGACTACGTGTCGAACATGCTGAACGAGCACGCCTACGCGGGGGCCATGGAGGCGATCGCCGGAATCGACGTCCCGCGGCGTGCCGAGTACATCCGGGTCATCGTCGACGAGCTCAGCCGCGCCGCGTCGCACCTCATCTGGCTCGGCACCTATGGACTCGACCTCGGCGCCACGACGCCGGTGCTCTGGTGCTTCCGTGACCGCGAAGACATCCTCGACATGCTCGAGGAGCTCTGTGGCTCACGGATGAACTTCAACTACTTCCGCCCCGGCGGCGTGCTCTACGACCTGCCCGTCGGCTGGCTCGCGAAGCTGGAACGTTTCCTCGACCGCTGGGCGAAGCGGATCGAGCAGGACTACGTCGAGATCCTCGACGGGAACGAGATCTTCCTCGAGCGCACGATCGGCGTCGGTCGCATCCCGGCGGACGTCGCGAAGAGCTACGGACTCACCGGTCCGATGCTTCGCGCCTGCGGTGTGCCGTGGGACCTGCGGGTCGCGCGGCCCTACTCGATCTATCCCGAGCTGAAGTCGATGGTGCCGGTGGTGTTCCCCGAGGGCGACGCGTTCGCGCGCTACAAGGTGCGCCTCGGGGAGATGCGCCTGGCGATCAAGCTCATTCGCGAATGTATCGCCGGTATCCCGGGCGGTCCGGTGCGCGCCCGCCTGGGGCACGTCTGGAAGTGCCCCAAGGGCGAGGCGTACTACACGGTCGAAGGTGCCAAGGGCGAGGTCGGCATCTACATGATCAGCGACGGGCGCAGCCCGAACCCCTTCCGCGCCAAGATGCGCGGCGCGTCGTTCGTGAATCTGCAGATCCTTCCGTGGCTGCTCAAAGGCCGGCTCGTCGCCGATGTGATCGCGATCCTTGGGTCCATCGACATCGTGCTCGGCGAGGTGGACCGCTAGATGTTCGGCATCATCGGCGGGATGCTCCGCACCCTGGAGCATTTCGTCCGCCCACGTCCGGTCACGCGCAAATACCCCTACGAGAAGCGCGTCCTCCCTGAGCGCAGCCGCGGGCTCATCGCGCTCCTGCTCGAGCCCGAGACGAGCATCTTCAAGTGCGAGAGCTGCCTCATGTGCGAGAAGGCCTGCCCGCCGCGGGCGATCTCGATCTCGTACACGTTCCGCAACTCCTTCCGGCGCCGTCCGCTGCTCGCGCCGCGGGCGAACTACTACCGCATCCGGATGGTCGCGGCCGCTCCGTACGGCGACCGTCGTCCCCTTTCGACGGCGGTCACGACGATCCCCGCGGAGGACGAAGCCAAGCTCGATCTCAAGAAGGCGCGAGCGGTCCTCGAGCGCGAGAAGGAGGGCGCGGACCGCATGACGCGCGTCCTCTACGGGATCCAGCAGGCCTACGGCTATCTACCGTGGACGGCCGCCGAGCTCGTCGCGATCGAGTTCGGCAACACGATGACGGACGTATACACGGTCGCCTCGCTCCTCTCGAACTTCCGAGGCGCGCCCGAGGGTGAGGGCACCGCCGTCCCGCGCGGCGGTCGACGCTTCACCGGCAACCTCGCGATCGCGGGCGCGTGGCCAACGCAGTCGCCTCCGCCCGCGCACGACGAGCTGCACGAGGACGAGGTGCATCACGCCGTCGAGCCCGCATATGCCCGCTAGCACCGCCGCGCGCCTGCTCGATAGTGGGCGCGTTCCCGCCCTCGACCGTGGGCTCGACGTCGACGCGGCGGTCGAGCGCATCGCAGCCTCGGGCCTGCGCGGCCGCGGTGGCGCGGGCTTCGCGCTCGCGGACAAGCTGCGCGCGGTGCGTACCAACGCGGCGGGCAGCGAAACCTACGTCGTCGCGAACGCGTACGACGCGGACCCCGACAGCCCCCTCGCGCGCACGCTGCTCGAGCGGAGCGCGGAGCTCGTCGTGCGCGGCATCGAGCTCGCGATGGTCATCACCGGCGCGTCGCACGCGTTCCTCTATCTGCATCCGGCAGCGACCGGCGCACGCAGCGCGGCCGAAAGCGCACTCGCCGGCCGCGACGACATCGAGATCGCGCTCGGACCGGGCGGCTTCATGGGCGGTGAGGAGAGCGCGCTCCTCAACGTGCTCGAGTCGAAGCGCGCGATGGCGCGTCAGCGCCCGCCGTACCCGGCGCTCCAGGGCTACCGCATGCGGCCGACGCTCGTCTCGAGCGCCGAGACGCTGTCATGGCTCCCGCTCGTCCTCGACGGCGCGACCGCCGAGACGAAGCTGGTGTCGGTGACCGGAGCGGTCAGGAAGCCCGGCGTGTACGAGGTCGAGCTCGGAACGACGCTCGGCGCGATCCTGGACCGTGCCGGCGGCGCAAGCGCCGAGCTCAAGGCCATTCACGTCGGTGGACCGACCGGCGGCATCCTCGCGGCGGCGCGGCGGAGCACGAAGCTGGATTACGAGGACCTGAAGGCGGCAGGCACGCATCTCGGCTCCGGCCAGGTGCGCGCGCTGGGCACCGACGTCTGCATGGTGCGCGAAGCGGGCCGCCTGTTCGCGTACCTTGCGAAGGAGAGCTGCGCCATCTGCGTTCCCTGCCGCGTCGGCACCAAGCGCGTTCAGGGGATCCTCGACGGTGTCTCATCGTCCCTCGGTCGGGACACCGACCTGCCGTGGCTCACCGAGCTCGGCGATCACATGGAGCAGTTCTCGCTGTGCGGCTTCGGCATCACCGCGCCATCGATCCTGCGCACCACGCTGCGCGAGTTTCCCGACGACTACCGCGCGCACATCAGCGAGGGGCGGTGCCCCACGGGTACGTGCACGACGCTGCGGGCGCGCCGGTACGAGACGATGGCCCAGCCGTGAGCGACACCTGCCCGGCGTGCAGCGGGTTCATCGAGAAAGGGGCCGATGGCGTCTGGCGCCACCTGGGGCGCTGGGAGCCGTGCATCAACGCGCGGCCGCGTTCGCGGACGGCGACGCTCATCAACGCCGAGCAGCGGCGCGCGCTCGCGCAGTACCTCTCGGTCAAGATCGAGCGCAACGAGTGGAAGTACTGGGTGGTCGGTGGACTGATCGCGTTCTACCTCGCGCTGCTGTCGCGCGGTGACTGGCGGATCTTCGCGGCCGGGCTCGTGATCGGCTCGCTCACGACGGCGTCGATCATCGCGACCGTCGAGCGCGCGCACGCGCTGCTCCGGCGTGAGACGACGCTCATCCGCGTGACGGGGTCGCTCGTCGTCGACACGCGTAAGGACTCCGAGAACGACCAGCGGTTCGTCCGCGTCGACGGACGCGAGCTCATCCTCGACGGCGAGGTCCACGTCGGGCGCGAGCTCGGCGGGATCGAGTACACCGAGAAGCGCGGCTATCCGCTCGCGATCTGGGACCGCGACGGCGATCTCATCTGGCACCGGCCCGAGTACGAGCCCGCGGCGCTCGTCGCGGATACGATGGTCCTCACCGCATGAGCCTCCTCGAGCGCTACATCCAGCCCGGCGAATCGCAGCTCCCCACGGTCTCGCACACCGGCGAGATCCCGTCGGGCCAGCCGACGTGCACGATCACCATCGACGGCCAAGAGGTCACCGCGATCCCGGGCGAGGCGATCCTGCGCGCCGCGCAGCGCGCCGGTTTCAACGTGCCGACGCTCTGCGACGACGAGAAGCTCGCGCCCGCCGCCGCGTGCCGCATGTGCCTCGTCGACATCGAGGGCCAGGACCGCCCGCTCCCCTCGTGCCACATCGCGGTCGAGCCCGGCATGAAGATCGTGTCGAGCTCCGACGCGCTGTTCAAGCTGCGCAAGCAGAACCTCGAGTACATCCTCAGCGACCACAACGCGTACTGCATGCCTCCGTGCCAGATCAGCTGCCCGACCCACATCGACATCCCCGGCTACCTCGAGCTGATGGCGAAGGGGCAGCACGTCGAAGCGGCGCGCCTCGTCAAGGAAGTTCTGCCGTTCCCCTACATGCTCGGACTCGTCTGCCCGAAGCCGTGCCAGGAGGTGTGCCGCCGCGGCCTGGTGGAAGAAGAGATCGCGATCTGCCAGTGCCACGGCTACACCGGCGAGCTCGTCATGGAGATGGACGTCGCGCCGACGCCGTTCCCGCAGAAGGTCGCGAGCGGCAAGCGCGTCGCGGTCGTCGGCGCCGGACCCGCGGGCATGACCGCCGCGTACTACATCGCGCTGAACGGTCACGCCGTGACGGTGTTCGACATGATGGACAAGCAGGGCGGCATCTGCCGCTACGGCATCCCCGAGTACCGCCTCCCGAAGGTGAAGCTCGACAAAGAGCTGAACTCACTCTGGCAGCTGCGCGACACCGAGTTCAAGGGCGGGAAGAAGCTCGGCCGTGATTTCAACGTCGACCAGCTGCTCGCGCAGGGATACGACGCCGTGTTCCTCGGCATCGGCGCGTGGAGCAGCAATCCCATGCGCGTCCCGGGCGAGGATCTTCCCGGCGTCATCGAGGCGATCAACTACCTCCGGCAGAACGCCGAGGGCGATCCCGTCCCGGTGGGGAAGGGCAACCGCGTCGTCGTCATCGGGGGCGGGTTCACCACGTTCGACTGCGCGCGCACGTCGCGACGTCTCGGCGCCGAGGTGACCGTCGTCTACCGGCGCTCGCGCAAGGAGATGGGCGCGCACTACAGCGAGGTCGACGACGCGGAGCACGAGGGCATCAAGCTCGACTTCTACGCCGCTCCGGTGAAGATCATCGAGAAGAACGGCCGCGTCGGCGGCGTCGAGTTCCAGCGCATGGCCCTCGGCGAGCCGGACGCATCGGGCCGGCGCCGTCCGGTGCCGGTCGAGGGCCAGAACTTCACGATCGAGTGCGACACGGTCATCCCCGCGATCGGCCAGATCCCGGTGCTCGACTGGATCGAGCGCGACACCGGCGTTCGCAAGAGCAAGCGCGAG
>VBEZ01000033.1 GCA_005882255.1 Chloroflexota bacterium | reverse complement strand
CGAGCGCGGACATCGCGAGCTCGAGGTTCTCGAGCACCTTGGAGTGCAGCTCCCGGATCTCCGACCAGCCCTGCTGGCTGAACACATGGTGCCCGGAGATCTTCTTGGCGGCGAGCTCCATGAGGTTCTTTTCGATCACGTCGCCGATCTCCTCGAGGTTCGCGATCACGAAGATCAGCGCGGTCTCGCGCTCCGCCTGCTCCTCGGTGAGCTGCTGTTGGCCGACGCCGATGAGGAACTGCTTGATGTCCTCCTCGAGGCGGTCGATGACGTCGTCGCGCGAGATGACCTCGCGCTGGAGCCCTTCGTCGTTGTGTTCGAGCACGGTGAGCGAGTCGCGCAGCGACTGAAGGACGACGTCGCCCATGCGCAGCGTCTCGCGGAGGGCCTGGCCCAGCGCGACGGCCGGCGTGTCGATGGTCTGCGGGTTCAGATAGATGGCGCCCGTCGCTTTCGTCGCCCGGTCCGGCACCAGTCGCGTGAAGAGATCCGCGGCGATGTTCGTGAACGGCAGGAAGACGGCGGCGAGGATCACGTTGAAGAGCGTGTGGGCGTTCGCGATCTGTCGCGGCACGTCAGGCGCGGTCTGGGCGACGAGGTCGGTGAACAGGCCTGCGAAGGGTACGAACAGGATCACGCCGACCACTTTGAAAGCGGCGTGCGCGGCAGCGACGCGCAGCGCTTCGGCGTTCTGACCGATAGCGGCGAAGAGCGCGGTCGCAGCGGTGCCGATGTTCGCGCCGAAGATGATCGGGATCGCGCCCGAGAGCGGCATGATCCCGCTGGCGGCGAGCGATAACGCGAGACCGATCACCGCCGCGCTCGAGCGCACCAGCGCCGTGAACACCGCCGCGACGAGGAACAGGATGAGCGGCTGTCCGGTGAGGGCCGTGAGGAGTTCGCGGAACAGCCCGCTCGTCGCGAGCGGCGCGGTGCCGTCGGCAACCAGCTTCATGCCGAGGAAAAGGAAGCCGAAGCCAAGCACCGCCTGACCGATGTAGCGGACCGTCCCGCGTCCGATGGCCGAGGTCACCCACCCCAGGAACACGACGAGCGGTGAGACCGCGAGGAGATCGAAGGCCAGGAGCTGCACCGTGACGGTGGTACCGACGTCGGCGCCGAGGATCACGCCGATCGTCTGTCGCAGCGAGAGGAGGCCGGCCGAAGCGAATCCGACCAGCATCACGGTGGTGGCGCTGGACGACTGGAGGACCGCGGTGACGCCGGCGCCGACCGCGAGGGCCTTGAGCCGGTTTCCGGTGAGCGTCGAGAGGACGTGCCGGAGACGCGTTCCGGCCGCGCGCTGCAGGCCCTCGCCGACCAGACGCACCCCATAGAGGAGGAGTGCGGTACCACCGAGGAGCGAGAAGAGGACGAGGTCGGCTGAGGTCATCGGGGCAGTATCGCCGGGCACCCGGACCCGGCGCTCAGCGTGCGACGGTGAGCACGGTCCTCCCTGAAGCCCCGGCCGCGAACACGACCACCGTGGCATCACCCTCGTTCGGCGGCGCGGCGAATGCGATGCGCGTGTTGCCGAACACGTCCGTCGCGGCGCTGCCGATCGGAACGACACCCACCGACAGGGTTGCGAGCGTGCCGACCTTGCCGGCACCGTTCTCGGTCACACGGATCAGAGCGCTCACGATCTCGCCGGGGCGCACCTTCGCGCGATCGAGCGTGACCGTCACGAGCGTCGCTGCGGCAGTCGGCGCGCGGAGCGTCACGCTCGACTTCTTCGTCGTTTCGTTCCCCGCGCGGTCGCGGGCGACGACGGTGATCGCGACGGGGCCGACCGGCGGCGTGAACGATTCGCTGAACGAGCCGTCCTGGCCGGGCACGATCGTGCGTCCGTTCACGGTGACCGTCGCACCGATCTCGGCCGTCCCCTGGACGACGACGTTCGGTCCATCGACGGTGGAGTTGTCGACCGGTCCGATGACGTCGAGGGTCGGCGGCTGTCGGTCGAGGATCACCGTGTAGGCGGAGCGCGCGATCACATCCTTCCCTGAGAGGAGCGTGAGGCCGATCGCGTTCGCTCCATCTTTCAAGGTGAGCGACGCTGCGAACGTTCCGGTGTCATCGATCGTCGCGTCCGCGATGACCGCGGCATTGAGCACGATCTCCACGCTCCGTCCCGGCGCCAGCGCGAAAGACGGCACGCGCCCTGAGAGTTGGAGCGCGGTATCGCGGGTGAAGTCGGGCAGGCCGTTCACCACCGGCTCGGCACCGCCGACGCTGTTACCGCCGCTGCTCGGCAGCTCGATCTGAGCGGTGCCGAGCTGGCCCCCGAGCGACTGACCCACACCCTCCGTGATCTGCCGAACGCCGTCGCTCACGGCAGAGCCGATGAGAGGTCCGGTGAGAAGAAGGAAGGCGCCGGCGACCGCGAGGATCGCGACGTCGAGGATGACGGTGCGCCGGCGGAGGCGTGGGGCGATCCCGACCGAGCGCGCGGTCGCCCGATAGGTGTCGCGTGAGACGCGGGGACGACGCCCTGGAACCGCTGCTCCTGCCTTCACCCAATCTCCCGTGCGCTCTGGTCCAAGATAGCGAAAGGGCGCCGGCCCGATGGCCGCCGCCCTCCGCTGGTGGGTGGGATGAGGGGCATTCAGTTGATGGCGGGCACCCTAGGGTCCCTAACGCGGCCCCGCCGCGTCCGTTTCGTTCTCCCCACAAAGTTTAGTGACGACTGACCCTGCGGCCGCGACTGTACTCCCGGTCCCCTGGCTAGGCAAGAGGGCAAAGGGGGGCAAGCCAGCATCGGTCGGCCGACCGACACCTTTATGCGACACTCGGAAGGTGACCGACGAGAGCCGCGCGAAGGTCGCCACACGCGGGCTCGAAGGCGTCGTGGCGACGACGACCGCGATCTGCAAGGTCGAGGACAACAGCCTCGTCTATCGCGGCTACTCGATCGACGAGCTCGCCACGAAGGCCGAATACGAGGAAGTCGCTTACCTGCTGCTGAACGGCGACCTTCCCACCAAGGAGCAGCTGCGCGATTTCAAGGCGGAGCTCGTGAAGCACCGCACGCTCTCGCCGTTCCTGCGGAAGATCCTGCAAGAGATGTCCGAGAGCGGTACGGCGATGGACGTTCTGCGGACGGTCGCGTCGGCTTCCGCGGTCGAAGACCCGGCCGAAGGCGACAACTCACCGGAGGCCGAGTATCGCAAGGCGATCCGTCTCACCGCGAAGCTGCCGACGATCCTCGCGACCTACATGCGGCGCCGACGCGGCGAGCAGCCGGTCCCGCCCGACCCGTCTCTCGACCACGCCGCGAACTTCGCGCGCATGGCCGGCGTCGACGATGGGCATCCGCGCGCCGCCGACATCCTCAATACCTGCTTCATCCTGCAGGCCGAGCACGGCCTCAACGCCTCGACGTTCACGGCGCGCGTGGTCGCGGGCACCAACGCGGACATGCACGCCGCCGTGACCGCCGCGTTCGGCGCGCTCAAGGGACCGCTGCACGGCGGCGCCACCGACACGACGATGAAGATGCTCGAGGAGATCGGCTCGCCCGACCACGTCGAGACGTTCGTCGACAAGGCGATCCAGCAGAAATACAAGTTCTCAGGCTTCGGACATCGGGTGTACCTCACCGAGGACCCGCGCGCCAAGCATCTTCGGAAGTTCGCGATGGAGCTCGCGAAGGACTGGAAGGGCAAGCCGTACTTCGAGATCCAGGAGCGTTTGGCGAAGGCGATCGCCGAGCGGCGTCCGAAGATGTCGCCGAGCGCCGCCGCGAAGGTCAACGTGGTGAACGTCGACTACTACGCCGCGACGACCTACACGTTCCTCGGCATCCCCGCCGATCTCGGCACGTCCATCTTCGCGCTCGGACGCATCGCCGGCTGGAGCGCGCACATCATGGAGCAGCACGGCGACAACCGGCTGATCCGGCCCGAGTCCGAGTACACCGGTCCGCTAGGAAAGCGCTACATCCCGATCGCGGAACGCTAGCCGGGTCTTCGACGCCGCGGTCAGCGCGCGAACCAGCGCGTCCCAGGTGAGGGTCCCGAAGATCACCTGCCGCACGACATGATCGCTGTCGAGGACCCACGTCTGGGGCAGAAGGTTCGCGCCGATGTCCTTCAGGACGTCGCTGCTGCCGACGAGCGGCCGCAACCGCCGGAAATCCTTCGCGGCGTCGAGCGCCGATGCCTCGGTCTCGTCGATGCCGATCGCGATGATCTCGACCCTCGCGCCGATCGTCGCATCGGACATCAGCCCGAGCTGCTGCGTGCAGACGACGCAGGCTCGCTTCCATAAGGTGATCACGACCAGGCTCCCACCGAAGTAGTCCAGCGACTGCGGAGCGCCGTCGCTCATGCGCCACGCGAGCTCCATCTTCTTCCCGAGCGTGCCGTTCCGCGCGACGCGGACCGTCCCGGTCGCCATATTCGGCGCGCTCGCCGCGACCACCACGCGCGCGGGAGCGGCGCGCGCCGAGACACCATCCAGCACGTACGGCACGCCGTCCTCGTCGAAGAGCAGGAAGCGGCCGTGCGAGAGCGCGTAACCGGCGGTCTGCAGGATCCGACCGACGTCGGTGTCGTGCCACTGATCGTCACGATCGATGTCGAGCACGCGGATCCAGGTGCGGCCGGGGCTCGCGATCAGCATCCCTGCGGACATCGCCGTCGGCGGAAAGCCGAGCTCGTCCTTGATCGTGGTGAGCGTGCGAGTGACCCCGGTCGTCATGTCGTACGCGCCCAGCACGCCGCCGAGCGCGTAGGTCAGTGCCTCGTGCGCCGTCAGCCGCGTGAACAGCGGCACGTCGCTCTGATACGGACGCAGCTCGCGGGCCACCAGCGTGCGTTCGGCGGTGTTGCCCTGCGTCGTGCCCGGGAAAGGCCCGTCGGCCTGGATCGACAGCACCGTCGCTTCGGCGTCGGTGGTGCGGGCGCCCGGCGCGATGTCGATCGCACTGACGCCGTTCGGCAGGCCCAGCGGGACGCGATACCGCGTCCCGTCGACGCCCGCGGCGTCGATCGCGTCGCCGCCGCCCCAGTAGACGACGTGGCCACGGGCGTCCCAGCTGAGCACATGCACCGGCGTCGGCGCCGTCGCGATCTCGCGCGCCGCGCCGCCGACTCGTGGAACGACCACGACGCTCGACGGACAGCATGGCGTGTCGAATGCGAGGAGCTGGCCGTCCGGTGAGACGAGCTGCCCTTCGGCGCGCGGATAGCCGACGCGCTGCGCGATGTCGCGCACATTGCCGTCGGGCTCGAGGATCGAGACGTCGACAAGGAACGGACCGCCCGCCTCGCGCTGGACGCGCCGCCCGATGAGCACCCCCGACGAGTCCGGCAGCCAGAACGGATTCATGCCGATCTCGCCGAACTTCGCGGACGCGAGGCTGCGGCCGGCGAGGTCGTAGATCGTCTGCACGAAGCCCTCGCGCTCGACGACGAGCACCATCTCCCCGTTCGGCGAGACGCGGATGCCCTGCTCGCCGAACTTCGCCGCGACGGGGTACTTCACGAGCACCGGTCCCAGCACAGGGCGCGCGGTCGACGGCGCGGGCGTTTCGCTCGGACGTGACTGCTCGGGCGTGCACGAGAGCACGAGCACGGCCAGCGCTGCGAGGGCCACGACGATGCGCATCACACCTATATCAACGTACACGCCGGTCGAAGGCGCATCAGAGCTGTGTCTACCGCGAGCGCAGTCCCTCCCAGCACGGTGCGTCCTCCCAGCGGCACTGGTCGATCGCCTGGATCACGAACGGATCCGGGGCGACCGCGAAGACCGTCCCGATGATCCGGTGCGTCGCCTCCTGCCGCTGCTCGAAATCCACGTCGAAGCCGAGCAGCTCGCCGGTGTGCTCACCGCTCGGCGAGATATAGAACGCCGTGTCCTTGAGTGTCGTCTCGACCTTCGTCTCCGACGTGCACGCGCGGCCGTCGTCGGCGAAGCGGATCACCGTGTAACCGTCGCGTCGCGGCAGGACCGCGCATGAGGCCAGGGCGTACTGGAGCACGACGTAGCCGCGATACCCGTCGGGGATCTCGAGCTGCAGCGGCAGCTGCGCTGGCGGCTGCGACGCGAACGGCGCCTGGAGCTGCGCCTGCTGACATGCGGTCGCCGTCGCGAGGGCGAGGACCAGGGCTACTCGTCGTAGCACGCGAGCACCGCGTCCCACGCCAGCTCCGAGGCGACGACGCCGAGGCTGACCTCGTCGAGCGCAGGGTCGTCGATCGACCGGGTGGAGCACGCGTAGAGGATGTCGCCGTCCCAGCGCGTGTGGAACGGCTGGACCGCGCGCGCCATCGAGGCGTGCACCTGTCGCGCGACCGAGCGCAGCTGGAGCGCGTCGAGGCGCTGATCGGTCACGACGCAGGTCAGATTGGTGTTGCGCGACCGCGGTTCGGTCGGCGGGTAGTACGCGCCCGTCGCGTTGAGCACGTCCGTGGCGTGCTGCCGCCGGCCGTCCTGGCCACGGTTCCCGCGCACGACCCTGCCGGCGCGGTCGACGATCGCGCCGTAGGCGTTGACGACCGTGAACACCGCGATGCGGGTCTTGCCGACCACGCGGAACGCGCCGCCCTGCCCCGACAGCTCCGCGGTCTCGCCGTGACCCGCGGTCGCCGAGCAACCAGCGCCATGCGCGCCCATCGGGAACCGTCCCGGCCGCAGCGCGCGCACCGCGGCGCGGCCGAGATCCTTGTCCGGATAGATCGCATTCGGCCGCCGACCGTAGTCGAAGATGATCGCGCCCGACACGAGCGCGATGTCCATCCACTTCGTGGAGTAACCACGCTTCGCGAAGAGCTCCGCAGCGACACCCGTCGACGCCTCGAGCCCGTACAGCGATCCGCCCGCAAAACAGATCGCGTTGATCAGCGTCAGGTGCTCACCGTTGATGCCGGGCGATCCACCGCGAACGTCGATGTGCATCGATGCGTCACGCGGGAAGTGGAACACGGTGCAGCCGGTCGGACCCTCGGCGTACTCGGCCACGCCGATCTCGAGACCCGGAAAGTCGAGCTCGAGCACGCGCTTCGCGGCGA
>VBEZ01000032.1 GCA_005882255.1 Chloroflexota bacterium | reverse complement strand
CGTTCCGACGCCGGAGCGCCGTGACATCGTGGCGTCCCGGCGCTGGGGCCTCGGTCAGCGCGAACGTTTCCCGGGCATCGTCGAGCGCGAGCGCGCGCTCCTCAACGTAGGCGCGCGCGACGTACTGCTCGACGCGCGGATCGTATCGTCGTGCGCCGAGCTCGGTCTTCGCTCCGAGCGTTTCGACGGATCGCTCGACCTCGACGACAGCGTGGCGCTCCTGGAGGACCACTTCCGCGAGCACCTGCCCGCGACGCCGAACGTCTGAGCCTTACTGCGGCGTGCGCGCAGCGC
>VBEZ01000031.1 GCA_005882255.1 Chloroflexota bacterium | reverse complement strand
CAAGTCCGTAGGCGGAGTCGTTCGCGACCCGCACGGCCTCGTCGGCGTCGCGGACGCGTACCACCGCGGCCACCGGGCCGAACGTCTCCTCCTTGAACACGGGCATGTTCTCGGTGACGTCGGCCAAGACGGTCGGCTGGTAGTACCAGCCCTTCCTGTCGCCGCGCCCGCCGCCGGTGAGGACGCGGGCGCCCATGCCGACGGACTCCCGGACCTGCCGCTCGAGCGTCTCGCGGAGGTCTTCGCGCGCCAGCGGGCCGATCTGCGTCTGCGTGTCGAGTGGATCGCCGACCTGGAGAGCAGCCACCTCGGCGGCGAAACGCCGCTCGAAGTCGGTGGCGATGGACTCCACGGCGATGAAGCGCTTCGCCGCGATGCACGACTGCCCGGTGTTCTGATTGCGCGCCCGGGTCGCGATCTTCGCGGCCTGGCCCAGGTCCGCGTCCGCCAGAACGATGAAGGGGTCGGACCCGCCGAGCTCGAGCACGGTCTTCTTGAGCGCGCGACCCGCGAGCTGCGCGATGCGCGAACCCGTGTCCGAGCTCCCCGTCAACGTGACCGCGCGGACGCGCGGGTCGTCGATGATCGGCTCGACCTGCGAGCCAGCCAGCAGCAACGTGCGAAGCAGTCCCTCGGGGAAGCCCGCGTCACGGAAGACCTCCTCGATCGCGAGCGCGCACTGCGGCACGTTCGAGGCGTGCTTGAGCACCGCGGCATTGCCGGCCATGAGCGCCGGTGCGGCGAATCGGATCACCTGCCAGAACGGAAAGTTCCACGGCATGACCGCGAGAACGATGCCGAGCGGCTGGAACGCGACGAGGCTCCTCCTCGCGTTCGTGGTGATGACTTCGTCGGCGAGATATCGCGCCGCGTGTTCGGCATAGTGCTCGCAGCCCCAGGCGCATTTCTCCAGCTCCGCGCGGGCCTCGACGATCGGTTTCCCCATCTCGAGCGTGATGAGGCGCCCGTAGCGGTCCGCCCGCTCGCGCAGCAGCGCCGCGAGCCGGCGCATCGGTACCGCTCGCTCCTCGAACGAACGCTCACGCCAGGCAATGAAGGCGTCCTCGGCCTGGTCGAGCGCGTGATCGACCTCGTCCGGCGTGAACGGGTCGAACCGAGCGAGCACTTCCGCGCTCGCGGGGTTGATGCTGTTTATCGGCGACAGGGTCGCGCTCATCTGCGCACGTTGCTCTTGAGGAACGGAAGGATCTTGCTCCAAGCGTCTTTCGCGTCATCGGGCCGATAGGCGTCCTTGCGCTGCTCGTTGAGGAACGCGTGGTCGGCCTCCGGGTACGTGTACTTCGTGAAGGGCACCCCGTTCTCCTTCGCGGCCTTCTCCAGGGCGGCGAACTCGGCCGCGGAATGGTCCTTGCCGCCGAAGATGCCGAGGACGGGGATGCCCCGTAGCGGCTTCAAGTCCGGCATGCGCTGGCCCACGCCGTAGCAATCGACGACCGCGGCGACCTTGTCAGGGGCGACGCTGCCGACCAGGAGCGCAAGGAAGCCGCCCATGCAGAACCCGATCACGCCGACCTTGGTGCTCGTGACCGCAGGATGCTTCGCAAGGTATTCGGCCGCGCCC
This sequence comes from Chloroflexota bacterium, assembly GCA_005882255.1. GTDB lineage: Bacteria > Chloroflexota > Limnocylindria > P2-11E > P2-11E > CF-39. The sequence continues at coordinate 13,294 of VBEZ01000031.1, read as the reverse complement.
TTCGCATCCTTGGTCGCGGTATCCGCTTGGAAGAATTCCATCATGAGCTTCTGAGCCTTGTCGGGCTCACCGATCTTGGCGCCCTTGCCGTGATAAAAGTCCGGCGCGAGCGCAACGAACCCCTCGCGCGCGAACATGTCGGCGACGCCTTTCACCTGATCCGTGAGGCCCCACCACTCCTGGATGACGATCACCCCAGGCCCCTTGCCCGCGGCAGGAGTCGCGACATAGCCATCCGCGGTGCCGCCGTTCGCCGGGAACTTCACCATCTGACCGGGCATCTACGTCCTCCCCACAACACGATTCCGCAACACCCCTATTCCCTCGATCTCGACCTCGACGCTGTCGCCGATCTTCATGAACTCGGGCGGCTTCCGCGCGAAGCCGACGCCCTGAGGCGTCCCCGTGATCATGATGTCACCGGATTCGAGTCGGCAGCCTGCCGAGAACTCGCTGATGAGACGCGGGACCTTGAAGACCATGAAGCGCGTGTTCGAATCCTGCTTGGTCACACCGTTCACGCGCGTCTGCACCCGCAGCGCGGACGGATCGACGTGGTCGGCGGTCACGATCCACGGTCCCATCGGGAGATGCGTATCGAAGTTCTTTCCCTTGAACCACTGGCCGCCGTGCCGTCGCTGCACGTCGCGGACCGAGACGTCGTTCGCGCAGGTGTAACCAAAGACGTGCGCCATCGCGTCCGCTTCGCTGATATCGCGACCGGGTCGGCCGACGATGACGGCGAGCTCGACCTCCCAGTCGAGCTGATCCGAGTGTGGCGCAGGGAACAGCACACCGGCGTCGGGGCCCGTTACCGTCGCGGGATTCTTCGAAAAGAGCGCGGGATATTGCGGGAGCTCCTGCTGCCCGGGCGCGCCCTCTCCGGCGCGAAGATTCGCTCCCTCCTGGAAATGCTCCGCGTAGTTCCACCCAACGCAGAACACGTTGCGTCGGGGCACGGGGATCGGCGCGAGCAGCTTCGCCTTCGACGGATCGACGCCTCCGCGCGCGCGCTTGGCGGCGTCTCCGATGCCCTTGCGAAACCCTTCGAACTGCTCGATCACCCTGAGCATGTCGAGCGGCCCGCCGGGCACGAGATCGCGGATGGCCATGATCGTGCCATCCGAGACGAACGTCCCGGCGCGCGGCCCGTCGTCGGACAGGAATGTCAGGAGCCGCATGCGCGCAGCCTAGGGTTTGCGGTCGACCGCGCGCAGAACGCGCCGCGCGCGGTCGACGACCGGTGCGTCGAGCATCTGCCCGCCGAGCGCGACCGCGCCGTGGCCGCGACCGAGCGCTTCCTCGAACGCGCGCACGACACGGCGCGCCTCGTCGATCTCGGCGTCGCTCGGGCTGAAGACCTCGTTGACGACCGCGATCTGCCCGGGATGGATGACGGTCTTGCCGGCGAACCCGAGGCGGCGCGCGCGGAGACTGTCGGCGCGGAGACCCGCGGCGTCGTCGATGTCAGGCCAGATGCCATCGAATGCGAGCTTTCCCGCGGCCGCGGCAGCGACGACGGTCGCCGAGCGCGCGTAGAGAAGCTCCGCGGCCTCGCCCTCGCGCTTCGTCGGAAGGCCGAGATCCAGCGCGAAGTCCTCCGACCCGAAGGCCAGGCCCACGACACGGTCCGACGCCGCGGCGATGCGCGGTGCGTCGACCAGCGCGGCCGCGCTCTCGATCGACGCGATGATTCGGATCGTACCCGTGGCGATCGTCATCGCGCGTTCGCGTGCGTCGAGCGCGTCCGCCAGCCAGGCCATCTCCTCGGCCCGTCGCACCTTCGGCGCGACGATGCCGTCGAGCCCGGCGCGAACGACGGCGTCGAGGTCGGCCTCGCCCGCATCGCTCAGCGCGCGCTGGATGCGCACGAAACGGAGCGGTCCGCCCCGCGTGGTGCGCGCGAGCGTCTCCGCGAGCGCCCGCCTCGCTTCCTCCTTCGACGCCGGCGGCACGCCGTCCTCGAGATCGAGGATCGCGACATCGAGCGCGCTCGGACCGAACTCGCCGAGCCCCAGCGCGCGCGCGACCATGCGATCGCGGTGCGCGGGAACGAACATGAGCGACCGCATCGGCCGGGGCGCGTCCATCAATACGACCGCGGCATCCCCAGAACGTGCTGACCGATGTACGCGAGGATGAGGTTGTTGCTGATCGGAGCAACGAGCAGAAGCCGCGTCTCGCGGAACTTGCGCTCGACATCGAACTCGCGCGCGAAACCGTAGCCCCCGTACGCGTCGATGGCCGCGTTCGCGGCGTCCCATGCCGCCTGCGAGGCGAGGAGCTTGGCCATGTTCGCTTCCGCGCCGCACCTGCGGCCGTGGTCGTACAGCCAGGAGGCCTTGTCGCGCAGGAGCGTGGCCGCCTCGAGTTGAGCGTGCGCCTGCGCCAGCGGGAACTGGACGCCCTGATTCGATCCGACCGGCCTGCCGAACACGACACGACCGGACGCGTACGCCGCGGCGCGTTCGACGAACCAGCGTCCGTCGCCCAGCGACTCCGACGCGATGAGGATCCGCTCGGCGTTCCAGCTGTCGATGATGTGGCGGAAGCCATGGCCCTCAGTGCCGATGAGATCGGATGCCGGCACTTCGAGCTCGTCGATGAAGAGCTCGGTCGTGTGATGGTTGAACATCGTCTCGATCGGGCGCACGACGACGCGCTTTCGCTCGATTGCGCCTTTCAGGTCGACGAGGAAGACGGAGAGGCCCTGCGTCTTGTCAGCGAGGTCGTCGTACGGCGTTGTGCGCGCCAGCAGCAGCAGCAGGTCGGAGTGCTGCGCGCGCGAGATGAAGATCTTCTTCCCGGTCACGACATAGCGGTCGCCGCGCTTCGTCGCCATCGTCTTGATCCGCGTCGTGTCCGAGCCGGCCTCCGGCTCGGTGACGCCGAACGCCTGCAGGCGCACCTCGCCCTTCGCGATACGCGGCAGGTGGCGCCGCTTCTGTTCGTCGCTCCCGTGCCGCAGCAGCGTGCCCATGGTGTACATCTGCGCGTGCGCGACCGCGGCGTTGCCGCCGGACGCGTTGATCTCCTCGATGATGAGCGCCGCGTCCGCGAGGCCGAGCCCGGCCCCGCCGTATTCGGTCGGGATGAGGGCGCCGAGCCAGCCGGCCTCGGTGAGCGAGCGCACGAATCGCTCGGGGTATTCGCCCGCGCGATCCAGCTCGCGCCAGTACTCATCGGGGAAACGAGCGCAGAGCGCGCGCACCGCCGAGCGGATCGACTCCTGCTCGTCGGTCCGGCCGAAGTCCATCTACCCGCGCGGCTCGGGAAAGTGCGGCTTCGGCGCGTTCGCGCGCGTCGGGACCATGAAGGTGCGCTTGGCGATCAGGACGACCGTGCCGTCCTGCTTGATGCCGCGCTGGCGCACGGTGACGATGCCCCAGCCCGGACGCGAACGTGACGCGCGCGCCTCGAGCACCTCGGAGTCCGCGTAGAGCGTGTCGCCTTCGAAGAGCGGATTCGGCAGCGTGACCTCGCCCACTCCGAGAGCGAACCCCCAGCGGCTCGTCTGCGGGACCATCATGCCCGCGACGGTCGCGAGCGTGAGGAAGCTGTTGACAAGCGGACGCTTGAACTCGGTCTGCGCGGCGTAATGCGTGTTGAAATGGATCTCGTTCGAGTTGTTGGTGAGCAGGGAGAACTGGATGTTGTCGGCCTGGGTGATGGTGCGACCGATCGATGAGCGGAAGGTCGTGCCGGCCGTGAAGTCTTCGAAGAAGGGGCCATCCACGGCGGCGATAGTGCCACGCCGCGCGCGTGTCTACGCGACGTAGGGCAGAGCGTCCTCCGCCAGGCCGAGGAGCGTGGGTCGAAGTTCGCGAACGCGCGCGTGTACCTCGCGATGGCAGTTCGCGCAGAGCATCACGCATTTCTCGAGCTCGGCGACGACCTTCTCCCAGCTCCGTGGGATACCGTCTTGACCGATCCCGAAACCCTTGTCCTTTGCGTCCATGTGATGGAAGTCGAACAGCGCTGGTGGTCCAGTCCGCTCGCAGCCCGCGCAACGACCGCCCACGTAGTCAACAGCGCGGACCTTCAATCGGCGACGGTAGCCCACCACGGCGCGTCGCACTTTTCGGCTTCAGCCCACAGCGCCTTCCACGTGCCCGTGAAGGTGCCGATCGCAAACCGGTTGGAGCTCGGATCACGATGATGGAAATCGAACGCCGCGGCCGGGCCGGAATAACCGCAATTGGAACATTGACCTCCGCGAATCGCGACGAGCTGCGCCTTCAACTGTCGGCGACGCTTTTTCAAGTACCGGTATGTCTTGGCGTTGCGACGTTTCCGGCGGTGTGCGAGCAGCTCGTCAGGATCGAGATCGCCCGGTGGTCGGCCCGAAGTGTTGTGGATTCCAAACGGCGAGCAACTGAGGCAGAACCGTCGTCGGTACAGACTTCGGACCTTGCCATCGATCATCTGTTTGGCCGCGAAGAGCCTTCCGCAAGCCTCGCACCGAAGCTGCTTTGACTGACGTGGCGCCACGAACCTCGGGCTGCGACGCGGTCGAAATGGCAGACACTCCAGACATTGCTTTCGACCGTTGAGATGGCGCTCTTTTCCAAAGATGGTCGGCCGATCTGAGAACGCTTTTCCGCACGTTTCACAGGTCAGCAGCACACTAGAACATTAGTTCTAATCGGCTGGCCCGTCAAATCTCCGGCTTGAGTGATGCGCAAAAGACCGAACGAGCTCGGAACGCCAAGGACACCGCGCTCGAGATGCTGAGTGTTTCGCTTGGATCTGACTGCTCCCTGGGGAGGATTCGAACCTCCGACCTGGCGGTTACACAGAACCCCGCGGTTTCCCGCGGGCGTGGACTATCTCTTCGCCATAGCCCTGCAGGCCTTAGGCGCCGGGCGCATAGTCTCTGAACCTTCCCAGACCTTCGTCCGGGCTTGGCTGCGGATTGCCGTGGCGACAACACGCCGTAGGTTTCCCGCAATTCACCCAGTAACACCCCTGAGTTTCCCCAAGGGGCTGCCCTTGACCACGGAGCCGCTCGCTCTACCACTGAGCTACCAGGGAGTAAATGCTCTCGGGATTCTAGGCTATCGCGGCAGATGCGAACAGCGAGCGATGCGACTCGCTGGGCGCGCCTCTAGCGTTGCGACGAGGTGAGCGCGAGCGGGATCACTGCAGTGGAACCGGTGCGCGAAGACGCTGGCATCGCGATCGCGTACCGACTTCTGTGGCTCGCCGTCGTCTTCGACCTCCTCGCGTTCGGCATCGGCTTCGATTGGGATCGCCGATGGCACGCGACGCACGCGTTCGAAGACTTCTTCTCGCCGCCGCACCTCTTCATCTACTCGATGCACCTCTGCGCGACGATCACGCTCGCCTACCTCGCGTTCACCCCGGATCTGCGCCGCTGGTTCGGGCCGACGTTCCGCCTTCCCATCGTTCCCTTCCCGATCCCCGGCGCGATCGGCCTCGCGGGCGCCGGCTTCGCCGTCGTCGCGCTGGCCGGCATGATCGACGCGATCTGGCACACCATGTTCGGCCTCGACGAAACAGGGTGGTCGTTCCCCCACTCGATGCTCGGCTGGGGTCTTTTCGTCGCGTTCCTCGGCATCACCTCGTGTCGCGTCGCGCTGCGCGAGTGGCGCCCGATCGGGTGGCCGAGCGCCCTGGTGTTCGGATACCTCATCGCCGCCACCTCAGCCGAGCGTTTCGCGGGCCCGCTCGCGACGAACCTGTCGCCCGAGGTGGTCCGGTACGTGTCTCGTATCCCGGTGCTCGCCGCCGAGCCGGCCTTCCAGCACACGACGCGCATCTATCTGGTCGCGGGCATCGACCGATCGAACTCGTTGTTCGTCCCGCTCATCTCGCTGTCGGCCGGGATGATGCTCGGCCTGCTGCATTCGTTCAGCGCGCGCCGCTGGCTCACGATCGGTATTTCGGCGCTGCTGAGCTGGACAAGCACGCTCATTCCGTTCTTGATCCCCGCCGTCGTCGTCGCAATCGGCGGCGACCGGCGCGGGAGTCCCGCGGTCTGGCCCCTCGCTGCGGTCGGCTTCGCGTTCACCACGGCGGCGATCTGGGAAGGCACTCCACTTGGAACGCTCGCCGGCGTTCCGCTGTTCATCCTCGGCTCGCTGCTCGCCAACTGGATCTGGGGCGTCGTCGCCGTGCCGACGCGCCGCGGTGTGCTCGCGCTCACGGCACTCGCGGGCCTCGCAATTCCGGCTCTGACCGGGACCCTGGACCTCGCGCTGCGCGCGCGGATCCCCTGATGCAGTCCGCCGAGTGCCTGCGGCGCGTGCGTCCGCTCGTGCGCGAGCGTGTTCCGGCCGAGCTTCGTGAGTTCCAATGGGAGTCGTACTCGTTCCAGAGCAAGCTGTGGTACGGGAACAAAGCGCTGCACTACGAGGTCTGGCCACGCGAGAAGCTGGGCACGATCGAGATCGGGCTCCACTTCGAAGCCGATCCGCTCACGAATGCGCGGCTGCTCGCGGCGTTCGCGGCGAACGCGAAGACGGTGCGGCGCGCGCTCGTCGACGCGCGGGTCGAGGAGTGGGACCGCGGTTGGGCACGCGTGTGGCAACCGCTGCCGTATCGAAAGCCGGAGCGCGCGCAAGGGCTGCGGCGAAGGCGCGCACGTCGCGAGCGGTGCGCCGCTAACGATCATCGCCTCATCGTCGCCGCGACCACGGGCACGCGATTGGGCACGTCGAGCGGACGAGGCAGTCGCTGCATCAACGCATCCGCGATGTCCGCGTTCGCGCCTTATGGTCGCCCGGCAGCTAGTCGGCGCGAGCGACGCGATTGACGATATCGGTACAGTTCGTCGGCCACTGCTGACGTGTCTGATCAGGCACAGTCGCGTTGGCTTGCGTGAGGATCGAGAGAGCCGATGCCTCAACGCCGCGAGCCGCGAACGCGTCGCGGGCGGCGAGAACAGCCCTCGCCAGCGAGAACCGATCTTCGTTGCATTTGAGCGCCATTTGATCGAGCACATCCTTCAGCTGTCGGACGGTGGCGTCGCTGGGCGGGGGAACTTCGCCAATCCGAAGCGTCTGAAGCGCGAGCAGATACTCGGCAGTGGATGGGGGTGCGGACGTCGGCTGAACGATGCCAGCGGCCCTCAAAGGCTCCATAAGCGCTTGGCCGAGCGCGTCGCGATCACCGACCGCCACATACAACAAGAAAAGCCCCAGCACCGACAAGAGCAGTGTGCGAAGGACGAGCGACGAGGAGGGAGCGCGTTTGCGCATCGGACGGTGCGAGCTCGTTGTAGGCAACGCCTCCGGGGCACCGCTCCACCCGTCCCACTTCCAGCGTGTCGGGCCGTAGAGCTCTTCTATCCGTCTGACGAGCCGCAAATCGTCCGGCGAAAGGGACTCCCGCGACGGCCGTGGGCGCTGCTCGGGCACGACGTAAGTTTACGAGCGGTGCGGTGAGGGTCTTGGTCACGGTAGCGGCCTAGGCGATCTGCAACACTGCGACGGCGGCGGCCGCGCGGTTCGGGACCCGAAGCCGCCGCAGGACGTTCGTGACATGCTTCTGCGCCGTCGTCGTTGCGATCCCGAGCGCGCTCGCGATCTCTCTGTCGGAGTGCCCGCTCGCGATGAGCGCCACGACTTGGCGCTGACGCGGCGTCAGCACCTGTGCGCGGGACGCGCCGAGGACGGTCGCCTCGAGCTTCGAGCGCAGGTGCTGTCCGGTCGCGGCTCGCGAGTACGCCAGCTCCCCGCGCAGCGCGCCAAGAACCGCGCGGCGGAGCGCGGCCGGCCCGACCTCGAGGTCCAGGCAGCCGAATGCGCCCGCCGAGATGGCTCTCTCCGCGTCTGCACGTCCATGCGCCGCGGAGATGACCACGGTCCTCGAACGGCGCGCGAGCGGGGCGAGCGCATCCCAATCGGCCGTCGCGTAAGCCGCGAGGATCACCAGGCGTTCATCGCTGGCCAGCTCACGCCGGGAGTTCACCGACCGGAATGAGATCCCCGGGCAGGCGCGGCGAAGCACCGAGACGATCGTCCCGACACGATCAAGGACCGCCACCCGCGGTCCGCCGTTCCGGCCCGCTCCCACTTGTTCCCCCACCCGTGCGCGGCCGCGAAACGGCCGGTCAACGCGCAATTTAGCAGGTGCGCAAGCCCGCGCAACGGGCATCGAGGTTTGACGGCGATCGCGCGAAATCGTTTTGGGGCATACCTAGTTCTGAGTACGCAACGGCTCTCGCGCATGGTGGGCATTCGGTATCGACGGATGACCAGGACCGAGCCAAGGTGAGCGCTTCGCCGCCGGGGTCGGCAAGTCCGTTCCGCGCGCCCGCCGGAGGGGGAAGCCGGAGCGCCGCCGTCGGCATCTTCAAAAGACTCCAAGAAATGAGGGCAAGCCATGATCCATTTCAAGTGGCCGACAGCTGGCCGGCGACCACGCCGTACTGTCGTAATTCTCGTGCTCACGGCGCTGGTGTCGATGCTGCTGGCGCCAGGCTTCGCACTCGCGGTGCACGACTTCGCGTTCCAGCTCGACGGGGACGTCAGCGCGAGCACGACGACGAACATTGGCGGCACGCCGCAGACCATCGACTGGGACAGCCTGTTCGATTCGACAGGCGCCAAGAAATCGCCGCTGCCGGCTGGCTTCTCCGCGGCAGCGTTTCACAGGGACTTCAACACAAAGACGAACGGTTCGTTCGACACGTCCGACGCTACGACCTTCGCGACGGGTAGCAAGGACACGCTGAACATCACCCCAGGGTGGCAGTGCGCCACAGCCAACAACCTGCTCAGCAAAGATGACGTCATGAACGCGTACGCGGCGGCGTTCACAGCTGGGAACGGCGACCAGATCCTGTACTTCGCTCTGGAACGAAATGCCAACACCGGCGACGCGAACGTCGCCTTCTGGTTCCTCCAGGACGAAGCGGACTGCGCATCAGCCGGCGGCAACACGCCATGGACCGGCAACCACGTGGACGGCGATCTGCTGGTCGTCTCCGCCTTCACCAAGGGGGGAGGCGTCAGCACGATCGACGTCTACCGTTGGAACGGCGACGCCACCGGCACGCTCGGTACGACCTCCGTCGCCCACGGCGTCGACTGCAAGTCGACGGGACCAGGCGACGCGACCTGCGCCACCACGAACTCCGGCACCCTCGCGATCAACACGGCGATCACGACCCCATGGCTGACGGCGAACAAGACCGACGGTGTTGGCAACACCCTCCAAGTCTCTGAGTTCTTCGAGGGTGGGCTCAACCTGACAAAGACCAACCTCGGAGGCCACTGCTTCAACGTCTTCGTCGGCGACACCCGCTCCTCGCAATCCCTGACCGCGACGATCTTCGACTACGCCCGCGGCCAGCTCGGCGAGTGCAACTCGAGCACGACGACGACGCCGTCGATCAGCGGCTCGACGCAGATCCCGCAGTCCGGAATCGTCAGCGTCACCGACAGCGCGACAGTGACGGTCACCGGAGTGTCGACGTGGAGCGGGACATACGACTTCCACCTGTGCTTCATTGGTACGGACACCACGTCAACTGCAACCTGCACCAGCGGCGGTACCCTCGTCGACTCGCAGTCGATCAACCAGGGAACGTCGCAGCCGCTGACATCGGCGGCAGCCACGATCACGTCCGCGGGTCGGTACTGCTGGCGGGGCGACTTCACCTCCGCGACGCAAGGCGTTCCGAACGCCACCGATGCCACCGGAGGCGAATGCTTCAACGTAACTCCGAGGCAGCCGACGCTCGTGACCCACGCGGGATCGGGCCCGGTCGACTTCGGGAACCCGGTTACCGACACAGCAGACCTCGGCAACACGGCGAACCAGCCAGGGACCCCGGTCATCAACCCGACCACGGCTGGCGCCCCGGCCGACGGAACGATCACGTTCTTCCTCTACGGTCCAGATCAGTGCACGACGCTCGCGGCCGGATTCCCGTCAGCCGGGATCGCGGTGAGCGTGAGCGGCGACGCCACGTACGGACCGGTCAGCTACACCCCGACCGCTCCCGGCCAGTACACCTGGATCGCCAACTACAGCGGCAACCTGCCGAACACCCTCGCGAAGACCGGAGCCGCCTGCGGCACCGATCCGAATGAGGCTGTCACAGTCAGGCAGATCCCGACCTCGATCTCGACAGCTCAGAAGACGTACCCGCAGGACTCCGCCACGATCACCTCATCCGTTAGCGGTGACAACCTTCCGAGCACCGGGACCGTGACGTTCTCTCTCTACAGCTCGCTGGCGAACTGCCAGGCGCGCGGCGCAACTGCCTACACGCAGACATTCAATAACGTTGGCGGAACCCACAGCGTGACCCTGAACACGACCAACTCGAGCTTCGCTGTGAACGCCTCGACCAACGGGACCTACTACTGGCGAGTCACCTACGCCACCGGCGACACCGCGCACACCGGACGGCAGAGTGACTGCACCGAGAACGTCGTGCTGACGTTCACCGACGACTCCGGTCCGGGGACCATCTTCCCGTAACCGGCTAGGCGACCAGCACGCAGCAGAGGAGGGCGGCCGATCGGCCGCCCTCCTCGTTTCTTCCGGTGAAGACTCGTACTCGTGCTATGGGTAGACGTGGAAGCCCGTCGACGCGACGGAGCTCCAGCCCTTCTGCGTCTGGAACACCAGGTATGCCGTGCAGTCGGCGGCTCCGCTCTGCCAGAGCTGCGATCCGCCCAGTGTGAACGTCTGGGTGCTAAGAGAGCCAGGGAAGAAGCCACGCCAGTCGTTGCTGACGAGGACGCCGTTCACGTAGCACTTCTGGTTGACGTAGGGGTAGGTCAGGGTCGTTGTGAGGGTGTACGTCGCGTGCTGCCCAAAGTGCGCAAGACCGTCTGTCGAGTCGAGTAGAACTTGGCTCAAGGATCCGCTTCCGGTGGTAGTAACGTGCCCGCCGCCCTTTCCGGCCTCGGCGATCCCGGATAGAAGAGACAATGAAAGGAAAAGAGCAGACGTGAGACCGATCGCGTGCTTGAGAGACAATTCCCTTTACCTCCTGTTACGCAACCGTTCCAGGTTCTTCACAAGAACGTTGCTTCTCGGGCCTAACGGTCTCACGCCTAATCTGATTTGCTATGAGACGCTCCGCAGGCTGAATTACCCCCCTGACCCAGCGAATCCGACTAGTACCTCGGTACTAGTCGCGGTACATAAACAGGCAGGCGTCCCATCGATGTACTGACGTGACGGCGACAGACATGGCGATTGTGTGACCGCCTGATGGAATCGCGCGACCTGCCTCAGACATGTAGCAGCGCTGGGCGCACGAGCGCGTCCCGCGCGTTAAGGCCGCGGCGAAGTCCCGAACAACGTGAGCAGCCCGATGATGAAGATCGTGACGATGAAGATCGGTATCGCCAGCAGCGCGTAGACCTTGTGCTCTTCGAGGCGCGACTCCTCGTGAACCGGTCCATGTTCCGCCATAGGACCTCCGTCAGCGGCTGTCAACGGGAGGTTACCGGAGGCTAGGCTCGCGCGCTGCCGCGCACCAACCGCAGCAGTAGACCCGGTCGAGTGCCTCCGACGTCAAGTCGCTTTCGCCAAGCTCGAGTGCGCCAGGTCGACGTCCGTGCGCGCGATGTCGCTGCGAGCACTCGTGTCGCTGACCGCGCGCGACGGACGCGCCGCTGACCTAGGGAGAAGCCACGCGTGCGACACGCATGCGAGACCCGGGCCACGTCGACGTTGGAGGACGAGGTTCGGGAGCCGATGTCGCACCGCTCGACGCGAGGCGTACGCAAGGGCATCCGCGGAGGCGTCAACTCCGATCACGAGGGTGTCCGCTCTCGTGCGCGCTACATGGAGCGAATACCGACCGTCACCTGTTCCGGCGTCGACCACCGTGCGGGGGAACGCGCGCGCGAGCTCGCGTAGCTAACCGACGTCGATGTCGAGGAGGCGCTTGCCGATCAGCCAACGCATGCCAGTGATGTTGGCGCGATCAGACCCCGCGGATGACGGCGACCAGACGAGTGAACAGGAGCACACCGCCGAGGAGCAGCAGCACCCCACTCGCGATAAGCGCACCGAGCGTGTCGGTGCGCGGGAACCGGCTCCGTCGCGCCAGCACCGCTCCGGTGATGGCGATGACCGCGCCGAGGACGATCATGGACAGCAGGAAGTAGTCGTAGGCGAGCAGTTGACGCTTCGCGAAGAACGCCGGATACGGCGAGCTCGGAGCCAGCGGGTCGGCGCCTTCGATGAAGACCCCGATCGCCGCGGACCCCCCGCCCACCAGCACGCCGAGCACGCCGCCGAGGATGCCCCACATCGCGTCGCGCCTGCGGCTGAGCCCGGCGTTGATCGGCACCGGGGTCTCGTTCATGTCTTGCGCGCCGCGTCGACGGCTTCGTTCGCATTCTGCACCAGGCGCTGCGCGCCGCCGATCGCGCGCGGTACGTCGAAGCGGCGATCGAAGTTACCGAGATTCTCCGCTGCCTCGAGGGCTTCCTCGAGCGCGGACTCCGCGAGGCGCAGGGCCGAGCTCAGTCTTTCGAGCTCGCCCTGATCGACCCCGCGTCCTTCTATTCCAGGTAGTCCTTCAGCTTGCGGCTCCGGCTCGGGTGACGCAGCTTGCGCAGCGCCTTCGCCTCGATCTGGCGGATCCGCTCGCGCGTGACGTTGAACTCGCGGCCCACCTCTTCGAGCGTGCGTGTCCGTCCGTCCTCGAGACCGAAGCGAAGCTGAAGCACGCGGCGCTCGCGACCGGTCAGTCCTTCGAGGACGCTCTCCACCTGCTCCTTGAGGAGCTTGTGCGACGCCGCGTCCGATGGCGCGAGCGCCTGGTTGTCGGGGATGAAGTCACCGAGGTGGCTGTCCTCCTCTTCGCCGATCGGCGTCTCGAGCGAGACCGGCTCCTGCGAGACCTTCACGATCTCGCGCACCTTGTCCGGCGTGATGAGCATCCGCTCGGCGATCTCTTCCGCCGTCGGCTCGCGGCCGAGCTCCTGGAGCAGGCCGCGCGACACGCGGATGAGCTTGTTGATCGTCTCCACCATGTGGACGGGGATGCGGATCGTCCGCGCCTGGTCCGCGATGGCGCGCGTGATGGCCTGACGGATCCACCACGTCGCGTAGGTCGAGAACTTGTAGCCCTTCCGGTAGTCGAACTTCTCGACGGCGCGGATGAGCCCGATGTTCCCTTCCTGGATGAGATCGAGGAACGACATGCCGCGACCGATGTACTTCTTCGCGATCGACACCACCAGTCGCAGGTTCGCCTCGGTGAGGTTGTGCCGCGCATCGTCGCCCTTCTGGATCAGCTCGTCGGCGAGGCGGCGCAGCGCGCGCTGCTCGTCGGCGTCGGACTCGACGA
>VBEZ01000073.1 GCA_005882255.1 Chloroflexota bacterium | reverse complement strand
CCTCGGTCCGCGCGAGAGGATGAGCTCGATCATCGTGGTGGTCGTGGTCTTCCCTTTGGTACCGGTAATGCCGACGATCGTCGCGGGACACAGACGGAAGAAAAGACCGATCTCCGTCAACACGGGGATGTGCCGATTCAGTGCCCGCAGGATCGTCGCGGACCGAGGGCGAATGCCGGGGAGGACGAACACAAAATCGGGGTCCGCGAGCGCCGCGTCGTCGCTGGACGGCCCGAGAACGATCTCGACTGGCGTGTCGCCAAGTCTGGCGAGCCCTTGCGCGAGCTCTTCGCGAGGTTGCGCGTCCGTGACCGTCACGCGTGCGCCGCACGCCACAAGGAAGCGCGCGAGACCCGACGCCGTTCGGCCTTTGCCCAGGCCGACGATCGTCACGCGACGCCCGCGGAAGTCCTCGCGGCCGATCTCCGCATCGAAGAGAAGGCTCACGCGAGCCTCCCGATGAAGCCGAGCTGCGTGCCGTAGACGCCGTCCGGACCGCGGCCGCGATACGACCAGAGGTCCGCGTCCCCCGAGAGCGTGCACACACCGGAGATCTCGATGCGCGTCACCCCGACCGAGCGCAGCTGGGCGGTGTTCGCCGCCCAGAGGTCCATCACGACCCGGTCGTTCACCTTGCGCAGGCAGGCCTCGCCGATGCGCTCGTTGACGACCGCGGCGCGTTCCATGTCGATGGCATAGCAGCACGGTCCGATCGCCGGGCCCAGCGACGCGACGAGCCGCTCGCGCGCCGCGCCTCCCGCGACCAGCGCCTCCACCAGCGCTTCGGCGACTCGCAGGGTCGTCCCCTGCCAGCCGGCGTGGGCGGCTCCGATGGGTCCCTCCGGATCGGCGACGAGCACCGGCACGCAGTCGGCCGCGGCGACCGCCAGCAGCACGGCCTTCCGATCCGTCCACAGCGCGTCCGCGCTCGGCCACGGCTCCGCTGGCGCGTCGCGGCGCACGACATCCCTCCCGTGCACCTGCTTCACGCGCGTGACGCCATCGAAACCGAGCGACCGCGCGAGCGCCGCACGATTCCGCGCCTGTTCCTCGAGTGGGTGGCGCGACCCCGCCAGGCTTCCCTGGGCCCGCGTCGTGAAGCCGGCGACGAGACCGAGCGATCCGAGCAGCGGCGACCACAGCATGCCGTCGCGCTCGACCCACGTCCCGCGCCACGTTTTCTTCGGCGCACCTGCGGTGGAACGCGCGATCTTGCTCACTTCGGCGTCGCGTACGCGAGGATCGCCGCGACGATCCCCGCGACCGCACCGATGAGCCAGAAACGGATCGTGACCTTCTCCTCGGCCCAGCCGATCAGCTCGAAGTGGTTGTGAAGCGGAGACATCCGGAACACCCGCCTGCCGCGGAGCTTGAAGGCTCCGACCTGGATCAAGACGGAGACCGTCTCGGCAACGAAGATCACGCCGAGCACCGGCAGCAACAGCACGAAACCCGTCGTGAGCGCGATCGTGGCGAGCGTCGCGCCGAGCGCGAGCGCGCCGGTATCGCCCATGATCACTTCCGCCGGATGCACGTTGAACCACAGGAACGCGAGGATCGCTCCGGTGATCGCGGCGCAGAACACGACCAGCCAGGGGAACCCACGCGCGGCGGCGATGAACGCGACGGACAGGAACGCGAAGACCGCGGTCCCGCCCGCGAGACCGTCCATGCCATCGGTGAGGTTCACGCCGTTCGACATCGCCACGATCGTGAACAGCGCGAGCGCGACGAACGCGACCTCGCCGATCTGGACCTCGCCGACGAGCGGGACGTACACGCCGTTGACCCCGAAGTGTCGCTGGATGTAGATCGCGCCGACGAGTCCGACGATCGTCTGCCAGACGAGCTTGTGGCGACCGCGGATGCCGAAGCCGTAGCGCACGTTGACCAGATCGTCGATCGCGCCCAGCACGCCGACGGAGACGAGCGCGCCGATCGGCACGATCGTCTGCGGGATGAACACGTCGCGCTCGTTCTGCGGCAGCAGTAGCAGCACGAACAGCCAGAGGACGCACGTCACTCCGATGAACAGCGCGCCGCCCATCGTCGGGATGCCCTGTTTGACGTAATGGGTCTGTGGACCCTCGGGGCGGATGTTCTGCCCGATCCGGAACTGCCGCAGCGCGCGGATGTACGGCGCGCCGAGGACGAGGCCGAGCAGGAACGCGGAGAGCAACACACCGAGAGCGAGGATCTCCACCTAGGTCACTAGTCCGCGACCGGGCGCACGAGCGTGTCCGCGAGCCGGTCGAGCGCGAGCGAGTGCGAGCCCTTCACCAGGATGGTGTCGCCGGGCTGCTGCACGCGCCGCAGCACCACGAGCGCCTCACCCGGCTCGCTGGCCCAATACGCCTCGGCCAGCCCGGCCGCGCGCGCGGCGTCGACGGAGGTGCGCGCGAGCTCGCCGATGCCGATGAGGATGTCGGTGCTGCGCGCCGCGTCTCGCCCCAGGGCGTCATGCGCGTCGGCGGAGAACGACCCGAGCTCGAGCATGTCGCCGAGCACCGCGATACGCCGGCCCTTCACGTCCCGCAGGACGGCGAGCGCGGCCCCGGCCGCCGCGGGGCTCGCGTTGTAGCTGTCGTCGATGACCGTGACACCGGGGCCACGGCGCACCTCCATGCGGTGCACGGGCTGTTCCAGCGTCCCAAGCGCGACGGCCGCCTCCGCGAGCGGAACACCGAGCGCGTGAGCCGCGCCGAGCGCGGCGAGCGCGGCGGGCACGAGCTGGCGACCGGGGATCGGCACGACGACGGGGACATGCTCGCCTTCGTAGTGCGCGACGAAGCGAAGCGGAGCCAGCCCCTCCGCGCGCACGTCGGTCGCGCGAAGCTGCGCGTCCCCGCTCTCGCCGAACAGGACGACGCGAGCCCTGGTGCGTGACGCGAGCGCGCGAACGCGCGGGCTGTCGGCGTTCAGCAGCGCGATCCCATCGTCCGGCAGCGATGCGATGAGCTCCGCTTTGCCCGCGGCGATCGCGTCGAGGTTCGGCGTCCGGGCGAAGTGGACGGGGATCGCCGGGATCTCGGTGATGATCCCGACGCGCGGGCGCACGAGCCGGCAAAGGTCCGCGATCTCACCCGGCACGTAGAAGCCGAGCTCGATCACCGCGACCTCGTGTGTGGATTCGAGGCGCAGGAACGTCAGCGGCACGCCGATCTCGTTGTTGAACGACGCGGCGGTGCGCAGGACGCGGTAACGCGCTCCAAGCGCCGCGGCGGTCGCCTCCTTCGTCGTCGTCTTCCCGACATTGCCCGTGATACCTACGGCGGGGATCGGATTGGCGTCACGCAAGACGTCGGCCAGACGGCGCAGCGCGTAGAGCGGCTGCGACACCTCGACGAGGACCGCGTCATCAGGTGCGTCGACCGCGTGCTCGACGACAGCGGCGCGTGCGCCGTGCGCGAACGCGTCCGCGACGAATGCGTGTCCGTCACGCTGGTCGCGAAGCGCGAAGAACACTTCGCCCGGCTGCACGATCCGCGAATCGAACGCCCCGCCGACGAATTTCTCGTCAGCGCGCGGCGTGCCTTGTATCACGCGCCCACCGCTCGCGGCGAGTAATTGATCGAGCGTGAACACCAGCGAATGGTAGCGAGCGATCAGGGCCGGTCCGGTTGCACGCGCGCGTTCCGCAGCACGTCGATCGCGAGGTCATGGAACGCGTCCATTGCCGTGATCGTGCCGAGCAGCTTCGTCTGCGGCCGCTCGATGACGATGACCACGACGAATCGCGGATCGCTGGCGGGTACGAAGCCTGCGAACGACGAGATGTACGCATCGTCGAGGTAGCGACCGTCATCGCTCGGGATCTGCGCGGTGCCCGTCTTTCCAGCGACGCTGTATCCGGGCAAGGTCGCGCCGTGCGCGATGCCCCGATCGACCGTCGACACCAGCATCGTGCGCAGCGTGTCCGCGGTCGCAGGCGTGATCGGACTGCGGACGGCGGCGGGCGCGGTGCGGTGCTCCCCGTCCGCATCGCGCGTCGCCGCCACCACGTAAGGCCGATAGAGGGTGCCGCCGTTCGCGATCGCGGAGTATGCCATCGCCAGCTGCAGCGGCGTCACCGCGATGCCTTGGCCGAACGCGATCGTGCCGACGTCCACGGGATACCACTGCGCGAGCGGGCGCACGGCGCCCGAAGCCTCGGACGCGAGATCGATGCCCGTCGGGCTCCCGAATCCGAAGGCACGGAGGTATTGGTACAGCGGATCCTGTCCGAGCTTCGACGCGACGAAGACCGCGCCCGCGTTCGCCGAGCGCTCGAGGATCTGCGTCACCGTCGTCGTGCCGTACACCTTGCCCTGCGCGTTGTTGAGCCGTCGCCCGCCGATGATCGCGTAGCCCTTGTCCTCGTACGTTGTCGTGGGCGTGACGACGCCCGTGTCGATACCCGCGGCGATCGTGACGGCTTTCATCGTCGAGCCCGGCTCATACGACCATGAGACCGCGCGGTCGCGCAGCGCCTCGGGGTCAGCGGAGGCGACGCGTGCCGGATCGAACGTCGGCGCCGACGCGAGCGCGAGGATCGCGCCGTCGCGCGGATCGAGCACGATGATGGACCCACTCGTTGCCTTCTCGCGCTCGATCGCGCGACGGAGCGCGCTCTCAGCCGCGGTCTGCACGACGAGATCGATCGTGAGCATCAGGTCCGCGCCGTTCTTCGGCGCGATCGCGGTGCGTAGTCCCAGCGCGAGCTCGCGGTCTTTCGGGTCGCGTTCGACGATGAGGCTCCCGGGCACGCCACGCAGCACCTTGTCGTACGCGCCTTCGACGCCGTACTGACCGACGCCGTCGTCGTTGACGAAGCCCAGCACGTGCGCCGCCAGCGCGTCGTTCGGATACAGGCGCTTCGGCTCCGGCTCGAAGCCCAGGCCGGTGATCGCGAGCGCTTCGACCGCGCGCGCGACGGGCTCGGGCAGGCGCCGCTTCAGGTAGAGCCACTCCGCGCCGGAGTCGAGCGCGGCGCGGATCGTCGCGGCCGGCGTCGCGAGGACCGGTGCGAGCTTCGCGGCCGCGTCGGCGTGATCGGCGATCCGTTTGGGGATCGCGTAGAGCGAGCGGAGGTCGACGGTCGTCGCGAGGACCGCGCCGCTCCGATCTCGGATGACGCCGCGCTGCGCTTCGACGACGAGCTCGCTGCGGAGCTGATCGGTCGCGCCCTCGAGGAGTGCCGTGCGGCCGATCGTCTGCCAATACCCGACGCGCAGCGACAGCAGCAGCGTCGCGACAGCGAAGAGCGCGAACAAGACACGCAGACGGCTCGGCGAGATCCCTTCCGTCACTCCTCCTCCGTGATGAGGCGCTCGCTCCCCAGCAGCGCCTCCCGCGACGTCAGCGCCTGGCTGCGATCGGCTCCGCTTGGACGACCGGGACGGCTGCGGCGCGCACCAGACCGAGGCGCCTCGCTTCGGCCTCGATACGCGCGGGGGAATCGAGTCGCGCGCTCTCCACTTCGAGGAGGGCGTTCTGGCGGCGCAGCTCGTCGCGCACGCTCTCGAGACGTTGCGTCTCGTAGCCGCGCGTCGCGACCGCTGTCGCCTGGCTGAGGTAGAGCACGACGAGGAGGAAGACCGCGCAGATCGCCGCCGAAACGACGACGAACGTGCGTACTTCCCAGGTGGCCCCGGCGGCGTGCCGTCGGCGTGGCACGGCGTGCCCCCGGCGCGAGCGCGCCTCGAACGGGCGGCGCATCGGCGCCGCCCTGACCGCTTGCGCGGCGATCAGGAGATCTTCTCCGCGATGCGAAGGACTGCGCTGCGGGCGCGCGGGTTGCGTGCGACCTCCGCCGAGTCCGCACGAAGCGGACGCCGGGTAACGACACGCAAACCCGCGCGATGCCCGCAGACGCAGGTGGGGAGGTGGGGAGGACAAATGCAGTCGCGCGATTCCCGGATGAAGTACTGCTTCGTGATCCGGTCTTCGAGCGAGTGGAAGGAGATGACCGCGAGACGCCCGCCAGGGCGGAGGGCTCGCATGGCGGCCTCGAGGCCGTGTTGAAGGTTCTCGAGCTCGTTGTTCACGGCGATACGTAGCGCCTGGAAGACGCGCGTCGCGGGATCGATGCCGCGCCGACGCTGCCGCTTCACGCCCGCGACGAAGCGGCCGAGGTCATCGGCGGCGAGGAACGGCTCGCGGGTGCGGCGGCGAACGATCGCGGCAGCCACCCGGCCCGCCTCGGTCTCCTCGCCGAGCTCGCCGAACGCGCGGCGCAGCTCGCGCTCGTCCCAGCTGTTCACGATGTCCGCCGCCGTGACGCTGAGGTCCGGGTCGGCGCGCATGTCCAGTGGGCCTTCCGCGCGAAAGCTGAAGCCTCGCCGCTCGTCTGCGAGCTGGAGCGAGGAGAGACCGAGGTCGAGGAGGATCCCATCGAGCGGCGCGAGACCGTGACCAGAGGCCACGACGTCGAGAAGCGCGAAGTTAGAGCGAACGAGGACCGCGCGCTCACCGAATCGGGAGAGGACACGACGAGCTTCGGCGAGCGCGGCGGGGTCGACATCGAGGCCGATGAGCTGGCCGGTGCGGCCGGTGCGTTCCAGGATGGCCTCCGCGTGGCCGCCGGCTCCGACCGTGCCATCGAGAAAGCGGCCACCTTCGCGGGGATCAAGTTGGGCGAGTACTTCGGCCAGGAGAACCGGCTCATGAAGCCTCCCATCGGAGTGATCCCTGTCACCACCAGCTGGAGTTCCACGGTCAGATCCCGAGATCCGCGAGGTCGTCAGCGATCTCGCTTTGGACGCGCGCGAGGTTGCTCCGCCAGCGCGTGGGCTCCCAGACCTCGAGGTGGTCGGAGTTCCCGATGACGACGGCTTGGTCTTTGAGCCCCGCGTAGTCGCGGAGGTGCGCGGGGATGGTGAGGCGCCCTTGCGCGTCCGGATCCGCTTCATGTGCTCCTGCAAGGATGAAGTGCCGGAAGCGCGTCGCCTTGGGATCGGTGCGCGGGCGCTTCGTGATGTCGGCGTTGAGGGCGACCCATTCGGATTCGGGGAAGACCGCGAGGCACTCCCCACCGCTCACCCAACGGGTCACGACCGCTCCTTCTTTGAACCGCAGACGGAACTTCGCCGGGATGGCGAGGCGGCCCTTGTCGTCGAGTGAATGGGCGAATTCGCCCGCGAAATAGCCGTCCAATTACCCTTCTCGTCTTGGGGGAGGATGCCCCACCCTTCCCCACTACTCACCACGCAGTGGGCATTCTCCACCACTCGACCGCTCTGTCAATAGGCGCGGTGCTGTCGATCATCGCGGGCGGGTTGTCGCTGCTCTGGTTCAATCGCTTGCCGTAGAGCGGCAGCACTCGCGGCATCGCCAGCGGGCGCATCGCTCTCTCGAAACGGGCCCGCCTTAGCCCGCATCTGCTGCCCTCGCGTCGGGCCGCGGGCTCGACTCTCGTTCGCGATGCGCCCGCCGTCTCCGATTGCCTGCCGTCCCTCATCGGGCCTCGCTCAGACCGGTCGCACCCTCTCGACAACATCTTCGATCGCGCCGCGGGCGCGCTCGAGCGGACCCGGCGGTCGCACGCCGTCGTGCGCCCCGAACCATTCGAGCACGGACGCGCCCCAGGTGAATCCCCCACCAAAGGCGACGAGAAGCACCTTGTCGCCGCGTCGCAGCCGCCCCGTGGCCTCGGCTTCGGAGATCGCGATCGGGATCGACGCCGCGGAGGTGTTCCCGTAACGCTGGATGTTGACGAAGACCCGCTCCATCGGGAAGTGCAGGCGCTTCGCCACCTGTTCGATGATCCGGATGTTCGCCTGGTGCGGGACCATCAGCGCGATGTCGTCGAGACCGAGACCGGCCTCGGCCAGCGCTTCCTCCGCCGCATCGGCCATCGACTTCACCGCGAGCTTGAACACGTCTCCGCCCTGCATCGTGATGAGGTGCTGGCCGCGGTCGAGCGTCCCCTGCGTCGCCGGGATGCGCGCGCCGCCGGCGGGGATCATGAGCTTCTCGGCCTGCGATCCGTCGCTATGGAGGATCACGGACTCGATGCCGACGGACGCGTTGCTCGCCTCCAGCACGACGGCGCCGGCTCCATCGCCGAAGAGCACGCACGTGGTGCGGTCTTTCCAGTTCAGGAAGCGCGAGAGCGTCTCCGCTCCGATCACGACCGCGTTCTGGATCGCGCCGGAGACGACCATACCGCGCGCGACCGCCAGCGCGGACACGAAGCTCGTGCATGCGGCCTCGATGTCGAACGCGCCGGCTCTCGTCGCGCCGAGATCGTTCTGGACCATGCAGGCGGTGGCCGGGAACACGTAGTCGGGCGAGCAGGTGCCGACGATGATCATCTGCACGTCCTGAGGCCGAAGCCGCGCGCGGTCCAGCGCGACGCGCGCGGCGCGCGTCGACATCGACGACGTCGTCTCGCCATCGGAAGCGATGCGCCGCTCGCGGATGCCGGTGCGCGACGTGATCCACTCGTCGGACGTGTCGACGATCCGCTCGAGCTCCGCGTTGGTCATCACGCGCGAAGGCGCGTAGAACCCCCATCCGGTAATGACCGCGTTCTTCGCCATTTTCTAGGCCTCGGTCGAACCGACGACCTTTCCTTTGGCGGCGAATAGCGAGGGCACGTCGCCCTCGAATTGGTCGAGGAACTCGTGCGCGTCGAGGACCTCGTCGAGCGAGATTGGAGGCCGCCGCGAGCGCAGCGGCCGCTCGCCAGGCGGCGCGAGAGCGATGCGTTCGCGATCGGCGTACACGAGAAGCTTGATCGAGGTCTCGCATCGCGAGCACGTGACGCGGACGATCCAGGCCGCCTCGAGCCTGCCGAGGAGCCGGATCTCGGACCGTGCGTGATTCGCGCCGCAGACGCTGCAGTCGTAGTCCTTCGCTTGCTCGCGTAGGCGCCGGAGGATGTTCACCTTCGATCGAGCATAGCCGAGGCTGCCGGCTGAAGGCCCAGCCGCCACGCGAGGAATGAATACTGGTCCGCGAGATCGTCCACCTGCTTGTCGAGCGGCTTCCCGATACCGTGACCGGCATCGTGGTCGACGCGTAAGAGCACCGTCGCGTCCGGGTCTTCGGCCGTTTGTGCCTGGAGCAATGCGGCCATCTTCCGCGCGTGCATCGGGTCGACCCGGCTGTCGCCGACGGCGGTGGTGAAGAGGACGGCGGGGTAGCGGATACCCTCGCGCACGTGGTGATACGGCGAGTAGGCGCGGAGCCACCGGTACTGCTCCCGATCTTCCGCGGTGCCGTACTCGGAGATCCAGAAGCGCGCGATGAGAAAGTTCTGATAGCGAAGCATGTCGAGCAGCGGGACCGCGCAGTACACGGCGCCGAAGAGCTCCGGCCGCTGCGTCAGCGCCGCGCCGGTCAGGAGTCCGCCGTTCGAGCCGCCGGTAACTCCGATGCGCCCGGGCCGTGTCCAACCACGCGCGACCAGCGTCTCTGCCGCGGCGTGGAAGTCGTCGAAGACGTTCTGTTTGCGCTCGAGCATCCCGTCCTGGTGCCAGCGCTCGCCGTATTCGCCGCCGCCCCGCAGGTTCGGAAGCGCGAAGAGTCCTCCGGCCTCGACCCACGCGGCCGCGCCGGCGATGTACTGCGGCGTGCGCGAGATGTTGAAGCCGCCGTAACCGTTGAGCACCGTCGGCACGGCCCCGGTCGGGGACACGTCTCGCCGGTGCACGAGGAACATCGACACTTCCGTGCCGTCCTTCGACGCGTACGTCGTCTGCTCGACGACGATGGCGTCGGGGTCCAGACCCACGGGCGCCGGCAGACGAACGAGCTCGCGCAACGCGCCGCCGCGCGCGTGCACGACGTACGCGATCGGTG
>VBEZ01000072.1 GCA_005882255.1 Chloroflexota bacterium | reverse complement strand
AGTCGCTCCACACCACCGGGATGCGGTCCGGCATCCCGTTGCCGAGGCCGGCGCCGAAGAGGCCACCGTTCGCGAGGGCGAAGAGACCCTGCACGAGCTGATAGCCGATACCGAAGCGCACGTCCTCCGCGAACGGATGCAGCCAGATGTCGACGCGCGCCGCGACGTGAGCGAACACGTGGTACGCGACGAATCCGCCGACGAGGAGCAGCGCCAGTCCGATGAGCGTGTAGAAGGCCTCGCCGGTCGCGAGGTACAGCATCGCGAGGAAGATCCCGAGGAACAGCAGCGTCGCGCCGAGGTCCCTCTCGAAGACCATCACCACCATGGCGATCGCCCACATCGCGACGATCGGGACGAGGTACGGGACCGGCGGCACCGGGATCGGTCCGAAGCGCCGCTGCGTCTGCGCAAGCACCTCGCGGAACTCCTCGAGGTACGCGGCGAAGAAGATGACGAGCAGGATCTTCACCGCCTCCCACGGCTCGAATGTCACCGTGCCGACGCCGAGCCAGATCCGCGCGCCGTTCACTTCGCGCCCGATGACCGGAAGCAACGGCGAGATGAGCAGGAGGACGCCGAGCAGCGCCCAGGTCCACTTGAAGCGGGACAGCGCGGTGAGATCGCGTGGGATGAGGATCGTCCCCGCGAAGGCGCCGGCCGCGATGAGCGTCCACGAGAGCTGCTGCACGAGGAGGTTCGACGCGAGCCGCTGGACGAGCACGAGGCCGATCGCGGTGAGCGCGGCGGCGATCGGCAGGAGCAGCTGGTCGCCGCGGACGCCGCGCGCCGCGAGGAAGACGTGGAGCGCGAACGCGATGACGACGAAGGTCACGGGGATGACCAGCTGCTGCGGACGGAAGCCGGCGACCTCGGCCGCGGCGACCGCGACCGAGCCGGTGATCCCGAGCGCGGCCACCCAGAAGAGCAGACCCAGCTCCGGCCGGCGGCGCGTGACCGCGATCATCCCGCGCCCTTCTCCAGTCGCAGCCCGATGCGGCCGATGGCGAGCTCGTCGCCGAAGCGCAGGCGCTCGGCGCGCTCGATGCGCGTTCCGTTCACCAGGGTGCCGTTCGTGCTGCCGAGGTCCTCGATCCACCACTCGCCGTCGCGCAGCTCGAGGACGGCGTGACGCGCCGAGGCCGCCTCGTCCGTGAGCGGGACGTCGTTGCCGGCGTCACGGCCGATCGAGGTCGACGCGCGCAGCGAGAAGCGCTCCCCCACGCGCGGGGAGTGCCCGGCGCTGCGCTCGACGATGAGCGTCCCCAGCGCGCGCACCGCCCCGTCGGCGACGCGCTCGGCCGCGAGCGCCCGGTGGAGCACGCCGAACGCGCGCAGCAGGAAGAGGTAGAGCAGGACGAGGAAGGCGATGCGCACCGCCCACAGCAGGACGGCAAAGGTGATCTCCACTCAGTCCGCCGAGCGGAAGATGAGATCGAGCCCGGCGACCGAGATCCGGTCGCCGTCGTTCAGCACGACCTCGGCGACGCGGCGGCCGTTCACGTACGTGCCGTTGGTGCTCTGCAGGTCGTACAGCGTGTAGCGGCCGAGACGCAGACGGATCTCGGCGTGCTTCCGCGAAACGCGGGGATCGTCCAGCACGACGTCGTTCTGCTGGTCACGACCGATGAGCAGCGGCTCGGGCCCGAGCTGCACCGACGAGCGCTCGCCGCTGGTGACCTCGACGCTGGCCTTCGGCGCGCGCGGTCTCTCGCGCAACAGCTTCTCGCGGTCGAGGACCATGGTGTGACCAGACTCCACCGCGCCGAGCGACTTCGGATCGGCCTCGACCTCGTCGCCCGAGGCATCGACGAGCGCGCACGAGACGCGGATGTCGCCGGGAGCGACGTCGTCGTCGCGCTCGATCTCGACCGATGGGAAGTCGAGCAGCGTGAAGTTGCGCTCGCGCGCGGCCGACAGGACCGCCTCCGCGAGATCGCGTTCGAGGCTGCGGCGGTACTGCTCGAACTGCGCGAAGTCCGTCGCGGAGAGCGACACGACATACGAGTTCGGCACGAAGGTCTTGGAGAGGGAGATCGTCTGGTGCGCCTCCATCGTGCGGATGAGGCGCTTGGCGATCTGGACGGGCTGCAGCTTCGCGCCGAACAGACGCGCGCTCCAGCCCTCGATGGCCCGGCTGACGATCGCTTCGAGGCGTTCCACGCTCAGGTTCTTCTCAGCTTTATCACTTCCGCACCGAGGAGGATGATCGCCGCGGTCACGTAGATCCAGGTGAGCAGGCCGGCCGCGAAGGCGATCGGTCCGTACGCGCTGAAGATACCGAGGCTGCGCGTGAAGAACCCGAACGCGATCTTCGCGATCTCCCACAGCACGGCCGATACCAGCGCGGCGAGGCGCGCCGTCTGCGGCCGCACCCGCGAGCGCGGGATGAAACGGTAGATGCAGTAGAAGAGGACGTAGCCCGCGACGAGTCCGAACACCGGTGAGACGACGCCAACGACCACCCGCGGCCACGGACCGAGCGCGGACGCGAGCGCGCCCTCGGCGGCGAGCACGCCGTACGACACCGCGAACGAGAGGACCGCGAGCGCGCCGATGCCCCCGACGAACGCGAACGCCTCGACCTGGCCGCGGACGAGCCCGCGCTTCCCGCCGGCGCCGAGGATCGCCGCGAGCGCCTTATCGAAGGAGCCGTGGATCACGCCGGTCGCGAGGATCGTCCCGACGATGCCGATGCCGAGCGAGAGCGCGCGGCCATCGACGAGCTGCCGCGCGATGCGCGTCTCCTGCGCCGTCGCGGACGGATAGATGTCGCGTATGAGCTGGACGAGCTCTTGCTGCGCCCGCTCCGACCCGTAGACGAAGCCGAGGATCCCGACGACCAGCGCGAGGAGCGGGATCAGCGCGAAGAACAGCTGATACGCGACCGCGCCTGCGAGGAACGGACATTCGTCGGCCGCGAAGGACGTGGCGACGGCGCGCGCGTCGCGGATCAGGGCCCTGACCGCCGTCAGGATGCCGCGTCGCTCTTCGATCCGCCGCCGCTCTTCGGCGCCGGCTTCTCCGGCGCCTTCGTCTCGGTCTTCTTGTCGCCTTTCGTCTCGCTCTTCTCGCCTTTCGCGTCGCTCTTGGTCTCCGTTTTGGTCTCGGTCTTCGTGTCGGTCTTCTTCTCAGCGGTCGCGTCCGACGTCTTCTCGGCCGGCCTGCTGTCCGTCTTGTACCAGCCCGAGCCCTTGAACACGATCGCCGGGGTCGAGATCAGACGCCGCGGCTTCTTGCCGCAATTGGGGCACTTCTCGAGCGCCTCGTCGTTGAACGACTGCACCGCGGAGAACACGTGGCCACAGTGATCACAGCGGTAGTCGTAGATCGGCATCGCTCGATATCATCGCCGAAGGTGTCGGGAGGGGCCATCGCCATGAACGAGCGCGCGGCATCCCGCCGCCGTCGTGGCCTCATCGAAAACGCGCAGGCCTACCTCTTCCTCGTTCCGGCGATCGTCTTTCTCGGCCTCTTCAAGATCTTGCCCGCGCTCTACGCCGTGTACATCTCGCTGTTCCGCTGGGATGTCGTGCAGGGGGCGTTCCGCGGCCTCGACAACTACTTCGACATCCTCTGGCAGAACACGACACGGTCACAAGCCTTCTGGCAGTCGCTCTCCACGACGGTCACCTACGCGCTCATCACCGTTCCGGTCGAAATGGCGCTCGCGCTCGTCGTGGCGTACGTGCTGTTCCAGAAGCTCCGCGGCCGCGGCATCTATCGCACGATCTACTACCTGCCCTACGTGACGTCGACGGTCGCCGCTGCGACGGTGTTCCTCTGGGTCTTCCACCCGCAGTACGGCATCGCGAATCAGCTGCTGGGCCTCGTCGGCATCAGCGGGCTCAAGTGGTTCCAGGAGCCGGACGGCGTCTTCCAGATGCTCGGCAACGCGCTCGGCGTCGCCGTACCGGAGTGGGCCGCCGGGCCGAGCCTCGCGCTCGTCGGTGTCGCGATCTTCACGATCTGGCACTTCCTCGGGTTCCAGATCCTGATCTTCCTCGGCGGCCTCGGGAACATCCCGGTCGAGTACTACGAGGCCGCCAGGCTCGACGGCGCGAGCCAGCTGCAGCTCTTCCGCAGGATCACGCTGCCGCTGCTGTCACCGCAGATCTTCTTCGTCTTCACCATCGCGAGCATCGGCGTGCTACGCGCGTTCAACGAGATCTTCGTGCTGACGAACGGCGGCCCGCTCGACACGACCCGCACCGTCACGCAGCTTCTCTTCAAGACCTTCTTCCAGCAGGGCCAGATCGGCCTCGGCTCGGCGATGGGCGTGCTACTGACAATCATCATCCTGGCGTTCACGCTGATCCAGTTCCGTATCCTCGGCCGGCGGGTGGAATACGGATGAACACGCCGCAGGTCCTACCGCGCGTGCTCACGCGACAGGTGCGCCCGCGTGTTCCGGCGATCGGGTCCTCGTTGTTCAAACATCTCATGCTGATCATCGTCGGCGTGGTCGTGGCGTACCCGTTCTACTTCATGGTGACGTCGGCGTTCAAGGAATTCTTCGAGGCCACGGCGGTGCCGCCCACCTTCTTTCCGACCTCATGGCACCCCGAGAACTACGCCGAGGTGTGGTCGAAGCAGCCGTGGGCGCGCTTCTTCGCGAACACCTTCTTCATCGCCGGCACGAGCGTGCTCGGTGAGATCGTCATCGCGGTGCTCGCGGGTTACGCGTTCGCGCAGATGAACTTCCGCGGAAAGAACGTTCTGTTCGCGCTGTTCCTCGCGACCTACATGATGCCCGGCGAGGCCACGCTCATCCCGAACTTCGTGATGATGAGCAAGGCGCCACCCGGCGTGAACCCCCTCTTTCCGATCCCGCGCCTGAATCTGTACGACACCTACGCGGCGCAGATCCTGCCCTTCCTCGCGAGCGCGTTCTCGGTCTTCCTGCTGCGGCAGCAGTTCCTCGCGATCCCGAGGGAGCTCCGTGACGCCGCGCTCATCGACGGCGCGGGCCATCTGCGGTTCCTCTGGTCGGTGGTGCTGCCGATCTCGGTCCCCGCGCTCGTCACCGTCGCGATCCTGTCGTTCTACGCCTCGTGGAACTCGTTCCAGTGGCCGTTCATCATCACCTCGAGCGAGGCGGTCCGACCCGTCCAGGTCGGCCTCTATGCGTTCCAGGCCGAGGCGGGCTCCCATTACCATCTGCTGATGGCCGCGGCATCGTTCGTCGTCGCCCCGATCGTCCTGCTCTATCTCGTGGGTCAGCGCTACCTGGTGCAGGGCGTCGCACGAACGGGCATCCGCGGATAGCGTTCACGCGTATCTCAGCTGGGGAACACCCGGCGCTGCTCGAATGGTGGAGGAGGTAGGAAGAGACCCATGACGAGGATGCGGATCCCGACCCTGCTCGCGACGGCGGCACTCCTGCTCGGCGCCTGCGCCGGCGCGGGACCGGCCGCGACGGCGGCGCCAACGACCGAGGCCGACATCGAGATCACCGGTCCGGTCTCGCTGACGCTCTGGCACGCGCTCACGAGCGACCCGCAGAAGGCGGCGCTCGAGGCGGCGATCAAGAAGTTCAACGACACGAACGGCAAGGGCATCACGATCACGCCGGTCGTCCAAGGGAACTACACGCAGCTGTATCAGAAGACGCTCGGCGCGATCCAGGCCGGCGCGCTGCCCGAGATCGTGCACGCCTACGAGAGCCAGGTCGCCGACTACCAGAAGGCGGCCGTGGTCATCGACCTCGAGCCCTACATGAACAGCAAGACCAACGGGCTCGACAAGACGAGCCAGGACGACATCTACAAGCCGTATTTCGACACGAACCGTTTTCCGCAGTACGGCAACCAGCTCCTGTCGTTCCCGTTCACCAAGTCGCTGTTCGTGATGTACACGAATGAGGACGTGCTCGCGTCGGCGGGCATCACGACGACGCCGAAGACCTGGGCCGACTTCGAGACCGCCGTCATGAAGACGACGCAGAAGGACGCGTCCGGCAAGACGACCCGCTACGGCTGGGCGCAGCCGCTCGACGCGTCGAACTTCAACGCGCAGGTCATGTCGATGGGCGGCAACATCATGTCCGCCGACAACAAGACCGTCGCGTGGGACGGTAAGGAAGGCCTTGCCGTCCTTCAGATGTACGACCGCCTGTGGAAGGGCGGCTACGCGTACACCCCGACCGGCTTCGACTGGCAGAACGACTTCGCCGCCAGCAAGCTCGCGTTCACGATGGGCTCGACGTCATCGCGTCCGTTCATCGCCGGCGCCATGAAGACCCCCGTGAAGTGGAACGTCGGCGTCCCACCGCAGACCGATCCGACCAAGCCACGCACCGTGATGTACGGCGCGAACGTCGCCGTGCTCAAGAGCACGCCGCAGAAGCAGCTCGCGAGCTGGCTGTTCGTGAAGTGGTTCAGCGATCAAGCCCAGACCGCGGACTGGGGCACCAAGTCGTTCTACATGCCGGTCCGCAAGGCCGCGGCGAACGACGAGGCACTCAAGACCTACTGGACCTCGAAGGACCCGCAGGGCAAGCAGGCCTTCGACGTTATCTCGAGCTCGATCCCCGAGCCGAACGTGCGTGGCCAGCAGGAGATCCGTGACGTGATCCTCGACATGCTGACCAAGGTTACGACCGGCAAGGCCCCGGGCGACCGGGGCCCTTCTCTTTCAAGGAAACCTGCTTCGAACCCCCCGTGGACCGCAAACCTCTGGTTCGCCTAACTGCACTGCCACGTGAATGACGCAGCTTCGAACGCTCTTGCCATGAGGTCCGTGGGCTGCATCATCCAATAGAGCATGCCCACGTCGCCCCACATCATCTTCACGCGCTCGTCGCTGTCGATCTGCACCAGCAGCTTCCATTTTCTCGCTTCTTGCTCGAGCCTGGGATGCTTCCGGGCGATCTTCCCGCCGAGAGTCGCTAGCGCCACCTCGTATTCGACTGGGCCTTGTACGGGATGCGCGTACCCGCCAACTTGGTGAACGGGTCCAATGTCCAGCTCACCGAGCGTCTCCATGAATGTGTCGTCGTTAACGGGGTGGGCCAGAAAGCTGCGGAGATCTTCGCCGGGCAATCGGAACGCCTCGATCAAGGCTGGGTGTTCGAAGTTCGGGTATGTCGCCACCATCTCGGCGCTGAGGTCGGCTCGCGGGTACGCCTCGATCCCCGCGGGGCACGGGCGAGGGATCGCGCTCGCGTCAGCGGGGATGTACAGGACGCGGCTTCCTTTCAAGGTCTCTGGCTCTTCGAAGATGACAAGAGACTGGGCGTCGTCGTACTGGCCGTCGAAGTAGAAGAATGCCAAGGCGCCGTCTTGCGGAAGCGCGATATCCAGGCCCATCGAAACGAGCGACTCGCAGTTGATCGAGGCTACGAACGTCAGCGGGCCTTCGTCTGTCCACGTCGGCCAGACTGCGGTCTGGTCGAGCGTGGGCAGGCCCCCAAGCTGTCCTACGACCGGCTCGCCGGGTAGAGCATGCTTCAGTCGAGCAGCTGGCCGGAGCAGCGCGATCCATGTATCTGCGACGTCCCCCGGCAGGTGTTCCCTAGCCACCCGCTCGACGGCTTCTCGCGTGGCTGTCATCTTCGCGGTAATAGCACTTTGGCCCGGT
>VBEZ01000126.1:31197-60356 GCA_005882255.1 Chloroflexota bacterium | reverse complement strand
CGCGTACGAGGCGCGACGCGGTTTGCGCGGCGTAGTGGACAGGGTCGTTCTGAAGCAGGCCGTTCGTCGACTCCTGCAGCAGACACTCGACGCACTTGAGGTCGCATTCGCCTCGGGCGAACGGACAACAGAGCGGTCCGGCGCTGGCTGACGGATGCGTTCGCTTTGGCCCCGGACGCATGACGGCGCCGTCCGGCCTAGGCTGGACGCACATCGAAAGCAATGGCAAGGGGGCAGCAATGAACCTGAACAGCATCTTGATCGGCTCCGAGAATCCGCAGCGCCTCAAGGACTACTACACGAAGCTGTTTGGCGCGCCGACCTGGGACGACGGCGCCTACTTCGGCTGGCAGCTCGGCAGCGGCGCCATCACCGTGGGGCCGCACGATCAGGTGAAGGGCCAGAACCGCGAGCCCGGTCGGATCCTCTGGAACATCGAGACGCCCGACGTGCAAGGCGAGTTCAAGAAGCTCAAGGCGGCCGGCGCAACCGTGGTCAAAGAGCCGTACGACCCGGCCGAGGGGAACGCCGACGGGAGCGGAATGCTGATCTCAACATTCTCGGATCCCGACAACAACTATTTCCAGCTCATGAGCCCGATGGACGCCGCGGCGTACGAGGCGGCTGAGCGAATGGGAGCCGCGAAGAGATAGATCGGAAGAGGCCGCCGTCGCACCGAACTGTTGCGTGCATGATCAGTAGGGTCTCCAGATCGTCACGTGATTCGCGTTCGGGCATTTCGAGGGCAGGAGCCACGATTCCGAGAACCGTCGCGCTCACGTTCAGGACATGCGAGAATCATTGGGAAATCCGCGCCGACGTATCGCTACGCTCACGTCGGCGTCGTCGGCCGGATGACTGAGTAAACTCAGTCCCTCGGCCTCCTAGCCGACGTAGCTCAGCCGGTAGAGCAGCGGTTTCGTAAACCGCCGGTCGGCAGTTCGAGTCTGCCCGTCGGCTCAGTGTTCTAAGGGCGATTTGTCTGCGTGACATCGACCCGCACCACAGGCCGTCGATCAGACGGTCGGGTCGAGCCCGAGCTCTCGTACCTCTTGCGCACAGCGGCAGGCAACGGCGATCTTGGCAGCCCACTCCAGCGCCTCCTCGCGTGAGGGCACGTCGACGATCGCGAATCCGCCGATATGCCTCTTGGTCTCCGGGTGCGGGCCGTCGGTGACCACCCCGTCGGTGGCCACGACGCTCACCTCGTGGCCTTTCACCCCGCCGCCGAAAACCCACACGCCTGCATCCTGGGCCTCCTGGACCACCTCGTGCGCGGCCTTGTCCACGTCGGGCAGCTCCTCCTCGGGAAAGGTCATCGCGCCGTCATCGAACGAGATCAGATACTTCGTCATCTCATGATTCCTTGTCCCCGGCGGCCTCCAGCGTATCCGCCATCCATCCCTTGCGTGCCGCCTCGACCTTGGGCCTGGATCGCAGGCGATACAAGCGCTCCTCTCGCTGCTGAGTCGTGAGAAGATGGCAACCTAATCGCTCGGAGGTCAGGTCGGTGGGAACCCTGAATCAGCTCACGCCACAAGAAGCGCGCGTCATCGTCAACAAAGGAACGGAGCGTCCGTTCAGCGGCGAGTACGACGACTTCTTCGTTGAGGGCACCTACGTCTGCCGACGCTGCGAAGCGCCACTCTACGTTTCGGATGCGAAGTTCCACTCGGGCTGCGGCTGGCCGTCGTTCGATCAGGAAATTGAAGGCGCCGTCCGGCGGCTACCCGATCCTGACGGCGATCGCGTCGAGATCGAGTGCGCGGCTTGCGCCGGCCATCTTGGCCACGTCTTTGTCGGTGAGCGGTTCACGGCCAAGAACACGCGGCACTGCGTCAACTCGATTTCCCTCAAGTTCGTCCCAAAGCCGTAGAGCACACCGAGGCCCAGCGCCTCGGCGATACTTCCGAAGTCCGTTCACGTCACAAAGGGGAGTCCGAGTGGCGCGCGCAGTCAAGTGGGCGATCATGTCGACCGCCAACATCAACCGTAAGGTGATCCCGGCGGCTCACGCCTCGTCGAAGGTCGAGCTCGTCGCCGTGGCGAGCCGCGATCAAATGCGCGCCGACCGATACGCGAAGACGTGGGAGATCCAGCGCGCGTACGGGTCGTACGACGCGCTCCTCGCGGACCCGGAGGTCGAGGCGGTCTACATCTCGCTCCCGAACTCGCTGCACTGCGAGTGGGCGATCAAAGCGCTCGAAGCGGGCAAGCACGTGCTGTGCGAGAAGCCGCTCTCGCGCCGCGCGAGCGAGGTCGAAGCAGCATTCGACGCTGCCGACCGCACCGGTCGGCTACTGAGCGAGGCGTTCATGTACCGCCACAACCCGCAGACCAAGCGCGCAAAGCAACTCGTCGACGAAGGGGCGATCGGCGAGCTGCGGCTCATCCGCGCAGTTTTCAGCTACCCGCTCTACGACGAGGACAACATCCGCCTCCGCACGGACCTCGATGGTGGCGCGTTGATGGATGTCGGTTGTTACGCCGTCAGCGGGTCGCGCCTCTTCGGCGGCGAGCCCGAGAGGGTCTACGGCGAGGCTTGGCTCGGACCGTCGGGGACCGACTGGGTCTTCGCCGGCATGCTCCGTTTCCCGGGCAACGTGGTGGCGCTCATCGACTGCGGTACGGCGATGACGGAGCGCGACGAGCTGGAGGCCATCGGCAGCGAGGGCTCGCTCTTCCTCGATGACCCGTGGCACTGCAAGGCGCCCGGCATAGAGCTCCGCCGTGCGGGCAGGGTCGAGCGGATCGAGCTCGATCTCCTCGACTCGTACCAGCTCGAGCTCGAAAATCTCAGCGACGCGATCCGTGGCGATGGCGAGCTGCTCCTCGGCCGCGACGACGCTGTCGCACAGGCCCGGGTCCTCGAAGCGCTGAATGATTCTGCGATCCACGGCGCACCTGTCTCGCTGTGACCGACGCGGAGGTCAGCGTCCGAACAGGTCCTCGTACCGGCGGAGCTGGTCGACGTCACCCAGGCCATCCAGGACGCGCGCGCCGGCGTCGAACATCATGCGATCGCCGGTCCGCTGAGCAAGCTCGCATCGCGTGCGCGCGGAGTAGGGGACGGCGCCTATGGCGTCAAAGATCTCGAGCGCGCGACGCAGCTCCGCCTGATCGTCGGCGCCGACCCCGAACGCCCGGCGCGCCGACGCTTCTAGCGCTCGGTACTCGTACCGGACCGCGAACGCGATGACGCGTTGGGCCAGATCGGCGTCCACCGCATATGCGAGATCAGCCAGACGCGCGTACAGCCGCTCCCACAGCTCGATGACGCGATGGTCGTAGGGAAACCGCTCCGCGATGGCGGCGTGCATCGCGTGAGCGTCGTCGCGCACGAACGCGAGATAGCGCTCCTGGCGGGGTCCCTGGCGTGCGATGAACGCTCGCTCGATCTCCTCGATGGCTTCGCGGTACCGCTCGGCCGCCGCCTCCGCGCCGCGGGCGTGAGCTACGCCGAAGGCCGCGGCGAAGCCGCGCAGCGCGTATCCGGCCGTGAGCCGTCCGCTCTCCTCCCAGAGCATCAGCGCGCGCTCGCCCGCCGCGGCCGCCTGATCCCAGTCGCCGCGCAGCGCGAGCGCGTATGCGCGCCACGCCACGACATGTAGCGCCCAAGCCGGCACCTGTCCCGGCTGAAGGAGGGCGAGGCCCGCGGCGGAGACCCGGGCCGCGTCGTCGAGCTCACCCAACCAACAGTGCGCCCACGTGATCACTCCGTACGCGTCCATCCGCTCGAGCAGGTCGACGCGGTCCTCGAGGGCGAGACGCGGGTAGTTCGTTTTGAGAGCCGCACGTGCTTGGCCACGTAGCGTTTGGACGGCGGCGAGCCCGTCGCGCGCCGCACTCTGGAGTCGCGCGTCGTCGAGGCGTTCAGCGATGGAGAGCGCTCGTGTTGCGGCTGTTTCGGCCGCGTCGAACTGCGAGACGTCGGGCTTTGTCACCGAGCCTAACCAGAACGGAAGGAACGATTCCGCGATGAAGAATCGCGCGACGATCCGTTCGTCGCCAACGCGCTCGACGAGAGCAGCGGCCTCCATCCGCAGCCGATCGAGCTCGTCCTGCGATGGGCGATTGGCGATGGAGCCCATCGAACGCGTGTAGATGGTGAGCAGGCCGGCCAGGGCGCTGAGCAGCTGCTCCGCCGGCGCGCCGATCTGGCGATAGAGCTGGATCGACGACTGGTAAGCCGCGGAACTTTGATCACCTGAGATCGAGAGATCACCGAGCTTCTCGAAGAGGACCGCGCGCCGCTGGTCATCGTCCGTTAGCTCGATCGCCGCTCGAAGGTGCCGCGCGGCCTCAAGCGACGCGGCGCCGGCGGTAGCCGCTTGCGACGCCGTCTCGAGCCAGCGCACGGCGGATGCACGAAGCGGTGCGACCTCGCCGCCTCCCGCGGCACTCGTGAGCCCGACCGCCTCGCGATAGTGATACGCGATCAGCTCCGCGAGCGCCTCCTCGCGGCCCGTTGCCTGCGCTTCCAGCCAGCGCCCCGCGGCGGCATGCAACCGCGCTCGTTCTCCGCGCGTGAGCGTTTGGTACGCCACTTCCCGGATCAAGATGTGGCGGAACGTGTAGTCGTCGCTCCCAACGTGCCGGACGAGATCCTTGATGATCAGGTCCTGGCATAGCAGGGCGACCGACGCGTCATCCAGCCCGTCCACTTCGGCGACGCCGCGAACGCGGAACGTCCGGCCAAAGACGGCTCCGACCTGAAGCACGCGTCTCGAGCTGGCATCGAGCAGATCGAGCCGCGCGAGGACCGTCGCCTGCACCGTATCCGGGAGGTTGGCGAGCGCTTCTTCGACGGCGCGCACATCCGTGAGCGACGAGGTCCGCTCGATGAGAGACCGCACGAGCTCTCCCGCGTAGAACGGGTTTCCCTCGGAGCGCTTGACGATCCGCTGGACGACATCCGGGCGCGCCGACTCGAGCAGATGCTCCACCAGACGGGTCACCGCGCTCTCGGCGAGCGGCTCGAGCGTGAGCGCGAGATGGTTGCGGCGTCCGCCGCCCCAATTCGGCCGCCGGTCGAGGAGCTCGGGGCGCGTGAGAGCGATCATGAGAACGGGCGCGTCGGCACGTGGCTGCATCACGTACTCGACGAGGTCGAGGAGGCTGTCCGCCGACCAGTGCAGGTCTTCGAAGACCAGGACGAGCGGCCCGCGCGTCGACGCGAGCTCGATCGCGTCACGCCACGCCGAGAACAACGCGGCGCGGTCGGTCACTTCGCCCTCGCCAGCCCCGACTGTCGCGGCAAGGAGATTCGCCGTCGCGCCATGCCCGGCGAAATCGTTGCGGGCGAGCCACGCCGCGATCTGCTCTCGTACCTGGGTCGGCAGCGCGTCCTCGGTCAACCCGACGAGCCGGTAGAGCACAGCGCGCAGCGGCCAGTACGTGAGTCGCTGGCCGTATGGCAGGCACTGCGCGATGGCCACTTGCGCGTTCTCGTGCGTACGCGGCAACCGGTCGAGGAATTCCTCGAGCAGCCGCGTCTTTCCCGTCCCCGCGGGCGCGATGACGCTGACCAGGAAAGGTCGCTGCTCGGCGAAGGCGCGGCGCGCGACGAGCTCGAGCTGCTCGAGGTCGGCGTCTCGACCGAGAAGCGGGACGCGCAGCGCGCTCGGCCGATCGAGCCGGCCGTTGAGCGCGTATGCGGAAACGGGCTGCCGCTTTCCTTTGGCGTCCAGCGAGATCCGATCCGCGAAGGCGAAGGTGGCACGAGCGGCACGCGCCGTGCGCTCGCCGCACATCACCGACCACGGCGCGGCAGCCTGCTGCAGTCGTGCCGCTACGTTCACGACGTCACCGGTAACGAGGAAGTCCCCGGCGTCGTGCTCCCGCGCGGCGACGACCTCGCCGGTGTTGACGCCGATGCGGATCGGAAACCGCTCACCGAGCTTCGCGTCGCTGCGTACCCGGTCGCGCAGCTCAAGCGCCGCGGAGAGCGCGCGCTCGGGATCATCGCCATGGGCCTGCAGAAGGCCGAATACCGCCATGACCGCATCGCCGATGAACTTCTCGACCGTGCCACCATGCTGCGCGACCACATCTTTCGCCGTCGCGTAGTACAGCGCGAGGAGAGCGCGCATGTCCTCCGGATCGAGCTCCTCGCCAAGGGCGGTCGAGCCCATGACATCGGCGAAGAGCACTGTGACGACGCGCCTTTCCTCAGGCATGGCCGAAGTCTGCGACATCGCCCTCCCGGCGTCGCGGCCTCGCTAGCATCCAGCCATGGCGAAGTCGGCCGCAGTGGAACGCTGGTTCGCATCGACGAAGCCACCTTCCGAGGCGGCGCTGCGACGTGTGCGCGAGATCATCCTCGGCGCGGATCCCAGCATGCGCGAACGGATCCAGTACGGAATCACGTTCTCATCGACCAAGAGCGGCGACTTCGCCGCGTTCGTCCGGTACAGCTCGCCCGGCGTGAACCTCAGGCTCATGCGCGGCAGACGCCTGCGCGGGCGCTACCCGCATCTCGAAGGGGCGACGATGAAGCGCATGCGCATCGCAGACCGGGCGGAGGCGAACGCGCGGGCGGCGGAGCTGAGATCGATGGTCAAAGAATGGTGCGCGCTGGGCGACGCCGCACGGTAATTCACAGAAAGAAACAGGGCCCCGACCTCACGGTCGCGGGCCCTGCGTCCATCGATGTCGCCGAGGACTTAGCGGTTCGGGATCTTCACGATCTGCGCTGTCGCGCTGATGCCTGGCCCGAGGGTGAAGGAGTAGTGGCCCGCGGTGGCGGGGAAGACGAACGCGCCGGGGCCCCCGCCGACCGACACGTACTGCCCGTTCGGATCGATCCATGGAAACTCGCCCGGAGTTGACGAGTACGACCACGGGATGTCGGCGCTGATATGACCCGCGCCGCCGTGCGGTGCAAGCGGGAATCCATGGCCGCAGAACGTCGCCTCCACGTCGGCGAAGCCGTCGTTACCGACTGCGATCCAGCCCCAGAGACCGCCGAGGCCGACCACTTGGGTGCAGAACGAGCTGTTGCGGTCGTTGCAGTTCAGGCTGAACTCGATCTGGTAGATCGCGTCATTGCCGTACGCAGCTGCCGGACTTGCGCTCCACCCGGCGATCGCCAATGCCAGCGCGAAGGTCGCGACGAGAGACAATGCGAATTTCCTCATCAAGTTCCTCCCCCACAGAATCTGCCCGGATTCTCGGTCAGAGTCGCGACAGACGCAAACAACGAAGATCGCGTGACTGGCAGCGTTCCTGCGGGATGTTCGGCAGACTGTCGCCATGCGCACCACTCGCCTCGAAGCTTTCAGCGACGGCGTCTTCGCGATCGCCGCGACGCTCCTGGTCCTCGAGTTGCGCGTTCCACCCGACACGACCGACCTCGTGGGCGCGTTGCTCCGGTTATGGCCCGCGTATGCCGCGTACCTCGTGAGCTTCCTCACGATCGGGATCATCTGGGTCAACCACCACACGCTGCTCGAGCACTGCACGCGCGTCGACCGGCGGTTCCTCTACCTCAACCTCTTGCTGTTGATCGCCGTCGGCATCGTTCCGTTCCCGACGGCGCTCGTCGACCAGTACATCCTCTCCGAGCATGGCGCGACCGCGGCGCTCGTCGTCTACGGACTCGGCGCGGTGCTCATCGCGCTGGCCTTTACCGGGATCTTCCTGTACGCGACGCACGACCACCGCCTGGTCGGCGACAAAGCGGCCGCGCGTGCCATTCGCGCTGAGGGGCGGCTGTTCCCGCTCGGCCTCGGCGCATACACCCTGGGCATCGCGCTGGCCTTCGTCGCGCCGATCGCGAGCCTTGTGGTCTACGGGCTCACCGCGCTCTTCTACGCGTTCCCGCGGCTGCCGCTACCGAAACGTTAGACCGGCCGTCCCACGCGGGACGGCCGCGGTCGTTGCGCCGGCGCTGAGCTCTACGCGGTCGCGGACATGCTCGCGCGACCCATGAACGCCGCGTAGAGCGCCCACGCGCCGACGACGAAGTGCAGGATGTTGTCCGCGGGGCTCTCGAGGTTCGCGAGGCCGAACGTGTTGGGCTCCGGCTGTCCGGCGACGACGAAGCCGTAGATGCCGAAGAACAGACCCACGACGCCGACGACGGCGACGAGCCACTTCTGCATCGCCGGATCGGTCAGCACGAACGACGCTGCGATGGCGACCAGGCCAAGGCCGATGTGCGCGACGTTCTCGCCGGTGTCGAGATAGAACCACGGCGTATTTGCCTTGGTGAATACCGGCAACAGTCCGACGACTCCGAGGACCACGAGGATCGCGCCACCGATCTGTAGGAATTGCTTGGGATTCATGTCCCTCCTCTTTCACGCCCCGGCAAGGACTGTCGGCCGATGCGCGGCTGACCAAGACAGGCCGGGGCTCGCGGCACGGTACGAGGCGAACGGCCCGGTCGGATCTCTCGCGGCGCAAGAACGCTGATGTCGGCGGAACGGGTGATCCAGCCCTGAGCCCCTCCTCGTAGGTATCGCCCGGACAAAGCGCTTCTTGGGAGGAAGGCATGACACGTAACTCGCGACGCACGCTTCTCAAATCCGCGGCGGCCGGCGCGGCCGCGATCGGCCTCGTTGGCGCAGGCGGGGGCCTCGTCGGGTCGAGCACGGCGGCCAAGGGCTCCATCGAGACAACGTCGGAACCCCTCGTCGCCTACGTCAGCGACGCGCGCAAGGGCGAGGTGGTCGTGATGGTCGGCACACGCGAGATCGTGCGGCGGGACGCCGCGCTCGTCGCCCGCCTCGTCGCGATCGCGAAGGAGGCTGGCGATGTCGTCACATCGTGAAGCTCCCGAGATCTCCAAAGACCCGGTAGCCGACAACACCGACGTCTACGCGTTCGTCGACCCCGTCGACCCAACGAAGGTGACGCTCATCGCGAACTACATCCCATTCGAGGAGCCGGCCGGCGGCCCGAACTTCTTCCAGTTCGGCGACGACGTCCTGTACGAGATCAAGATCGACAACGACGGCGACGCTCGCGCCGACGTCGTGTACCAGTTCCGATTCAAGACGACGATCACCAACCCGTCCACGTTCCTGTACAACACCGGGCCGATCACCGCGCTGGACAGCCCGTCGTGGAATCTTCGGCAGACGTATTCCGTGACGCGCGTCCTGGTGGGTCATAACGACGAGAACGATGACGACGAGCGCGAGCGCCGCGTGCTCGGCGCGGACCTCGCGAGCCCGCCGGTGCG
The DNA here is from genome assembly GCA_005882255.1 of Chloroflexota bacterium. Classification (GTDB taxonomy): domain Bacteria; phylum Chloroflexota; class Limnocylindria; order P2-11E; family P2-11E; genus CF-39. The sequence continues at coordinate 51,166 of VBEZ01000126.1, read as the reverse complement.
CATCGGCCCACGGTCGACTCCTGACTACCCCACGCTCGCGGACGCCGCGATCCATCCGCTGCCCAACGGCGTGAAGGTCTTCGCCGGACAACGCGACGAGGGCTTCTTCGTCGACGTCGGGTCGATCTTTGACCTCGGCGCCCTGCGCCCATTTGGGAACCTCCACCTCCTTCCGCTTCCGGCGATGGACGGAAAGGACGGGACCAAGGGCTTCAACGTCCACACCATCGCATTGCAGGTCCCGAAGACCGAGCTCACGCGCGGCAATTCCGTACCGCTGAACGTGATGGACCCCAGGTCCGTCATCGGCGTGTGGGCGACCGCGAGCCGGCAGCGCGGCAAGATGCACGGCGACGATGGCGGCTCGTCGTCGGCCGGGTCATGGGTCCAGGTCTCACGCCTGGGAAACCCGCTCATCAACGAAGTGATCATCCCGATGTCGAAGAAGGACGGCTGGAACGGACGCGAGCCGCGTCGCGACGCGGACTTCAGCGCGTACTACCGCGATCCCGAGCTGCAGAATCTCCTGCCGGTCCTGTATCCGGGCGTCTTCCCGAACCTCGCCGCGCTCCTCACGCAGCCGGCCGCGATGCGTTCGCGCGACGACCTCGTCGCCATCCTCGGCACCGGGATCCCGACCGGTGTGATCTCCGGCTTCCAGAACTTCAGCGGCCCGCGTGTCGCGGACATGCTCCGCCTCAACCTCGCGATCCCGCCGGCCTCGACCCCGAGCGCGTTCGGCCTCCTCGGCGGCGACACCGCCGGCTTCCCCAACGGCCGGCGCGTCGCCGACAACGTCGTCGCGATCGAGCTCCGCGCGGTCGCCGGTGTCACGCTGCCTCTGGTGCGCCCGAGCTTCACCGCCGACGGTGCGGCGGCGCTGCTCACCGACGGCACCGCGAACGAGCAGCCGTACCTCTCGGCGTTCCCGTATCTCGCGCATCCACACGAGGGCTACGAGCACAGCCACGACTAGCTGACCCCCTCCGCGTCGCGTGCGCCGCGCGGGCCATCCGGCTCGCGCGGCGCGGCGCGCTCGAGGCTCGCCGGCTAGGTCTTGCCGGCGAGGACGGGGTTGCCGGTCACGCGATCGACGCCACCGCTGAGCTCGAGCGTCACCGCGACGCCATCGCCGGTCGTGAGGGGCGCCGTCAACAGCAGCGTCGTGACGCCGCGGTCGTTCGTGATCCCCGCCGCCAGCGGGGTCTCGCCGCGCAGCACCCACGCCTCCCACGTCTTGCCGGAAGGGGCCGCGGGCAGATCGAGGATGAGATACGGCGCCGCGCCATTTGCCGGGATGACGAGCGAGCCCCGTACGCCGGCGACCTCGCCGGTCGGCGCGAGCGCGACGACCCTCGCGCCCGCGATGCCGGAGAGCGCGCTCGCGTAGCGATCGCTGTCGCGCCGCGCGCCGGCGTACGCCGCGAGCGAGACCAGAAGCAGCACCGCAAGCGCGACCGGGATCGCCAGGGGCGCGGGCCGGCGGAACAGGTCGAAGAACGACGATGACGGCGCGCGACGCGGCGCGCCCTCGCGACGTGCGCGCTCGACGATCTTGCTTCTGACGCCGTCGGGCACATCTCGTTCGGCGGTCTCCGCCACCGCGAACGCGGCCTCCTCCAGCGCGCGGAGCTCCGCACCGCAGGACTCGCAGCCCGCGACATGCGCACGGACCATCCGCGCCTCGTCCGCATCGAGGGCGCCGATGGCGAGCGCGGCGAGGTCGTCGGTCGGGTGGGGCGTCATCGCCGCACCTCATCGTCGCCGAGCCACTCACGGAGTCGGGCCATACCGAGGCGGACGCGGCTCTTCACCGTGCCCAGCGGCGCGCCGGTACGCGCCGCGATCTCGGTCTGCGAGAGACCGGACCAGAACGCGAGGCTGAGCGTCTCTCGTTGCTCGCGCGGCAGTGACGCGACCGCCGCCCGCACGCGCTGCGCGCGCAAGCTGGCGATGACCGTGTCCTCGACGCGCCGCTCGTCGACGAGCATCAGCGTGTCGTCGATCGCGGTCTCGCGCCCCGTTCGGTTCCCCTTCGAGCGCCGCCAGTCGATGGCGGCGTTGCGCGCGATCGCCAGCAGCCACGTGCGCACCGAGCCACGCTCGGGCCGATACCGGCTCGCCTGGCGCCAGACCGAATGGAACGCATTCTGGGCGACCTCCTCGGCGGACTCGGGACTCCCGAGCATCCGGTAGATGAGTCCGAACACGACGCGGCCGTAGCGGTCGTACAGCTCGCCGAGGGCATCGGCGTCGCCGCCGGCCACCCGAGACATGAGGCGTCGATCTTCACCCGCCTGATCGCTGGCTACGAGGTCATCCGACGACACGGATCACCGCCACGGTCGCGAACTCTACGGCCCGCGCGTCGCCGATACCCGCTTGCTCCGCCGCCGCCCGACTCCGACTCGCTGCGGCGTGGGCTGTCCCTCAGGCCGCCGGCCGGTGGACCTGCCTTAGCTCGAGGTCACGGTGTCGCCGACCAGTTCCAGGTCTGCCAGGTGGGAGTCGTGCCGTCGGTCATCGGGTTGTTCCATTCGCCCGAGAGCCAGACCTGGCCGCCCATGGCTCTGAGCGGATCGGGTGTTGCGCCCCCGTAGTCGCCCCAGCGACACACGTTCGGGACCGCCGAGCCGCAGGAGAAGTCGACGTACGGTCCCACCGATTGCTTCACGAGGACGGCGCCGGACTGCGCTCCGGTGCCGCGTTGCGACACCATCTGCAGCGCCGCGAACGTGTTGGGCGACGAGGTGTTGAAGCCCATCACCATGTTGCGGCCGGTCGTTGCAGTCGCGTCGGTCGCGTCGTCGGCCGCGCGGTCCGGCGAGATCGCTCCGTTGAAGGTGTAGAGAGCGGGATCGGTCACCGTGCCGCTTTGCGCGAGCTGTGCGGCCCCTCCGGTGTTGATCTCGTACCACCGGTCTTCGGCGCCCGCGCCTCCGAATACGGTGTGCGCGGTCCAGACCGCGGTGGATCCGATGCGCGGGTCGTACGCGGCGACGGCATGCGTCAGCCGCGTGTCCATCGTGTCTATGAGCTGCGTCGTGCCGCTCTGCGGAGCGTTCGCCGGCATCTGGTACGACGCGACGGTGATCGGCGTCGGTGCGCTGATCGAGGCATAGCCCTGAGCGTTCTTCGTCACCTTGAAGAGCGTGAGGAAGCTCGCGCTGCCGGTGCCGACGTCGGCCGAACCGACGACATAGCCGCCGGACGTCGCGTCCGCGCTCACCGCGGGCTCGGGCGTCGAGGTCTGCGTGCCGTTCGCGTTCATCAGGTTGCCGAAGATGCCACCCGCGCCGAGCTGCGCCGGGCAGACCGGATCGGTGGGCTTCTGGAACCAGTCGACGTCAGAACCCACGTAGAACGCGGCGAGCAGGAAGACGTTCGTGCCGACGAGGACGAAGTCCTGCGTGACCGCCAGCTTCGGGTAGTCGGGCAGATAGAACCCGTTGTAGAACGCACCGACGAAGTAGTGGCAGAAGTCGTCGGCCGAGCGCGGGTCGGCGCTCTTGCTGTAACCGAACGCATAGGCCGAGTTGTAGTAGTCGAGCACGAGGTAGTAGTAGAGCTGCGATGTCGGATCCCAGACGATCTGAGGATCCGTGAGCTCGCCGACCGGGAACAACGTGAGCGCGCCGAGGTCTCCGTCGTTCAGCAGACCGCCGTCGCGTCCGTAGATCCCGTAACGGAGGTTGATGAGCTGGATGTAGCTGTTCGGACCGATCGCACCCGTGGGGTCGGGTGGCGCGAGGTCGGCTTCCGATTGGCCGTTCCACGTCGCGCCGGTCGTCGGGCCGGTCGCGGACGCCGCGGTGATCACGAGGGATACCGACGTCGAGTGCGTCGGACCCGACGGGTACTGGCCGGTGATCGCGAGTGTCGACGTACCTGCCGCGGCCGCCGCTGTGGTCGTCACCGTCAGCGTCGCGCTCTGCCCAGCGGTGACGGCCGCGGGGGCGAATGCCCCGCTCGCGCCGGCGGGCAGCCCGCTGATCGACAGGCTCACCGAACGCGCCGTACCGGAGGTGACCTGCGTGTCGACGCTGTACGTCGTGCTCGAGCCCTGGACCACCGTCTGCGCCGACGGGCTCGCGCTGATCGCGAAGTCATCGAGCACCAGCGCCGACACGGTCAGGCTAACGGCGGTCGAGTGTGTCGCGCCGGATGGGTACTGGCCGGTGATGGACAGGGTGAATGTTCCCGTGGCAGCCGTCGTCGTGGTCGCGATGGTCAGGACCGAGCTGCCCCCAGCCGTGACGGACGTGGGGTTGAACGAGCCGGCTGCGCCCGTGCCCAGTCCGCTCACGGAAAGGGTCACGGTCTGCGCGGTCCCCGACGCGACCTGCGTGCTGACGGTGTACGTCGTGCTCGAGCCCTGGACGACACTCTGCGCCGAAGGGCTCGCGCTGATCGCGAAGTCATCGATCACCGGTGCGGTCACCGTCAAATTAACGGTGGTCGAGTGTGTCGCACCGGACGGGTACTGGCCTGCGACGGACAGCGTGAATGTTCCCGTGGCAGCCGTCGTCGTGGTCGCGATGGTGAGGACCGAGCTGCCGCCAGCGGTGACGGATGCGGGATTGAAAGAGCCGGTCGCGCCTGCCCCGAGTCCGCTGACGGACAAAGTGACCGTGCGCGCGATCCCCGACGCGACCTGCGTGCTCACCGTGTACATGGCGCTCGAGCCCTGGACCACCGTCTGCGCGGATGGGCTCGCCGCGATCGCGAAGTCGTCGAGCACTGGTGCGGTCACGGTCAGGCTGACGGCGGTCGTGTGCGTCGCCGGCGGCGAGCTGTAGTTGCCCGTGATCACCAGTCCGACCGTTCCGGCGGGCGTGGCCGTGGTGGTCGAGACGGTGAGGACCGAGCTACCACCCGCGTTGACCGATGCGGGATTGAAGGTGCCCGTCGCGCCCGCGGGCAGGCCGCTGACCGAGAGGCTCACCGGGCGTGGCGCGCCCGAGGTCGCCTGCGTGCTCACCGTGTACGTGGTGCTGGAGCCCCTGACCACCGTTTGGCTGCCCGGGCTCGCGGTGATCGAGAAATCGCCGCGCGCGTACGGCGCGATGCCGTGCGCGGCCTGCTGCTGCGCTTGCGCTTTCGCGCGCGCGTAGATGGCTTGGTCGAGCGCGCGATAGGGCAGGCCCGACGGTGGGCCGTGCCGCGAGGCTGGGACCGAGTGCGCGCTGTCGAGGCGCGATCCGACCGTCGCGATCGGCGCTTTGGTGCCCGCCGCGCCCGCGGATGACGGCTGTGCCGCACTCGCCGGTTGCGACGCGAGCATCAAGGCGAGAGTGACGACCGCGGCGAGAACCGCGTTGAAGAATTTCCGCATCTCGGCTCCCCTTCCTGAACGCGGCCCAGCGACCGTTCCCGCCGGCCGCCCGATGGTCTGGGCCGGTCTGGAGTAGTAATCCCGGGCGGCGCGGTGTCAAGGCGGGCTGATCAGATTGATGGCATCCAGACACGGCAGCGCGGCCTCGGAGCGCTCCGTACGAGCTATCGGCCCTCGGAGAGCGACACGACCATTCGCGTCCCGCCATCGTCGGGGGCCTCGGTCTCGATGCGACCGCCGTGCAGCTCGACGATCTCGCGACTCACGTACAGGCCCAGTCCAAGTCCTGACCGCTGATCGCTCGGCTGCGACCGATAGAAACGCTCGAAGATGTGAGGTCGGTCCTCCGATGCGATGCCGATCCCATGATCACGGACGGCGAGCCGCACCGCTCGCCGCTTCGGCGATGAAAGCTCGACCTCGACGCGTCCCCCCTTAGGACTGAACTTGATCGCGTTGTCGAGAAGATTGCCAACGACCTGGGCGAACCGAAGCGCGTCGAGCTTGGCTCTGAGCCGGGTTGGCGCCGCGAGGACGATCTCGTGCCGCGACGTCGTTGCCTGCGCATCGCGGACCGCCTTCGTGACGATATCGACAACGTCCGCCGGTCGCAGGTCCAAGACCATCGGGCCGGTCCGCAGGCGGACCGTTTCGAGAAGCTCGGTGACCAAGCGTCCCAGTCGCTGCGACTGTGACTCGATCGTGCGGAGCGAATCGCGAAGCTTCGCATCCTCAGGCGCCGCGCCGCGCTCGGCATCGCGCCGCAGGACCTGCACGGCAAGACGCAGGCTGGTGATCGGAGTCTTCAGCTCATGCGCAGCCACGGCGATGAACTCGTCGCGTTCGGCGATCTTGCGCGCCTCGGCACGGCGCAGTTCCATCTCTGCCGCTGCGAGCGCAAGCGTCATCACCGCGGCGACACCCATGAACGCTTGGAGCAGGAGCAACGCCTCGTTCGGCGGAATGCTCGCGAACGGGCCATAACCATGCAGCGTGCCCCAGAGGGCCATTCCGGACAGCAGGAAGAGCGTGGCGGACGCGACGCGCGGCCCGAACCGGAAGGCAGCCCAGACCAGGACAGGAAAGGCGAGGAACGTCGTGGGGTATGTGTTCCCGGACAATGGCGGAACCCCATCGAAGACGATCAGGACGGTAAGCACGAAGGCCGCGGCGAATATCGCGAGCTCGAACGCACGTCCGCGATCCCAGGCGGGCAGACGTGGCGCATTGCCCCAGACGACGAGCAGTGGTGCCACGATGAGCGCGCCCCCTGCGTCGCCCAGCCACCACGTGAGCCAGATCGGCCCGAAGTCGGCCCACTCCGCGTAGCCTGTCGCGCAGAGGCTCGTGACCCCGAACGTCGCGCTCACCACCGGACTGACCAGCGCCGCGAGGATCGCGAACCGCACAACGTTTCGCAGACCCTCGAACGCATAGCGGCCACCCGCGTACCGGTTGACGAGATACGCCGCCAGCAGTGCTTCGAGGGTGTTGCCGATCGCGATGCCGGCTGAGGACACGGCCGAACCAGCCGTGGTGACATTGACCAGGAATGCACCGATGAGCACTCCTGGCCAGACGCGCGTCCCGAACAACAGGAGCACCGCGAGCGCGATACGGTCGGTGGCCATACCGCGGTCGCGCTGGCGTGCACGAAGGCCAGCGACAGGCCGAGCTTGCCCGCCGCGAAGTAGATTGCGGCGAGGCCAGCGATTATCGAAACGCGATCCCAGCCACGCGCCTTCACTCACCTCGGAGGATAGGCTGACGAAGCTGAGCCGACGCCGCTGGATCCTGGTCGTCACGATCGTCATGGTCGGATTGCTCTGGCGACCGGTGCTGCGACCCGTCGGCCAGGCGGCGATCGTCCTCGCTGATATCTACAGCGAGCAGCTCGTCGGCACGAACCTCGCGCGGCTGGTGACGCCCGAGCCGCGCGTTGTCGAGACGGACGACCGCTTCGCGGACGTGCCGATGCGCGTTACATACTGGTCCCCGGGTTGGGGCGACCAGCATCCGGCGATCCTGGTCGTGCCGGGAGCCGCGCCACGTGGCAACGACGAGCCGCTGCTGCGGAGCTTCGGCGTGACGCTCGCGCGCGCGGGCTATCTGGTGATGATCCCGGAGTTCCCGTTCCTCAAGGCGGGACGCTTCGAGACGAGCGCGACGAAACAGATCGACGCCGCGTTCGCACGCGTGCGGGAGCTGCCCGCGACGAGAGACCGGGACGTCGGCGCCTTCGGCGTGTCTGTTGGTGGCGGGATGCTGCTCGTCGCGGCGGGTCGCGAGCCCGCGATAGGCCGGGCAGCGTTCATCGGGATCCTCGGCGCCTACTACGACATCGACACGTATCTCGCGAGTGTCGTCGGTCGCGAGCAGCTCGCCGACGGTCGGCTCGAGCCATGGGGACCGAGCGCCGAGGCGCTCGAGCGCCTGCCCCCGGGAGCGATCGATCTCGTGCCACCCGCGGATCGCGACGCGATGCGGCGCGCGCTCGCAGCGACGTCGTACCAGCAGGCGCTCGACCGGCTCCGCGCGCTCGGTCCGGGAGCGCGTGCGGCACTCGATGCGGTCTCGCCGAAGATCGTGTGGCGGGACATCGCTCCGCCGATCTACTGGATCCACGATCCGCTCGACACGTTCGAGCCGGTCGCGGAGGCCGAGGCCGCGCTCGCCGCGTCACGCGACGGTCAGATGGTCCTGGTCGTGCCGCATCTCATCACGCATGCCGCGCCCGCCGGTGAGGCCGCGAAGGCCGGGGGCCCGCTGTTCGCCATCGGAGAGCTGTGGCGTCTGTTCACCTTCACCATCGAGGTGCTGCGGCGCGCCGGATGATCACCGTCTCGACCTTTATCATTCGGTCTTCAGGGGGTCCCCGAACGTGCCACCACTCGGCGCCACCGCGCGCGCTCGCCTGCCGGACACCGCGTTCGCGTACGTCGACTCGCGCGGGCAGAGGCGCCTGCCGATCCACGACGCCTCGCACGTGCGGAACGCACTCGCGCGCTTCGAGCAAGTCGCGTTCGAGGACGACGCCGCGCGCGAGCGTGCTCGCCAACGCCTGCTGCGGGCCGCGAAGAGGTACGGGATCGTCCCGCTCGGATTCTTCGACGGTCAGCTCCGCAAAGAGCGGCAGCAGACCGAGATCAAGGCGCGGGCGCGCGACATCGCGAGCCTTCCGCGCGGGACGGTGACGTTCCTCCTCACCGATATGGAAGACTCGACGGGTCTGCTGCGACGGCTCGGCGACGGTTACGCGGCGCTGCTGCGCGACACGCGCGCCCTCATCCGCGCGAGCGTGCGCGACGCCGGCGGCCACGAGGTCGACGCCCGGGCCGATGAGTTCTTCGCCGTCTTCGCGGAAGCCGCGCCGGCGCTGGGCGCGGCGGTCGCGATCCAGCGCTCACTGCGGAAGCGCGAGTGGCCCGAGGGCGTCGAGGTCTGCGTACGGATCGGCATCCACACCGGCCGCACCACGGTGAGCGAGACCGGGTATGTCGGGATCGCGGTGCATACCGCGGCGCGCCTGTGCTCGGCCGGCCATGGCGGTCAGATCCTGCTCTCGTCCGCGGCGCATGCGCTCCTCGCCGCGGGTCAGCCCGCCGACGGCGTCACCTTCCGCAGCCTGGGCGAGTACACCCTCGCCGGCCTCACCGATCCGGAGGCGCTGTTCCAGGTGCACGCCGCGGACCTCCGGGTGCGCTTCCCGAAGCTGCGCACGAGCGCGGTCCCCACCCCTCGCGAGTCGCGCCGTCGCTGACGCCGCGCCGCCGATCACGGGCATCGCGCACGTCGAGCTGAGCGTGCGTGATCTCGAAAGGAGCGTGGCGTGGTACTGCCGGCTGCTGGGGGCCCGCGACGTGTTCCGGAATCGGAACGACACGCGCGCGTTCAGCGCGTCCGCCATCCTCGAGCCGTCGTCGCGCACGGTGCTCGCGTTCACCCAGCACGACGTCCTCGAGGGCGGCGCATTCACTCCGCGCCGCGTCGGCCTCGATCACCTGTCCTTCGCGGTGCCTGACCGCGCCGCGCTGGACGCGTGGCAGGCGCGTCTGGATGAGCTCGGCATCGAGCACCAGGCGCTCGACGATCAGGGCTTCGCCGTCGCGCTGAACCTCCGCGACCCGGACGGCATCGCCCTCGAGTTCTACGTCCTGCTGCGGCGCGGCGGGAGCTAGCGCGGAGCGGCGGCTCCGACACCAGACACGCGCGGCTGACTCCGTGCGAACAAGAGGCGCCGACCGTACCGGCTGTTCACGAGCGCGACGCCGCCGATGATCAGCGCGGTCCCGATGATCATCCGCGTGTCGATCGGCTCCTGCAGCACGAAGAACCCGAGCGCGATGCCCACGACGGGAAGCACGTAGGCCACGAGCGCGGTGCGCGTCGCGCCCCAGCGACCCAGCAGGTGGAAGAAGGCCAGATACGCGAGGCCGGACCCGAGCAGACCGAGCCAGACGATCGCGAGGATCCCCTGCGGCTGCGGGCGCACGTCCCAGGGATGCTCCAGCAGCAGCGCGATCACGACGGTGATGACCGCGGCGAACGTGACCTGGAACGTCGCAGGGATCATCGGGTCGAGCCCGCGCACGTTGCGGCGCGAGTAGACCGCACCGGCGGCGTAGCTGATCGACGACCCCACGAGCGCGACGTCGCTCAGGATGTCGGACCGGGTCCCGGTCATTTCGCGGCTCGTCAGAACGACGACACCGATGAAACCGATGATCAGACCAGTGACCCCGTTCACCCGCAGCGGCTCGTCGTGGATGAACAACGGTGCGAGGACGACGACGAAGAGGGGCACGAGCGACGTGAGCACCGCGGCGAGCGCGGACTCGACGCTCTTCTCGGCCCAGGTGATGAGCAGGAAGGGGATCGTGATGTTCACGAGCGCCATCACCAGCAGGTGGCCGTAGACCCGTGGCGTACGCGGGAGGCGCGTCCGGGCGACACGCAGGACCGTCCACAGCAGCGCGGCGCCGACGGCGAGGCGCAGAGCGACGAGCGTGAACGTCCCGAAGTCCTGCACGCCGATCTTGATGAACAGGTAGCTCGAGCCCCACATGAAGCCGAGCGCGAGGAAGATCAGCCAGTCAACGCGCGTCGACCGCATGCCTTATTCGCCGGGCTCGGCGAGCGCGCCGGACCCGCGCGACGTCTGCGGCGCGGGCGCCCGCATCGGCGCTTCGCGCAGCAGCGCGACCGCGCCGCCGGCGACCACGGCCGCGACGACACCGAAGACGAAGGTGTTCGCCGTCGCGAGCGAGAACGCGCGGTAGATCGCCGCCACGATGTCGGGAAGATACGGCTCGATCTGTGCGCGCGCACCAGCGGGAACGCCGGCGAGGATGGCCTGACCGATGTTGCCGACGCCGACGAGCTGACCCACCGCCCCGGCGGAACTCGGGAACGCGGCGATGATCTGCGGTGGGACCGGCGAGGCCGCGAGCTGCCGCGGCAGCTCCTCGACGAGACGCGTTCCGAAGGCCGTGCCGGCGACGGCGAGGCCGACGCTGCCGCCGATCTGCTGGAACAGGGTGAGGCTGCTGGTCGCCGTGCCGATCTGCCGCGGCTGCACGGCACCCTGCACCACCAGCGTGAAGATCGCGAACATCGGACCGACGCCGAGCCCGGTGATGAACATCCAGGACCAGAGGACCGGCAGCGGCGTATCGGCGCGGAGGTTGGTCAGGAGCAGGAGCCCGATCGCCAAGATCGCCGCCGCTCCGAGCGCGAGCGGCTTGTAGCGACCGGTGCGCGCGACGATCTGCCCGGACGTGATCGCGCTGAGGATCAGACCGCCGAGCAGCGCGAGGATCTGATAGCCCGACTGCGTCGCGCTCGCGCCGCCTACGACCTGGAACCAGCGTGGCAGGAACACGATCGGCGCGAAGAAGGCCATCGACGCCAGGAACATCGCGGACACCGAGAGCGCGAACGACCGGTTGCGGAACAGCTCGATCGGAACGATCGGGTCTGCGGTGCGCGACTCGATCCATACGAAGATGGCCGTGACGACCAGGCCCGCGACGATGAGCCCACCGACCGCGGGGTCGGTCCAGGCGCCGCTCTGCTTGTTGGTGAGTCCGATCAGGATCGGGACCAGGGCTGCGACGAGCACGCTCGCGCCGAGGTAGTCGATCCGCGGAGCCGCGTCGCTCCTGCGGAGGGACGGCAGCGTCCGCCAGATGACCGCGAAGACCACGAATCCGATCGGAAGGTTGACGAAGAAGACCCACTGCCATCCGACGGTGTCGGTGATGATCCCGCCGATGGCCGGACCGATGAGCGAGCTGAGGCCGAAGACCGCGCCGACGAAGCCCTGGTACTTACCACGCTCCGCCGCGTCGAACATGTCGCCGATGACCGCGAGGGCGACGGGGAACAGCGCGCCCGCCCCGAGACCCTGGAGCGCACGGAAGGCGACCAGCTGCCACATCTCGTGTGAGAAGCCCGAGAGCGCCGATCCGACGAGGAACACCACGACCGCGAACAGCAGCACCGGCCGCCGTCCGAAGAGGTCCGAGATCTTGCCGTAGATCGGGCCGCTGATGGTCGCGGTCAGCAGATAGCCGGTGAAGGCCCAGGTGTAGATGTCGTTCCCGTGCAGGTCGGTGACGATGCGTGGCAGTGCCGTCCCCACGATCGTTTGGTCGATCGCGGCGAGGAACAGACCGAGCATGACCGCGATCACGATCTGCGTGCGTGTCCGGGGGTCGATCACGATGGTCGGTGTGCGGGCGGCTGAAGCCATCAGGTCCTCCGGGTGGTGGTGTTGTTGTGGGTCTGGCCATAGAACAACAGAAGTCGGTGCGCGATTCGTGAACCCGGACGCATTTCGCCCGCTTTGTTAGATGTCTTTCAGTCCGCCGCGCGACGCCGCCGCTCGCGAGCCTGCGGCGGTGCAGCGGGCACACTCTCCGGGCGCGTCGCCAGCGGCGCGACCGCGTCCCGCAGGGCCGCGAGCTCGCCCGTCTCGAGGGCGAGGAGCTCCGGCGGGGCCTTGTAGATCCCGCGTGTGAGCTGGGCCTTTGTCTTCAGGCCTCCCGGCGACAACACGACGAGCGTCACGCGGCGATCCGTCGGCGCCGCCCGTCGCTCGACCAGTCCACGCTTCTCGAGCCGGTCCACGATCCAGGTCGCGGTCGAAGCATCGCAGCGCCATTCCTTGGCGAGCGCGCTCATCGTGCGGCCGCTGGCGCGCTCGAGGCTTCCGAGCGCCCGGCTGTCGTTCGGCGTGAGCCCGAGCTGCGCCAACACCTGGTTGCGGTGATCCGCCGTCGCGATGATGAAGTCGAACAACCCCCGCCACGCCTCGGCGGCAAGGATCCTCTTGTCTGGTCGGCGCGGCACGCCCGAAAGCATAGAGCCGTCGGATGATTTGTGCGCTCCGATACTTTACATACTCAAACTATCTGGCCATACTTGCACGGTCGGCCGGACCGAGCGTCCGGGCCACAGGGGAGAACAGACATGACGGACTACACGATCGCGCTCTTTCTCCACATCGTCGGTGCTCTTGGCATGTTCGTGGCCCTCGCATTCGAGTGGGTCGCCTGGGCCGGCCTGCGGCGATCCGGGACGGTCCAGGAGGCGCGCGGTTGGCTCGGGCTGCTCGGCCTGGTGCGGCGCGTCGGTCCCGCGTCGCTCGGCTTGATCCTCGTCGCGGGTCTCTACATGACCGCCACGGTCGTGGGCTGGACGGCCTGGATCCTTGTCGGGCTCGCGTCGTTCGTGGTCATCGCCGCCCTCGGGGGCATCAGCAACGGCAGGTCGCTCCCCGCGATCGAGCGAGCTCTCCAGACCGACACGGGTCCCATCTCCGACGCGCTGCGCCAGAGCATGAGCGCGCCGATCCTCGCGGCATCCGTGCGCGTGCGCACCGCACTGGCGCTCGGCATCGTGTTCCTCATGACGACCAAGCCGGACGTCGTCGGTGCCCTCGTCGTGATCGCGGTCGCCGCGGCCGTGGGCGCGGTCGCGAGTCGCGTCGGCACGCCGCCGCGCCTCGCCGAGCGCGCCGCGCGGGCGGGCCGGCCATGACCGGGCAGATCCGCGCCCTGCTGCTCGTCGAGGCCGTGACCTACGTCATCGCCGCGCTGGCGCACTTCGGCGTGCTGACGACCGGATTCGAGCATCGCCAGGCCGGTACCGCCGAGAGCCTGATCGCGGCAGTCCTTCTGGCGGGTCTGGCTTTGACGTGGACCGCGTCGGCGTCCGCGGGCACGATCGGCCTCGCCGCGCAGGGGATCGCTCTGGCGGGCACGCTCGTCGGTGTCTTCACCATCGCGATCGGTGTCGGTCCGCGCACCGTGCCTGACATCGCATATCACACCGCGATCATCGCGGTCCTCGTCGGGGGCCTGATCCTCGCCCGGCGCGCGCCGCGTCAGCCCTTCACGCCGCCCACGCGGATGCCCTCGATGAAGTAGCGCTGGAAGGCGAAGAACACCACGATCATCGGGATCGCGGCGACCGCCGCGCCCGTCATCAGCATGCCGAAGTCCGTGTTGAATTCGCCCTGCAACGTCGCGAGCCCGACCTGCACCGGGTACTTCGCGGGATCGCGCAGGATCACGAGCGGGAAGATGAACGCGTTCCAGTAGCGGTTGAAGGTGAAGATCGCCAGCACCGCGAGCGCCGGCTTCGATAGCGGCAGGATGATCCGCGTGTAGACCTGCCACTCGGACGCGCCGTCGAGGCGTGCCGCGTGTTCCAGCTCGCTGGGCAGCGTCTGGATGAACTGCTTCATGAGAAATACGCCGAAGACGTCCGCGAGTCCGGGAACGATCACGCCCGGATACGTGTCGAGCAGACCGATGGCCCGAAGGATGAAGAACACCGGGATGAGCGTGACCTGCGCGGGGACGGTGAGCGTGCTCACGACCAGCCAGAACATCACGTTCTTTCCCGGGAAGCGCCGCTTCGCGAACGCGTAGCCGGCCATGCTGTCGAACAGCAGGTGGAAGGCGGTGATGACGCCGGCGATGACGACGGTGTTCACGAGCCAGCGGACGATCGGGGTAGTGTCGAAGAGGCGCTGGTAGTTACCGAAGGTGAGCTCGCGCGGCACGACCTCCGGCGGCACCTTCACGACGTACTGCGCCGGACTCAGCGAGGTGAGGAAGAGCCAGTACAGCGGGAACAGCGAGAGCAGCCCGGCCGCGAGCAGGACGAGGTGGACCGGGAGCCTCCTTCTAATACTCGACATCGGACCGGAGCGAACGGAACTGCACGACCGCGACGGCCACGGCCATGATGAAGAGGACGACGGCCATCGCGCTGGCGAGACCGTAGCGGCCGAACTGGAACGCGGTGCTGTAGATGAGCTGCACGATCGTGATCGTCGCGTTGTTCGGTCCGCCGCCGTTCGTCATCACGTACACGCGCTCGAAGACCTGGAACGCGAGGATCGTGTAGACGACGAGGAGGTACAGCGTCGTCGGCTTGAGCAGCGGCACGGTGATGTACCACCACTTCGTGAGCGCCCCGGCACCCTCGACCTCGGCGGCTTCGTAGAGCTCTCGCGGGAGCGAGCCCATCGCGGCCGAGTAGAGGACGACGCCGCCGCCGGGGATCGTGAGGACAGCGCTCAGGATGACCGCGGCCAGCGCCTGGTCGGAGCTGCCGATCCAGAGCAGCGGTTGGATGCCGAAGACGCCGAGGACGGTGTTCGCGAGCCCGTATGGGTTGGCGTTGAAGATCCAGCGCCACACCATCGCGACGAGGATCGCGGAGTTCACGAGGGGCAGATAGAAGAGCGCGCGGTAGAAGGTCTGACTTCGCGGGCCGAGAGGTTGGATGAGGCTGGCAACGATCAGGGCGAGCGTCAGCTGCGCGGCGACCACCACCGCGGAATAGAGGACAGTGTTGCCGAGCGCTTGCCGGAAGACCGGATCCTCCGCGAGCGTGACGAAATTCTGCAGGCCGATGAACTCGCCACCGACGATCCGCGCGCTCTGGAGCGAAAGCACGAACGCCTGCACGACCGGCAGGAGCGTGAAGACGACGAACAGCGCGAAGGTCGGCAGGACGAAGAGATACGACCAGCCGTGACGCCGCAGCGCGGCGCCCACGCTATTTGTTCGCTTCGTCCAGCAGCTTCTGCGCGGTCGGCGCCACCTCGTCGAGTGCCTGCTTCGCGGTCTTCTTGCCCTCGAGGGCCGCGTCGCGAGCCGGTCGCAGGTACTTCTGGTCGATCTCGGACCAGGTGCTCACGTTCGGCAGCACGTAGGTGAAGGACCCCATCTTCGCGACCTTGGCCTTCGCGGGGTGGTATTCGCCGTAGATGCCGGCCGCCGAGGTGCGCGCGGCGGGCGCGAGCCAGTACTCGATCGGCGGGCTCATCTTCTTCAGGTCCGGACCGATGTCGGGACCGGTGAGGTATTTCGCGAACACGTGTGCCGCGGCCTTCTTGTCGGCGTCCGCCTGCTCGCGCACGGCGATGAATCCGACGCCGCCCCAGGCGGTCTGTGCCGTCTTGCCCTTCGGGAAGTTCGCGATGTCCCAGTTCGTCCCGTAGATCCACTTCGGGTCGGCGTTGAGCACGTTGATCATCGCGCTCGGGCGCTGGAGGATCGCGATCTCGCCGCTGATGAAGCGCGCCTGCGAGTCGTTGGGGTTCAGCGTGAGGAAATCGGGCGGCATGACCTTTTCTTTGGCGAGCGCGACCCAGCGCTCGAGGCCGCTCACCGCCTCGGCGCTGTTGAACGTCCACGTCTTCACCGCCGTGTCGTAGAGCCGGCCGCCGTCGATGAGCATGAAGGCGAACTCGTCGTTCGCGTGCGCGAAGCCGTAGATCTGCTTGCCGTCGGCGCGCTTGAAGGTGAGCTTCTTCGCCGCGTCCAGGAACTCCTCGTAGGTCCAGTTGCCGTCCTTCGGCGGCGTGACGCCGCGCTCCTTGAAGAGGTCGAGGTTGATGTACTCGAACCACGGCACGATCCAGAGGGGATACGCGACGACCTTGCCCTTGTACGTCGTGGCCGTGAGCGCGCTCGCGTTGTCGCCGCCGGTCGTGTGGAAGACGTCCGGTCCGGCCTTCTGCTGGAGGATCGCGATGTCGAATTTCTGATCGGTCTCGGGACCGAACGGACCACCCTGGATCGTGATCGTGTAGTTCGGATTGCGATCACGGAAGCCCTTCACCGCTCCGTCCGACGTCACCGTTTCGGCGCTCTGCGTCCCGGCGGTGTAGTTCCGCCGCCACCATTCGATGCTCACCGGCTTCGCCACTACGGCCGACGCCGAGGGCGCCGGGCTCGTCCCGGTGGGTGCCGCGGCGGGACCGCACGCAACGGCGACGCCGACCGCGGCGAGCGCCTGGAGGAACCGTCTCCGATCGATCTTCACGCCAGCGTCGCTCTCCATCTCGTGCCCTCCCCGCGAATTTCGGGCTCGACTATACCTGCGGTGTGATCCTCAGCCGGCGCGCGCTCAATCGCGACGAAATCCGCCGCCGGTCCGGCTCGTAGTCGGACCAGCGTGAGGGTGAGATCCGGTGTCACACTCGAACGCGTCCGAAAGAAGGAGGCCTGAGGTGCCCACGACCAAAGAGTCCATCTTCGAAACGTTCCACATCGACGAAGAGGGCGTCGACCGCGTCATCGAGCGGATCAAGGCCCTGGTCGAGGAAGGGAACGCCCGCCGGCTGCTGGTCAAGACCCGCGACGGCGTCACGATCATCGAGGTCCCGCTGACGCTCGGCGTCGTCGGGGCGCGGTGGAGAAGCGCACGGACGACAAGCGCTAGGGGACGGATGCGCCACCGCATCGCGATCGGCGGCATCCACATCGAGTCGAGCACGTTCTCGCCACACCGTAGTGGACAGACGGATTTCACCGTCGTACGCGGCGATGAGCTGCTCGCGCGTTACGGCGACCTGCCGCGCGAGGTCGATTGGGTGCCTCTCGTGCACGCGCGTGCGTTGCCCGGCGGCGCCGTCGAGCGCGACTTCTACGAGTCGGCGAAGACGGAGCTGCTCGAGCGATCGCGAGCCGCGCTTCCACTCGACGGAGTGTTCCTCGACATCCACGGCGCGATGACGGTGGTCGGTATGACCGACGCGGAGGGCGATCTCGCCTCGTCGGTGAGAAACGTCGTCGGACGCGACCCGCTGATCTCCGCGGCGATGGACCCACACGGCAACATGTCGCGGCGTCTCGTGACGGCGCTCGATCTCGCGACCTCGCATCGTCTGTCGCCGCACGAGGACGCGCCGCTCACGCGGAAACGCGCGGTCGCGAATCTCGTCGCGTGCCTCGACCGCGGCGTGCGGCCGGTGAAGGCCTGGGTGCGAGTGCCGGTCCTCCTGCCCGGCGAGCGGGCCTGCACGCGCGACGAGCCCGCGCGCTCGATCTACGGCGGGCTTCCGGCGATCGCGGCGTGCGCGGGGATCATCGACGCCGCGGTGTGGATCGGGTACGCCTGGGCCGACGAGCCCCGCTGCAGCGCCGCGGTCGTGGTGACGGGGACCGACGAGAAGGCCATCACGCGTGAGGCGCGCAGCCTCGCGGAGGAGTACTGGAACGCGCGCGCGCGGTTCGCGTTCAGCACCCCGGCCGGAGCCGCCGAGTGGTGTATCGCCGCCGCGCTCGCGAGCCGCGACCGTCCGTTCTTCATCAGCGACTCCGGCGACAACCCGACCGCCGGTGGCGCGGGCGACGTCGCGTTCATGCTCGAGCGATTGCTGTCGGATCCCGCGCTCGCCTCGGGTCGAGCGACGGCGATCTGGGCGAGCGTCGTCGATCCAGCCGCGGTCGCCGGGTGCGCTCGCGCCGGCGAGGGCGCGACGGTCGAGCTGCGCGTCGGCGGCGCGTTCGGGTCGCGTCCGGGCGCGCAGGTCGCGCTGCATGGCGAAGTGCGGACGCTATCGCTCGGGGATCCGATCGGCGGCGACATCGCGGTCGTCGCCTCCGGCGGCGTGCGCGCCGTCCTCACCAGCCGGCGCAAACCGTTCCATTTCATCCAAGATCTCACGCGGCTCGGCCTCGATCCGGCGACACACGATCTGACCGTCGTGAAGGTCGGTTATCTCGTGCCCGATCTCTACGACGCGGCGCGGGGGTGGGTCATCGCGCTGACGCCGGGCGGCGTCGATCAGGACATCGTCCGGCTCGGGCACACGAGGCTCGATCGCCCGATCTATCCGCTCGATCCCGAGATGCCGGCGCCGGACCTTAGCCCGGTCATCGTGCACTGAGCCCGTTTCAGAAGGGAAGCAGTCCGACGGCGCGGATAGGCCGTTCGACGGCCACCCGATGTCAAAACCGGCGACCGGCGTTAGTCGGGTCAGGTGAACAGCACCGAGACGACCCCCGCGCCCGCGGTCGGCGGCCGTCAGATCGGCCAGCTTCTCGCCGGTCGTTATCGCCTCGCGATGTTCAAGGGCGGTGACGAGATCTCCGACGTTTGGCACGCGCTCGACGAATCCACCGAAAAGGTCGTCACGCTCGAGATCCTGCGCGACCGCACCAACGATGCCGCGCGGCAGCGCTTCCTCGCCGAGGCGCAGCGCATGGCGGCCATCGAACGGCCCTCGGTGATGCGCGTCGCGGCGATCCACAACGAGGCCACGGAGACGTTCATCGTCTTCGAGCATCTGATCCCGCTTCCGGTCGTGCTCACCGGGCTCAGCGCGATCGCGAAGGATACGAAGCCCGCGACCAAGGCCGCCGAAGACAAGACCGCTCTGATCACCGCATCCGCCGCTGGGGCGCCCGCCGGCGTCGTGCCGTCTCCGCTCGCGTCGGTCGCGGGACCGCTGCGATCATCGGGCAGACCATCTCGAGCTCGCTCATGACGGCGCGATCGGAGCTGTCGGGATTCGTGCACGGTGTCGTCGCCGATGTGCGGGACATCGTTGGACTGGACGAGCTCGTCGCTGCCGCGCGCGCGCGCCTACCGCGCGGCCTCAACACGGCGCTGCTCACGTCGCTCGCCGGGCGCGCCACGTCGTTCGTTGCGAGCCTCGCCGCGGTCGCGTCGGGCCTCGTGGCGCCGCTGCGTTCGGTCGGAAGCGGCGCGCCGAAGGCGCCTTCGTCGTCGCGGCGCGCGAGCGCGTCCGCGAAGAGCGAGACGCCGGGCGCAGGTGCGGTGCTACCGACGATCGGTGCGAAGGTCGGCGCGATGCTGCCGGTCGCGCTGTCGATCGCGACGCGCCTGGGATCGGCGTCACGGCCGCTCATCGCTCGCGTACGCCGAAGTCCTGTCCTGAGCGCCGGTGTGATCGGGATCCTGATCCTGGCGGCGTTCATCGCGTCGCCGCTCGACGACGCGATCGCGAGCGCGTTCCGCTCCGCGCCCGCATCGCCGACGGCCGTTCCCAGCGGCGGACTCTCTCGCGCGCCGTTCGAGGTCCCGCCCCTGGCCGCGTACGGCGCGGCGTTCGAATCGCAAGGCGCCTACCCGACGACGACGCCGAACGGCACGGTCGAATGGGTCGTCGCGCTTCGCAACACCGGGTCGGCGGGCTGGTACCGCGGCATCGAGGGCGCTCAGGCGGCGCTCGCGCTGCCGGATGGCACCGGCGTCGCGGTCCAGTCGACGCCGTACGTCGCACCGGGCCAGGTCGGCTGGTTCGTCGTGCACTTCCGAGCGCGTACCGAGCTCGGCACCTACAACGTGCCGCTCCTGCCG
>VBEZ01000126.1:0-31168 GCA_005882255.1 Chloroflexota bacterium | reverse complement strand
CATTCGTGCTCGTCGCCGCGCTCGCGGTCGGACTCGCCGTCGCCGGCCGGCTGGCGACGCATGATGCGGTGGTCTTCGGGTCGCCCGCGCCGACGCTGACCGCGTCGACGGGTGCGCCGACGGCGAGCCCCGCGCCCTCCCCCTCGGCCACCGCCGCCGTGACGACCAGTCCGACGCCGAGCCCGACACCGACCCCCGCGCCATCGTCGCTCGCGAACGACGCGGCCGAGATGCTGCGCGTGCACAACGATCTTCGCGCCGCGGTCGGCGCCCCGGCGGTGCGCGCGGACGAACGCGTGACGATCGCGGCGCAGCGGCACGCGGAGTACCTCGCGCGCAACGACGCACTCGGCCACGACGAGACGCCGGGCGCGCCCGGCTTCAGCGGCGTGTTCGTGCGCGACCGGCTCGCGGCGCTGGGCTACACCGACACGACCGCGAGCGAGGTCGCGACGTCGTTCAGCTCAGGGACCGATGGCGTGCGTTCGCTCTGGGTCCTTCCGTATCACCGGCTCGGCCTCATGCATCCACACGCGATCGTCGCCGGCTGGGGGCACGCCGAGATCTCGGGCCGAAAGATCACCGTCGGCGTCATCGTGTACGACTTCACCGCGCCGGCGCCCGATCGCGTGCGCGCGCCCGCACCCGCGCAGCGCGTCGCCGGCACGTACTCCGGCGAAGAGATCCCCGACGTCCTGCCAGCGGGCGCGGCGCGGCCGGTGGGGTATCCGATCATGATCGTGTTCTCGAGCGCGCGAGAGGTGGACCTGCGCAGCGCGCGGCTGACCCAGGTCGGCGGACCGGACTACGCGTACCACGTCGTGCCGCAGCTCTACGAGCGGGATTACGTCGCGGTCGTTCCGGCGAGTCCCCTGGTGCCCGGCGCGCGCTACCACATCCGGCTGGACCTCACGGTCGCGGGCGCGGATCTGGTGGAGGAGTGGGAGTTCGAGTCGGAGCCGTGAGCGGCCGCTAGCGCGTGACCGTCACCACCGCGTGGATGCCGAGATCGGGGAGCGGACCGCGCCCGTTGATCGCCGGTCGGAGCCGGATGATGTGCTGGCCCGGCTCGCTCGGCGCGCGGAAGTGAGCGGTGAACCAGCCGGTCTGCCCGGGCCCGACGTACTGCGTCGATTGCACGGCGACCACGGTTCCGTCGTCGAGGATGAGCGAGGCCTGCGCGCCGTCGACGCCGCGGTACCAGCCCGCCGAGCCGGTGTTGCGTAGCGCGAGCGTCCATTCGACGGTGCTGTTCGCCGACGCGCTCGGATACGGCGCCTGCGACTCGAACGCGGCACCGTACGCACCCAGCGGCGGAACATCGAACGCCGGTCGCACCAGCGCCGGCAGCGTGCCCGCGTTCGCGGCGCCGGTGTCGGCGCCCGGATGCAGCTGCTGAAGCAACAGCCCGGACACGATGAGCGCCGCGGCGGCGACCTTGAACGACAGCTCCGGTCGCGCCTTCGCGTAGGCGATCGCGCGCCGACCGCCGCCGCGCGAGAAGAGGCTCTGCGCGACCGCGCGCGCGCGACGCGTCGCCCGGTCGAGCGCGGCGAGCTCTTCGTCGATCAGCACCGCGAGCGCGACGCCGTACACGAACAGGCGCGGGCGGCCGTAGCGACGCGCGGGGTCCGGGTCGAGACCGCGCCGCAGGACACTCGCGACGCGCGGCGTCGGATGCGCGCCCAGCAGCTGCTTCGCGATCGCGGCGAGCCCGTACACGTCGCTGGCGCGCGAGGCCGGCCGGCCCGCGGTCACCTCGGGCGACGCGTAGCCGGGCGTTCCGCGCGGGACCTCGGGCGGATGGCCGATCGGCTCGGCGATGCCGAAGTCGAGCAGGCGCGGCCGCCCATCGGTTCCCATGAGGACGTTCGCGGGCTTGAGGTCGAGGTGCGCGAAGCCGTGCGAGTGGAAAGCCTCGACCGCGTCGGCGACCTGGATCAGCAGGAGCGCGATCTGCCGCGGGGTGAGCGCGGGCGCCGTCTCCGAATACCGGTCGAGCGGCTCACCCTCGACGTGCTCGAAGGCGATGAGCGTGTCGCCGAGCGCGTCGTGGACGCCGAGCACCGGGACGATCGAAGGATGGTCGAGCGTCTCGAGCCGTCGCGCCTCCGCCAGGAAATGGCGACGCGCCTCGGGGTCCTTCGCGTCGCGGAGGATCTTCAGCGTGACGGGGCGATCGCGCGATTCGTCGTACGCGCGCCAGACGTCGGCGGTGCCGCCGGCGCCGATGTGCGCCGCGAGCCGGTAGCGACCGGCCACGATGGCGCCGACCTCGCGGCCGTCGCGCGACAGGACCTGGGTGACATCCGAGCGCTTCATCGCAGCGCTTAACGGACGAGCGCGCCGTGCGCTGCGTCGCGGCCTAACGGGGCAGTACGACCGTACCTCTTGCCCTGGCGGGAGGCGAGATCGCCGCTAGCGCAGGGTCAGCTCGCGAGTCCGATGTCGAACGTCGCGGCGTACGCGTTGCCGCTCTTCGTCACGGACAGCAGCAACTGGCTGTTGTAGATCCCGTCCGCGGCGTTCGTCATGATCCCCCGGGTTCCCTTCTGCGAGTACGGCGACTGGGCGAACACCTGCGTGTTCAGCGCGTCGTCGAAGAAGAGCTGCGAGGTGAAGTCCGAGGTCGTCGTCCGGATCTTGAAGTGGATGTGCACGGCGCGCCCCTGGTACCAGCCGGGATAGATCGTCGTGAACTGCACCTGGCCCGACGCGTCGGTGGTCTGGTAGCCGCGGAGGAACTTCTGTCCCTTGGTGTTGAAGCTCGGGTCGGTCGCGTCGGAGTACACGCCGAGCGCGTCGCAGTGCCAGATGTCGACGGTCGCTCCGCTCAGCGCGGCGCATGCGCTGCCGGTCACGCGCGACACGAGGAAGGTGAGCGCCAACGGCGCGCCGGCCTTCACCGCACCGCTCGCGGGATCGGAGCGGATGTCGCTCCGATTCAGCTTCTCGTCGACGAAGTAGGGACCTTCCGTCACCGCCGGACGGACGATGCACGAGGGCAGCGTCGTGGCCGGCGATGCCGCGGCCGCGGCGGTCGTCGCCGCGGCGCTCGTCGGTTGCGCCGTCGGCGATGGTTTGGCGAGCACTCCCGGAGCGCAGGCGGCGAGGAGGGCCGCGCCGGACCCGCCGAGGAGCGCCAGGACCTCCCGGCGATTCAGGATGCGGCCGATCGGCGCGTCGTCGCTATCGATCCGCTGCTTCCTATTCATCGGAGCTACGCCTTCACCGTGGCGACGATATCGACGACCAGCCGTATCTCATCGACGACGCTCACGACGCGGAACGGCACGGACGGCGCCGTCATACCGAAGTCCGCGAACTTCCAGGTGGGGCTCGCGGTCGTCGTCGCGGTGAGCTCGTTCCCGCTGCGGTGCGCGGTCGCGTCGAAGGTAACGTCCTTCGTCTTACCGTGGATCGTTATCTGACCCGTGAGCTTGAACGTGAAGTCACCGCTCGCCGGTAGCGGGAGCACCAGGCCGCTCGTCTTGGTGGGCACGAACGTTGCGGTCGGGAACTGTCGCGTCTGGAGCGTGTCCATCTTCACGAAGTTGTCGCGGTCGCGCTGATCGCTCGCGAGCGTGGTGACATCGAAGGTGATCTTCGAATCCGGCGAGAACGTGCCGTCGTCCTGGAGGACGAACGTTCCGGTCGCGCCCGTCGCGACGAGCACCGCATCGGACGGCAGGTTCACGCCCACGAGCTGCTCGCGCACGCGCACCGTGGCCTTCGAGGTGCTGCTCACCGTCCATGTCCCCGTCGTAACGGTGGTCGTGCTCGTCGTCGCGCTCGCGCTCGGAGGCGCGGACGTCGTCGCGGCAGCCGTCGGTGCGGCCGTGGCGCTCGGCGCGGCCGCTCCGCCGCAGGCGGCCAGCAGGACGGTAACGGTCGCGAGCGGTGCGACGAAGCGCACCAGGGACGGGGAGAGCATCGGTTCCTCCACGGTGTGTTCGTCCGACCTTACACGGCGGAAGGCCGCCTGGCGCTAAGGATTCGCTAAGAAGATCTCATCACGCACGCATGAATTCGGCGAGCAGCCGGTGGAAGTGGTGCACGCCGCCCTCGCGCGTCGGCGAGTAACGGCCGCGGTCGTAGAGGCGCGATCGCACGCCGCGCTGGACCGCCTCGACGATGGCCTCGTCCTCTCGCTCCACCCGATCGAGTCCACCGCCCGCGCCCTGCTCGCGCCGGCTCGCGTCCCACACGAACGGGAGAAAGGACACGCGCGTCCGATCGACCGCCAGTGGCACCACGACGTTGACCGAGACGCCCCAGGGATACACGTTGAACATCGTCGTCGGGAACAGCCAGTAGTAGTACGCCGCGACGCGCTTGCCGGCGTCGGCGTGCGAACGCGGGGCCTCGAACGCGGCCTCGCCCGACCTTGCGATCGCGAGCTGAAGGACCGCGTATCGCTCGAGCTCGACCGCGTACGCGCCGTAGTCGATCACGGCGGCGAGGCTGTTGTGCACGTACGGGATGTGGAAGCCCTCGAGGTAGTTGTCGATGTAGAGCGCCCAGTTCGCGTTCACGACGTAGTCGCGGGCTCCGGTCGCATCGAAGACGAGCTCGTCGAAGGGCAGGTGGCCGAGGCGCGCGCGTAACGGAGCGACGACGTCGTCGAAGGTCATCGCCGGCGCCAGCGCGACCATGAAAAAGCGCTGCCACGTTCCGAGCGCGACGCGCGGAAGGTCATCGGTGGGTGACGGAAAGTCGGCCGTCGTCTCGAACTCCGGCATCGAATGGAACCGGCCGTCGAGCGTGAAGCGACGACCGTGATAGCGACAGCGCAGCTGCTGTTCGTGCCCGGATCCGTCGACGACGAGCGTGCCGCGATGCGTGCACACGTTCGAGAGCGCATGCACGCGGTCCTCTGCGTCGCGCGTGAGAAGGAGCGGCTCGTCGAGCGCGCCCGGTAGCAGCGTGAATGGATGGACCTGTCCCGCGACCTTCACGACGTCGTCGTGCGCGGCGTACTGCCAGGTGCGCGTGAAGACGCGGTCGCGTTGTGTCTGGAACGATGACAGGTCGGAATAGATGCGCGCAGGCAGCGTGCGCGCGACGCGGATATCCGGATCGATCGTGAAAGTGAATTCAGGTTCGTTCATCGCTGGCGATGCTATCGAACGCATCCATAGGTCATGCCCCCCTCGCGCGTTACCTAGTACCTGCGACTAAACAATCGCTCCCTACTTACTCATAGCGGCCGGGTCTATCCGAGCGTTCCATGACTTCGTGGCCTACACGACGCAAACGCTCGATCAGCCCGGCGGTGGCTTCAACGTGCTCCGCTTCATCGCCGGTCTGGTCGTCGTGGCCCTGGTCGTTGTGGCCGCGGGTGCCGCGGTCATGTTGTCGCCGTTCTCGAACAGCGCGCGCGCGCTGGCCTTTCACAGCTCCGTCGTCGATCGCCCGGCCCTCGTGACGCTGGCGCCCGGTGCGGCCGCAAGCGTGACGGTCCGGTTCCGCAACGCCGGCCTCGTGTCGTGGGAACGTGGCTCCGCAAGCCAGGTCGACCTCGGCGTGAAGAACGACTCGGTCGAGTTCGCGAAAGCCGGAATGGCGGTTGGTTGGCTCGCCGACAATCGCATCGTCACGACCGTCGAGCCGATCGTCCCGCCGGGTGCCGTCGGTACCTTCACGTTCAATGTCCGAGCGCCCAACGCGCTCGGCGTGTACCGCATCCCGGTGCGTCTCGTCGTCGACGACGTGACCTGGCTCGACGACCAGGACGTCTTCGTGGTGCTCGCGAGCGACTTCGGATTCCACAGCGAGCTCATCGATCAGTCACGGCACCCCACGCTCCGTGTCGGAGAGACGAGCGCGCCCATCACGGTGAAGCTCCGCAACACCGGAACGCGCTCGTGGGTGCGCGGCACGGCGGGCGAGCAGGTCAACCTCGGCCTCGCGGGTGACAACCGCACGCTGAGCGCGCTCGGCGTCGGTTGGCCGTCAGCCGATCGTGTCGCGATCCAGAGTGAGGCGCGTGTCGCGCCGGGCGACGCGGCGACATTCACGTTCCGCGTGCGCGCGCCGTCGACTCCCGGCACCTACGCGCTACGACTGCGGCCGGTCGTCGACGGCGTGACCTGGCTCGAGGAGGCGGGGGTGATGAGCCTGATCACGGTCACCTCGCTCGCTGGGCAGCCGGCCCAAACTCAGGCGTCGAGCTTCGCGCTCAGCGCATCGATCGCGCCCGACACCGTCTCGGCCGGTGATCTCACGAGCATCACCGCCGCGTTCACCAGCAACACGGCGACCACCGCGCTCGTCGGCGTCGAGATCTACACGCCGGGCGGCGCGACCCTCGCTTATCAGAAGTGGTTCGAGGGACAGAGCTTCAGTCCGGGCGAGCCGCGCTCGTATCCGGTGATGTGGCAGGTCCCGACGACGGCGGCCCTCGGTGCGTACACCGTCACCCTCCGCGCGTTCGCTCCCGGATGGAAAACGCAGCTCAGCTCGCAGGATGCGGTCGCGACGTTCGCCGTCACGAGCCCGCTCGCGGCGGGAGCGCAGACCTCGCCCGGATCGACGGTCGACAGCGGACTCAGCGCGACCTCGGTCGGGACTCAGGGCGCCGCGAAGGACAAACCCAACAACGGCCAATCCAGGAAGAACACGGCGACCCCGACGGTCGCACCGACCCCGACCGTCGCGCCGACGCCCGCGCCACCGCCGAGCTTCACGACCGCGGCGACGGTCGCACCCAACACGGTCGATCCGATGGGTTCGGTGAGCGTGGACGCGTCGTTCGCAAGCACGACCGCCATGACCGTGAACCTGATCTCATCGATCTACGCGCCGGGAGCTGCGCTCGCTACCTATCAGCAATCGTTCAACGCGCAGAGCTTCGGCGCCGGTCAGCAGCGGGGCTACGCGACGACGTGGCAGGCACCCACGGACGCCGCGATCGGGACGTACCGCGTGAGTCTCGGCGTCTACTCGACGGACTGGGCGACCGAGTACAAGTGGACCGACTCGGCCGCCACGTTCGCGGTCGCGGCACCGGCGCCGTCGCCGACGCCCGCGCCAACGCCGACGTCCGCGCCGAGCGCGACGCCCCCGTCCACGCCGACGTCTGCCCCGAGCGCGACGCCCGCGTCCACGCCGACGTCCGCGCCGGGCACGACGCCCCCGTCCACGCCAACGGCGACGCCGGTGCCAACGGCGACGTCCGCGCCAACGGCGACGCCCGCGCCGACGGCGACGGCTGCGCCCACCCCGACCGCGACACCGGCGGCCGGCCGCATGACCGAGATCTCGCGCTTGCTACCGGCGTCGGCCGTCTACGCGGACAACGACGCGAACGGCGCGCGCGCCAACGTGCGTGACGGTCTCTGGTCGACGCAGTGGCGCACGACCGAGGTCGCCGCCACCGCCAGCGCGCCGCACTACATCGCCTACGACCTGAGCTCGATCGCGGGTGCATCTCGCGGGCGCGTCCTCTCCGCGTGGATGAACCAGCAATATGACTACGACACCACCGGCGCGAGCGCCTTCACGCTGATCGGCGACTACCAGATCCAGGCGAACGCGGCTGCCGGCGGATCGTTCCCCGGATCCGGTTGGGTCACGCTCACGAGCGTGAGCGGCAACAAGAAGGGCGCGGGGATGCACGTGCTCGACCTGACCGGCTACAACTGGGTCCGCATCCTCGTGACCGCGGGCGCGAGCAACGACGCGGCCGGGAACATCGGCACGTCGCTCAAAGAGTGGCAGCTCTTCGACGCGAGCCTCGGCGTCAACGACACCTGGTTCTTCGTCGGGGACTCCATCACCTCGAACGCGTTCGGCAACAACGACGCCGACGGCATCGACGTCCTCATGAACGCCCGGACGGGCATCGTGCCGGGCTGGTACAAGGGCAGCCACGGCGGCTACAAGACGGACGATTATCTGGTGGCGACCGCGCCCGGCCCGACGCGGCTCGACGATTACCTCGCGAGCTACCCCGGCCGGTACGTCGCGATCGCACTCGGGACGAACGACGCGGCGGGCCAGCCCAACGCGACGACGTACGATGGGAATCTCCGTCGGATGATCGACAAGATCCTCGCGGCCGGCAAGGTGCCGGTCATCCCGAAGATCATCTACTCGCCGTACTCCGGCGTTGGCGTCAACATCCCGGCCTTCAACCTGAAGGTCGCGCAGATCTGGGCCGACTACGGTTCACGCATCGTCAAGGGCCCGGACCTGTACCAGCCCTTCTATGACGACTACAACGGCGGGCCGCAGACGTACTGGGTCGGCACCGATCTGCTCCACCCGAACGCCGCGGGCAACTCCAAGATCCGCGAGCTATGGGCGAACGCGATGACGGCGCTCGCGCCGGGCGGTACGTCGCCCACGCCCACGCCGACGCCGGCACCGACGGCGACTCCGGTACCGACGGCGACTCCGGCCGGCGCGAGCTTCACGACCAGCGCGTCGGTCGCGCCGACAAGCCTCACGGTCGGCGGCTCGACCAACATCACCGTCAACGTCACGAGCGCCGCGGCCTCGACCGTCCTGGTCGACGTCGGCGTCTACGCACCGGACGGAGTCACTCGAGTGAGCCAGTGGTGGTTCGACAACCAGGCCTTCGCCGCCGGTCAGCAGCGCGCGTACACGATGACATGGCAGGTGCCGACGACCGCCGCGGCAGGCACGTATAAGGTGACCGTCGGCGTGTTCTCGCCGGCTTGGGCGTCGCTCTACACCTGGGACGACCGAGCGACGTTCACGGTGGGATCGTCAGGCGGGCCGACACCCGTGCCGACGCCCGCGCCGACAGCGACGCCGGCGCCACCCGGTGCGGCCACCTTCTCGGGTCTGCACGTGCAGGGCAACCTGCTCGTGAACGCCTCCGGTCAGCAAGTGATCCTCCACGGCGTCGACCGCATGGGCACCGAGTACCGCTGCGCGCAGGACAACGGCATCTTCGACGGCCCGTCGGACCAGGCCTCCATCGACGCGATCAAGAGCTGGCGTGCGAACGCCGTGCGTGTACCGCTGAACGAGCACTGCTGGCTCGGCATCGACGACGGAGCCGCGACGCCGCAGTACATCGGTGAGAACTACCGTCTCGCGATCGAAGGCTTCGTCGATCGGCTCATCGCGAGTGGCGTGTACGTGATCCTCGACCTGCACTGGAGCGCGGCGGCGGGGCAGACCGCGACCGCCCAGGACCAGATGCCGAACACGTCGTACTCGGCGAGCTTCTGGAGCTCGGTCGCGGCACGCTTCCAGAACAGACCGCAGGTGATCTTTGACCTCTTCAACGAGCCGATCCCGAACAGCAACGCGAACGACAACACCGACGCTGCCGCGGCGGCCTCGTGGCAGTGCTGGCGCGACGGCAGCGCGGGCGGCACCTGCACCGGCACGATGGCGGGCAACGCCGTCGGCATGCAGACGCTCGTCACGGCGGTACGCGGCACGGGCGCGACGAACGTCATCATGCTCGGCGGCATCCAGTGGGCGAACACCCTGTGGAGCAGCTCGACGCGGAACTTCCTGACGTACAAGCCGAGCGACCCGCTCAACGACATCGTCGCGTCATTCCATATCTACCAGAACACCTGGTGCAACACGGTGACCTGCTTCAACACCGAGGTCACGCCGATCGCGGCGGTGGTCCCGGTCGTCGCGGCCGAGGTCGGCAACACGCTCTGCGACGCGACGTTCATGAACACGACCTTGAACTGGCTCGACAGCAAACAGCTCGGATACCTCGCCTGGGTGTGGAATACCTACGGGGCGACGAACTGCGCGAACATCATGCTCGTCCTCGACTACACCGGAACGCCTTCGACGTACGGCCTCATCTACAAGAACCATCTCGCGCTCCTGCCCTGACCGGACGCCGGCGGCTCGCTGCATAAGACCACAGCTGACAGGTCGCGCGGCCGCGGTCGCGGGTCCTACGGGAGCGGCGGCAGGATGGGCGTCGGCGTTGGGGCGGGGGTCGGCACGGGTGCTGGGTCAAGCGTCTTCGACTTGTAGACGCCCGCCAGCATGGCGTTCACCCACTGCTGTCTGAATCCGACGTAGCCCTCGCCGGTCGGATGGAGACAGTCCCCCGACAGCAGGCTCGGGTGGGATTGGAAGTACGCCCACAGATCCGGCCCGCGCACGATGCCCGGGTAGGCGGCGTAGAGCGCATCGATCTGCTGGTTCAGTGCCGGGCCATTCGCCTGGATCGTGGCGTTGCAGCTCCACGGGATCTTCGGGATGACCGGGATCCTGCCGGAGCCGAGTACCGCCCGGACCATGCTCGCGTAGCTGTCGTAGAACGCGGTCGGGTCGATGTTCGACCCGGCGTCATTGCTGCCGTACGAGAGGCCGACGTAGCTGCCCGGGAAGATCGAGAGCCAGGTGTCGATCCGGCTCGCCCCATCGCTGGCCAGCGTGCCACCGATGCCACCGTTCTCGTAGGCGGGGAAGTAGCTGGGCCGCGCGGCGTTGATCATTTGAGCCCATGTACCGCTGCCGCCGCTCGCCGCGAGCGAGTTGTGGGCCATCCCAGCTTCCGTGATCGAGTCGCCGAAGAAGATCCAGTCGTCATCGATGTCCGTGCTCGCGTTGTGGATATCGAGGTTCAGGAAGACGCCCTGGTTGCCCGGTGATCCGTCCGACCCCGTCACGTTCATCCGGAGCCAGTTGTAGCCGGTGAGATCGACCACGTGCTGCCGTGAGTGGTACGAGTTCCCGCTGACGCTCGCGAGTGCGACCCACCCGAGCGCCGGTAGGTTTCCGCCGAGAGCCGCGTTCCCCTCGATGGTGTATGCGGCGGGGATGTCGTTCGCGATCCCCACCGGCCTCGCTATCCCGACGAAGTTGTGGTCGTAGGAGTTCGTGGTGGGGTCGTTGTACCAAGCGACGACGACTCGACCACGGCTCGCGGCGGGGACGCTCGAGAGGTCGTACGCGAGGAACATCGGTGTGAGGCTCGTCGGCACGTTACAGGTACGCCACTGCGTGTCGTAGCTCGCGTCGTTCGCGAAGCTTGCGGGATAGACGCCGTCGCAGCTGTCGTTGGTGTACGCGGGAACGTTCCGGCTGATCACCGGCAGCGGCGTGTGCCTTTGCGGGTGGGCCTCGGCGAAGCCGATACCGATCACGCTGGTGATGACAAGCGCTGCGCACAGGGCCGCTACGGCCGCGGCCGCGCGTGACGCAGATCGAGAGGGCCTCCGCAGTCTCGTCACCAACGCTATCCAGCGCCGTCCCCGTTGAGGAGCCGTGTGGTGGTCACATGAGCGTTGCATACGCACCCACGCGTGTGATGGCCGAACCAGGTTGCGTCCTCAACGCCGAGCAAGCGGGCGCCTTAACGCCCGCGAGCGTTCTCTCGGCACGTCTTCAAGACGCCTGGGAGTCAAGCTCGTGCGCGAACGCGCGCTCGTCGAGACCGATGAAGCGCAGCCAGGCCAGCGACGCGGCGAGGCCGGATGCGAACGAGCCTCGATTCTGATGGCCGAACGTCGCGCGGAAGAGCGAGGTCGGCAGCGAGCACCGCGTGGTCTGCAGATCCCAGAACGTGCGGGTCACGACCGTGCTGCCTGTGCCCGACGTGGCCGGTTCATCGCCGCCGCGCAGCTCCGCGAGCCTCAGCTTCAATGCGGTGCGCGTCTCGAGGGCCAGCCGATCCTTGAGCCACCGGTACAAACGAAGTGAGCGCACGGCGTCGAGACGGTCGTGCAGCCCGGCGCGATACCGATCGCCGGACACGCGGTGCACCGCGTTCATGTTGACGCCGAGTCCGGCTGCCAGCGCGCCGTAGAACGTGCGCCACGTCGTCGTCTCGTCGTCCGCGACGTTGTAGAACCCCGTCACGGGACGCGCGACGACGGCGTGAATGCTGCGCACGAGATCATCGACGTACATCAGATTGCAGATGCCAGAACCATCACCGACGAGGTACGCGCCGCCGCGAACGAGATCGTTCGCCGGACCGAGCACCCACGGCGAGCCCGGTCCCCAGACCAAGCCCGGTCGCAGCACGACGATCGCGAGATGTCCGTCCGCCATCCGCTCGCGGAGGAAGTTCTCGGCGAGGCCCTTCTGACGCGCATATGGCATCCAGTGGTCGAGTCGCGGCGGTGCGTCGTCGGGCAGATCGGGCCGCTCGATCTGCCCGTACACCGTGGCCGAGCTGAGATGCACCAGCACTCGCGCGCCGGCCGCGACGGCCGCCGCGCAGACGTTCTTCGTCGTGCGGACGATCTCGGATGGATCTCCTGTCGTGAGATTCACCACCGCGTCGCATCCGTCGAGCGCGCGTTCGAGCGACTCGGCGCGCATCGCGTCGCCGATACGGTGCGGGGCGCCGAGATTCGCGTTCCGCGCGACGCTCTTGTACGAGCGAACGACCGGCACGACGTCCGCACGTCCTCCGAGGATGGCCATCTCGAGCAGTCGCGCTCCGACGAACCCGCCGGCGCCGACCACCGCTATGCGGCCGCGGATCGCTGCACGCTCCAGTGGCGCTGCTGCGTCTGCGCCTGTTCTTCGGGCGTCAGCCAGGGAATACGCAGCGGATCCGGATGCCGGTAGCACGCCTCGATCACCTGCGCGACCGCTAGTCCGTCCTCTCCCGTGGCCGGGACCGGTTCGCCCCAGAGGACCGCGCGAAGCGCCTGCACGAGCTGGTCGTGGATGCAGTCGTAGTAGCTGCGCGGCGTTCTCCACTCACTCGCGCGCCGCAGGTCGGTCGGCCATGCAACGGCGCCCTTGAGTGTTCGCCAAGCCTCGCCGCTCCGCCGCCACCGCACGGAATCCACGCGCGAGGGTTGCAGGGTGAGCTCGCCTTTCGAGCCGACGACGTGCAGCCCGGTCACGAGTGGCTGGCTCCACGAGAGCTGCATGACTCCGCTCGCGCGCGGGAACGCAAGCTCGATGCGACAGTTCGTCTCGACGCCGCCGCCGTACGCATCATCCGCATACGCGTCTACGGTGGGGGTCCCGAAGAGCGCCGCGAGGAAGTCGAGCGCGTGCGAACCGAAGTCCATCAGCACGCCTCCTCCCGCCGTCGCGCGGCGGAACGCGGCGTCGGTGCTGACCGGCCAGCTGTACACCAGGCCCTCGCGGTAGCTGAAGCGCAGGTCGTCGCCCAGCGCTCCGGCATCGAGAAGCGCGCGCGCCTCGATCAGGCTCGGGAACATGCGCCGGACCAACCCGACGGCGAGGACGCGGCCGCTGTGGCGCGCCGCTTCGAGCATGTGCTCGGCGTCGGCCACGCTCGCGGCCATCGGCTTCTCGCAGAGGACGTTGCTACCGGCGGCGAATGCAGCGGCGGCGTGCTCGGCGTGGCGGCCGGGCGGCGAGGCCACGATCACGAGATCCGGCGTCAGCGCAGCGAATGCCTCGTCGACCGCCCCGAACGCTCGCGCCGACCGGAAATGGCGTCCCAGCGCCGCCGTCCGGGCGGCGTTGGGATCAACGAGCGCGGCGACACGAACGATGCCACGCGACTCGAGCTTTCTGAGGGCGCCACGGTAGAGACCCTCGACGACGGCGCCACAGCCGACGACGGCGAGATCGAGCCTCGGATGCGGCCGCACGGGCGGAAGCTAGCCCGCTCCTGTTAAAGGAGTGTTGGCCGGACCGTTGACGTATCCCCGGCATCGGTGGTCCCGTATCAGAAGGCCCGCATGAACTGCGAAAGACGGTCAACGCACCCTCAATCACGCGCGAGGCGTGCCCTCAATGACGCCGCCGTACACCCAGCCATAGCTGGCGCATCTGGTGGGCAGCGTTGCCTGCTCGAACGGGCAACGCGCGAGCGACCTGGTGGGTGTGCCGACGTCCGAAGGAGGACATATGAGGCGAGTCACTCTCACTCTCGCAGCGGTCATGGTGCTGACCTTTGCCACGGCGCTGCCCGTCGCGAGCTCGGGTCTGACCGACGTGACGGTCAGTTGCGACGACGGATCGAGCTTCACGGCCACGGTCGATGCCGACACCCTCGAAGGCCTGGGGCAGGCCCTTGAGGCCATGGCTCTCTTCCCGGCCGGACTCAATTGCTCGCTCGCGGCAGTTCCCCTCATCCTGCCGCTCGGCGGTGTCGCGTCGGCGTGGCCCGGCGGCGGGTTCATCGTCGGTGGCGGCCGGTTCCAGGCGGGTTGCCCTGGCATGCCACTCCTCAGCTTCTGGGTGAACTTCGCGGTGAGCGCGCACACCGATTCTGTCGCCGCCGGCGACACCCGCGGCGGAACGCTCAACTTCACGATCCCAGCGGGACAGTGCGTCGGTCCGAGCCACCTCACCTCGAAGCCGACGTGCCTCACGATCGACGCGGAGACGGGGACCCCGCCCGAGGGCTTCTACCGCGCGTATCTGTGGTCGCACGTCACGCAGACGTCCGGGTCGTTCTGGGCCAACGCCGAGGGCAGCGACTTCGGCTCAGGTTGGAAGGACACCGGCAATCCCGGACACCAGCTCTCGCCGGACCGCGAGGCCGACGACAGCACGTCGACCTGCCCGGCCAATGGTTACCCGGATCCGGATAGCCCCTTCAATTCGCATCCGATCCTGAACGGGAACGTCACGATCCACCCGGCGCAGTAACGTGGCGCGCATTCACGGACCGAGAGAGCGGCAGAGCCTCTGCCGCTCTCTCATCGTTGCGGTCTGCTGCCTCCTGATCGGTGCGGTCGTCCGTACGGCGGATGCGACATCGCCGGCGAGCGCGGCCCCCGCCGCCCTTCATGTCGAGGGCAACCGACTCATGAACGCGACCGGTCAGCCCGTGGTCATGCATGGCGTCAACCGCCAGGGCACCGAGTACATGTGCGCCCAGGGCCGCGCCATCTTCGATGGTCCGAGCGATCAGGCGTCGATCGACGCGATCAAGAGCTGGCGAGCGAACGCGGTGCGCGTTCCCCTCAACGAGGACTGCTGGCTCGGCATCAACGGCGTCCCACCGGAGTACGGCGGTGCGGCCTACCGCCAGGCGATCGCGGACTACGTCGGCCTGCTGGAGGGGAGTGGACTCTACGCGATCCTCGATCTTCACTGGGCGGCGCCCGGGACGACGCTCGCGAACGGACCCCAGCCGATGCCGGATGCCGATCATTCGCCGGCCTTCTGGACCGACGTCGCCACGACATTCAAAGGGAACGACGCCGTGATCCTGGAGCTCTTCAACGAACCGGTCCCGGACAGCAACCAGGACAGCGACGCGGCCTGGACGTGCTGGCGCGACGGCGGCACCTGCCCCGGTGTCCCGTACGAGGCCGCCGGGATGCAATCGCTGGTGAACGCCATTCGTGCGACGGGTGCGACGAACGTCGTCGCCTTTGGCGGGGTCCAGTACGGAGGCACGCTGTCGCGATGGCGGCAGTACCGGCCGACGGATCCACAGAACGCGCTCGTGGCCGCGTGGCACACGTACAACTGGACCTGGTGCGTCAGCGTGTCGTGTTACGAGAGCAATGTGGGCACGGTCGCCGCCGATGTGCCCGTCATCGCCACCGAGATCGGGAACGACCAGTGCGACGCGGCGTGGCTGAACACGCTGATGGACTGGCTCGGCTCGACTACGGCGGTACGCCTTCGCAGTACGGCGAGATCTATCGGACGCATCTCGCCGGACTCCCGCGTCCCTTCGCCGCCTTCACCGCCGACGTGAAGATCACCCTTGGACCGCTGGCGAATCACGACAAGCTCGACGCGTCGGGAACGTTCATGCTCGGAGCGGCGAACGACGGTATCGCTCCGCCCACCGAGCCCGTGACGCTCGCGATCGGCGACCTCGTGACGCAGCTCCCCGCCGGCTCGTTCCACGTTGATGAACTGGGGCGCTTCATGTACGAGTCGGAGCGACTCGCGGTCGTCCTCACGCCCGCCGGCCCTGACACCTTCGCGTATGCGGTGAAGCTGAGGAACGCCGACCTGACGTCGACGAGCAATCCGGTCAGGATCACGATCGCGATCGGCGACGATCGCGGGACGACGACGGCGAACGCCGGCGCGACCGCGGCTGGGACGGTTCCCGCGGCCGCTCAGCGCTGTCGTGACACGCCGGCGCGCTGCGTGTGACGCGGCGTCAACTCAGACGCTGGCTCCCCTTCACGCCGCGTACTTGTAGAAGACTTCTCCGATTGCCCGGCAGACCCACGGCGACGAGTTCCGGATGACCGGGCCCATCGCCCTTTCGAGCCGGTGCGATGACGCTCTGACCGGCGCCCGGCCGACCCAGGCGTAGGGAAGCGGCTCCTCGCGCGTCCCCCAGCCGACCTTGAAGCTGCGGAGCTGCGTCTGCTCGATGCCGGTGCGACCGAGATCGAACGTGTGATAGCCGTTCTCGATCGCCCAGCGGATCGCGTTCCAGTAGAGGAGGTGGACGGCGTCCACCTTTTCGAAGCCGTCGGCTCGGCCGCTGTACTTGCACGTGAGCATCCCGTTCCACGCGCAGAAGATCCCCCCGGCGGCCGGTGCGTCGCCCTGGTACGCCGTCAGAACGAAACCGAGGCCCGGCCGGATCACGCGTTCGAACAGGAGCTGAAAGAATCGGCGCGGCTGCACCGGGACGCCGAGTCGCCGACGCGTCTGCACGTGGATGCGATAGAAAGTGTCGACGTCCGACGCCGACGAGCCCCGTGCGATCCGGACGCCGGCCGCCTCCGCGTCCTGCACGCTGCGCCGGTGATTCCGGCGCATTCGTTTCCACGTCGAGGCGACGTCGTCGGACAGCGCGAGGTCGTGTCGCACGAAAGCACCGCCGCTTTGGATCGTGGGGTCGGACACGGCCGCGCGGAGCTCGAGCACATCAAAGGATGACCGTGCCAGGTCACCGAGGATTCCGATGAGGTCGGCCCCGTCACCGTCGGCGAGCGGTGGACAGTGGTCGGTGAATGGCAGCGAGACCCAGCGGCGCGGCCCGACCGGCAGGCTCACATCGATCGCCGGGAGGCCGGCGGTCACCGCGCCGCCCGCCTCGAGGACGACGGCCATCGCGCGATACCCGTAACAGTCCGCGAGCAGCTTCGCCCACATCGGGTGATGGAAGATGGTGCTATCCGGACGGCTCTCGACGAATTCTCGCCAGCGCCGATCGTCCAGCGCGAGCAGCGTCATGTGGCGACGCGAGCCGGCCGTTGGCCGGCCGTAGTCTCGCGGCGGGT
Organism: Chloroflexota bacterium; assembly: GCA_005882255.1. GTDB lineage: Bacteria > Chloroflexota > Limnocylindria > P2-11E > P2-11E > CF-39. The sequence goes on along the minus strand of VBEZ01000126.1, from coordinate 14,057 downwards.
CCACGCGAGGTATGCGGTCGCGGGCACCTCGAGGAGCGCGGGAACGGGGTCATCCGCCGCGAGGACCGCGTACTCGATCGGACCGGTCAATGATGCGAGATACGAGCGGAGCGAAAGGCGACCGGCGCGCATCTCGCTCATCGCGGTCGGAACGTCGGTCAACGCACGCACCCAGCGTACGCCGGGCCGCCCACGCAGCGGCGCGATCGGAGTGCCGCTCATCATCTGCCACAGCAGATAGGGGAAATCGACTCCGGCGCGGCGGCCCAGAGTGTGCCAGCCCCACGGCCGCGGATTGATGTCGAGCAGCTTCAGCCGGCCGTCACGCGGGTCGCGCTTGAACTCGATCTCAACAATGCCGTCGAAGCGCAACCATTCGATGATCCGAAGCGCGAGCCGCTCGACGTCGGGCGCTTCGATCGTCTCGACGTAGGTGCTCGCGCGCCCGAAGTCCATCGGCCACTGTCGGGTGCGCCGCGCGACGAGCGACGCGAGTGCGCGCCCGTTCCGGCAGAGCGCCGCGTACGACAGCTGCGACGCGCCGTCGCCCGGCACGAGCGACTGGATCATGATCAGATCCGGATCGATGAGGGTCCGCGCCTCGTCGTATCGCGCGACCAGCGTCGGGCCATCGGGTGCGGGCCACGCCTTCGCGACCGTGAATCGATTCAGCTCGTGACGGATCGCGGGTTTGAGGATCGCGGGGTACTCGCCGTCGAACGCGAGGACGTCCTCGCGACTACGCGGGTAGCGGGTGAGGGGATGATCGACATCGAGCTCACCCGCAAGCCGGTACGTGAGGCGCTTGTCGTACGCCCAGCGAAGCGTCTCCCACGGCTCGAGGATCGTCAGTCGATAGCGTTCGCCCAGCGCGTCGCGGTTCCGCGCGAGCAGCGCCGCCGTCTCGTCTCCGCCCGGGAACAGCGCCCAACCATCCAGGCCATGCCGATGCGCGAGCTCGAGTAGATGAGCGACCTGCTCCTCTTCGGTCGTCGCCGGCCAGGGAAGGCTTCGCGCGCAGTAGCGAGACAGGCTCGCCAGCACATGATCGTCGCGGAGGACCCACACCGGTATGCCGTGCCGGCCGAGGCTGCGCACGACGCCAAGGCTCTTGTAGTCAGAGCCGATCACGAGCGCGCCAGGGATCGGCCCGCGCGGCATCCCGTTCACACCGAACGGCGTTCCGCTCGCCCGTGACCTGACAGCGGCTCGCTCGCGACGTGGCGCACGTTCACGTCGCGTGCTCCGGTCACGTGGCGCGCGAGCGCATCGGCGGCGAATTCGGTCCCCGACACGAAGCGGACGACCGGTCCGAAGGAAAGCGCCGCCGGCGCTCCCAGGAAGTACAGGCCCGGCACCGAAGACTGCAAGCCTTCGTCGAGCAGCGGGTAGCCGTCCACCGTACGCACGCCGGCGACGAGCTCCGGTGTGAGGAACCGGTAGCGGCGCACATCGACGCGGTATCCCGTTGCGAGCATGACGTGGTCGACCTCACGAGTTGTCGCGTCATCGAGTCCGAGCGTCAGATGTCCGTTGGAGCGGACGGCCTCGCGGACCTGCCGGCCGGTCGTCACGCGCACGCGGTCCGACCGTGGTCGCAGCCACAGCGACGCGCCCGCCCTCAGCGATCGCCGCATCACTTCCTGCTGTGTCCGGCGCGGGAGGCGGCGGAGCAGCCTCGGGCGGGCGACGAGATGACTGACGAGCGCCGGGCCGACGTCAGTCCGGTGGAAGAACACGCGTCCCAGCCATCCCCTCCGTGTCGCGCGCCCGACCCAGTGGATCTGCGGAGCGCGCATGACCAGCTCGACCTCCGCGCCGATCTCGCTGAGCAACACCGCGGACTCGAAGGCGCTCTGACCGCCACCGACCACGACCACGCGCTTGGACGCGAAGCGGCCGAGGTCGGTGTGATCGCTCGAGTGGCTGGCGAGCTCGATCGGCAGAGCGTCGAATTCGCTCGGCCGGTATGCAAAGCTGGCGATCCCCGCCGCAACGACGACGCGCGCGGCCGTGACCGTCTCGCCGTCATCCAACACGACGCGGAATCCGCGACCATCATCGGCCTCGACACTGTCGACGCTGCGCGGATCGATCTCCAGCGAGGCGCGCTCGCGGAACGCGTGACCGTATGCGACGAACTCAGTGAGCGGCACGGGTCGGGTGATCGGGACACCGCGCGCACGCTCGTACTCGTCGAGCGTCAATGCTGACCCGGGCCCTCCGATGTGCGAGGCTCCCCAGAGGCTCCGGAGCCACATGCCTTTCGGCATGTGCCGCTCCCAGAAGGACATCGGTGCGCCGAACTGACGGACGTACGCGCCACGCTCGCGGAGCCGCGCCGCAGCCGCGAGACCGTACGGTCCCGCGCCGATGATGATGGTGTCTGACGAACGTCGGCTCACGATTGATGCCTCCCATTGGATCTTTGTTCGCGCGTCTCCCAGGAGCGCAGCACGAAGTCGGTGAGCGTCAGCGCGTCGATGTCGCCGGTGACCGCGAGCGCGCTGCGAGCGGCGTTGGGCCAGCGCGAGATGCGGACGAGCGGACCGGGCGCCCGCTCGACCGCGTCGAGGACCTCGCGCTCGCTCCAGATCCCGGCCGGCACGTCGACGTGCGCGCCGTATGCGGCGGCATCGTCGGAGATCTCGTAAGGGAAGCCTTCCTCGCGCAGGAACCGCCGCACCCCATCGGGCGTGCGTCGCGAGATGGCGACCACCGGCATCTTCGCCGTGGAGAGCTCGAGATCGCGACGCGGGCTGACGACGTCCGCGCCGTACCAAGGCGCGCCGCCGACCGGGGCGCCGCGAACGAGCAGTGTCGCGTCGGGGTCGGCATCGAGACGCACCCGGTGGCGTCCACTGCCGATCCGCGTCACGTGGAGCACGAAACGGCTCCGCCGCCACCACCAGGCGGCGATGCGATCGAGCGAAGCGACGAACACCGCGGGCCGTCGCCGGCGCGCTTCGGCGAGCGTCGCCCGGAGCGCGTCTCCAAGCTCCGGGATGCGCTCCGGATGAAGCTGCAGCGTGAAGAGATCGCCTCGCCTGTGGGTGAGATCGAGGATGTGGATCCATTCCAGGGTCCGCGCCACCGCATCGAGGCTGAGACGCTCCACCAGGATCTCGTCGTCTGGGATCGCCACCGGGATGTCGACGAGCCCGTCACGAAGACGCGGGGTGACCGCTACATGGCGCGCGTCGACGGCCGAGTACAGCTTGAGCGCCAGCGCGTAGCTCGGGGTCGAACGCGCGGCGGCCGACGAGCCGTCACGCGGCGGGAAGACCACGGCCTGGCTGCTGTGGTAGCGAAAGCCCAGCTCGCGCAAGACGTCGAGCGTGGCCTGGTTGTAGCGGAGATACGGTCCGCGGAAGCCGGTCGCGTAGATGCCGCTGCGCTCGAATATCTCCAGCGCGCGCGTGATGGTCTCTCGCTGCGTCCGCTCGTCCAGCGATGCGTGGTCGCCGTGCACGAGCCCGTGCACCGCCAGCTCCGCACCGCCGTCCGCGTAGCGCTTCAGCACATCGGGATGCCGTCCAAGCACGCACGCCGTCGTCGGCCAGGTCGGCCGAGCGCCCAGCTCCGCCGTGATGGCGTTGTAGCGGTCGAGGTGTCGCGTCATCGCGTTCGCGGTCGGCCCGAATCGGGACAGCACGCGCCTCGTTCGCGCCGCTGATCCGGCCGGCCCGCGCGAGCGGATGCTCATCGCCAGGCTCATGCGTCCTCCACGACGGGCTCGTGTCTCGCGACGGGGGAGGGGATGAGCTCAGCGACGATCCGCAGATAACGTTCGCGCTGGTGCACCCAGCGGTACGGCTCACTGACCTCGGCCGCGCGGCGGACCATCCGTTCGCACAGCCCCGGATCGGCGTACAGCTCTCGGATCGCGCGCGCGAGGTCCTGCGCGTTCGCGGATTCGAACGACCGGACGCAGGAATCGTCGAAGTAGGCCTCGACCGAGCGCGTGCGCGCGATGATCACCGGCTTGCGCATCGCGATGAGGTCGAACATCTTGGTGGAATGGGTGAGGTCGCGGTAGGCGTTCCGTTTCGTCGGGACGACCCCGACGTCGGCGGTCGCGACCGCCGCGACGAGCTCGGGGATCGGGACGAATCCACGGCTCAGCTCGACGCGGCCCTCGAGGCCGAATTCGGCAATGAGCCTCTCGATCTCCGGTCGCAGCGTGCCATTTCCGAAGATGCGGAGGTGGAGGTTCGGGATCTCGTCCCGAAGCAGCCCGACGGCGCGCACGACCGTGTCGGCGCCCAGGCTCTCTTCGAGCGTGCCGGTGTAGATGAGATCGAACCGCTCCGAGCGCCGGCCCTCGTCCGGGAAGAGCGCTGGATCGAAGATCGCTTCGTCGGCTGAAAGAAGGACTTCCTCGATCTTGTCCGCGGGCGCGCCGCGCGTCAGGAAGGTGTGACGCATCAGGGAGTTACACGTGAACGCGCGGTCGGCGAACGCGATGCTCGCTCGCTCGACCAACGTCATCAGCCTCACCGCCGGATGGGTCGCTCGCAGCCGGTACTTCATCGCGAGGAACTCGGGCATGCATTCGAGGAGATTCAGAAGGACGCGAGCGCCGAGGAGTCGCGGCACGAGCGCGGCGAACACGAGCGCCTCGGGCGGGGAGTTGACCTGCACGACGTCGTAGCGGCGGCGCACGCCCAGCTTCGCAGCGAGCACCGCGGCCGCGACGATGAACGCGGCGTACTGGAAGACGTAGCGGAGGGGGCTGCCGCGCCGTCGCGTGATCGGGAGGCGATGGAGGTCGATCCCGTCGACCCGCTCGAAGCGAGCTTCCGGCGCCGATCCAGCGCAGATCATGTCGACCTCGTGGCCCGCGCCGATGAGCGCCTGGATCTCCTTGTGCAGCCGCGGGTCCTGAGGGTAACGGCCCTGCCGGATCAGGCAGATCCTCGCCATCACGCCACCTTCTCTTGCGCCGTCGCCGCGACGGACCGAGCGAGGTCGGGCGCGGCCGCTCGCGGCAGGGAGATGAGCCCGCGCAGAGCGCGAAGATCCGACGGCTCGACGATGCGAAGCAGCAGGGCGACGCCGACGTACGCCGCGAGCGCGAGCAGCAACATCACCACCAGCGGCTGCCCCCACACCGCCGCGCACGCCACCGCCGCGCTCACCGCGGCGACACCCGCCTTCGCGGCGACGCGCAGGCTCGCGCTGCCGAGCAGGTCGTTCGGCATCGCGCGCACCTGCCAAACGAGCCAGCCCAGCTCGGTGAGCGAGCTGACGAGCGCGGCCCCGTTCTGCGCGAGCAGCGGGATCGCGACGAGGTTCGCGAGGGGGTTGAGGATTGCGAGCGTGATCACCGTGCGGAGCAACCGCCGGTCCTGATGCAGGGCCACGAGCGTGTACATGAGGACCGAGTTCACGTAAAGGAACACGACGCGTGGCGCGAGCAGGCGAAGCGCGTTCGCCGCGGGCGCATAGGCGTCGGCCGGATAGAGCGTCGCGACGATGCGATCGGCGAACAGCCCCAACACGAGGCCGATCGCGACGCCCGACACGATGAGAGCGGTGAGCGCCTTGTCGAGCAGTGTGCGCAGCTCGTCACGGGGTCCGAGCGACAGGCGCGACAGGACCGGAGAGAGCACCGTCCCGACCACGAGGGTCGGGACGATCGTCGCGACGACGAAGAGCCGATATGCCGCCGCGTACCAGCCGACGTTCTCGTCCGGTAGGAGTCGCTCCACGATGACCATGTCGACGCTGAACGCGAAGGTGCCGATCACCCACCACAGGCCAAGAGGTACGGCGGACCGCATGAGGCGCACCGCGAGCCGCGCCTCGAGGCGCGGCTCGAGGCCGAGACGCGAGCGTGACCCGATGACGAGCACGACGAGATACGTGATCGAGCCGAGCAGGAAGGCACCCGCCACGCCGACGATGTCCGGTCGGAGCAGCAGCACCGTGACGCCGACCGCGGCGGCGGCAACGCGGTAGGCGATCGCGGCGACGGACGGGAGCGTGAACTCCTCCTGCCCGCGGAGGTACGCCTCGATGCTCGTCGCGATGCCCACGAACAGGACCGAAAGGGCCAGCACGAGGATGCTGAGCTGCAGCTCGCGCTCGTAACCGAGCAGCACGGTGACGAGCCACAGGCATGGGAGCGCGACAAGCCAGAGGACGACCCTCGCGAGGATCGTCGCGCCGAGCGCATCGGGGCCGCCGGTCCGCTGCGCGACCATCCGGCTGAGCTGGATTCCCAGTCCGAAATCGATCACGACGGAGAGGAAGAGCGCGTAGGAGAGCGCGAGCGACAGCTGACCGAACCGCGCCGGGCCCAGCAGGGACGCCTGTGCGACGGTGAATCCCAGAGTCGCCAGCCACATGATCAGCTGCGAGACCGCGACGATCGAGACGTTGCGAGCGGTGCGGTGGAGCACGTTCATGCGGAGAGCACCGGCGCGCGGTCCGACGCTTCGTCGCGGTTTCCGATATCGAAGAGAAGCGCGACCATGCCGAGCGCCACGCCGAGCACGACCATCGTCCGGGTGTAGGTCAGCCCGAGCTCGACCGATGAGAAAATGACCTGAGCGATCACGAGCGCAATGACGAGCGCCGCCGCCAACCGAAGCTCGCCGTCACGGAGCCGCACGAAGAGCGACGAGGCGACGAGCAGCACGCGCGTGACGAGGAAGGCGAGCGCGAACGCGCCGATGGGCCCTGCCTTCAGCCAGACCCACAGGACGGCGTTGTGCGTCATATACCGCCAGTACACGAAGGTGGCGGACGGCCGCGGTGGCTCTTCCTGGAAGAGATATTCCTGGCCGACGCCCACGCCAGTGAGTGGCAGCTGGCGCATGGTGAACTCGATGTTCTTGTCCTCGATCACGCGCCAGTGATCGGAGAGCTGATCCCGGACGGTCACCGTTGGATCGTTGAGCACCGCGCGTAGCGCGCGGATGGGCTCGGCGATCGCGCCGCTCGCATCCCAGAACAGCGGCACGTACGCACCGACCGCGAGGGCGCCCAGCGCGATCAAGACGAAAGCGCGACGCCGTTCGCGTGCGACGGAGAGGATGGTGACCGCGAGGAGCACCGTCGCGAGACCGATGAAGCCGACCCGACGCTGTGTCACGAGCTCGGCGATCAGGATCGGTGGCGCCGCGGCGATGACCGCATAGCTCAGCTTCGTGCGGAGACCGATCACGAGCGACGCGGTCGCGAGCCCGATCGCGACGTTGAAGAAGATGACGTCTTCGTGCGCCGTCACGGCCTCTAATGACATCGAGCTGGTCGCGATGTAGTTCGCGATGCCCTGAACGGCTTTGCCCGCGACGAGCAGGACGAACGACCACATCAGGACGGAAAGGCGTGCGCGGTCACGGATCAGGTCGACGGTGAGGAAGTACGAGATGGCCACGTAGAGCGGGCCGCGCAGCTCGGCGAGCGTGGCGCTCGGATCCCACGCGCCACCGCGCGCGATCCCGATCGCGGTGCCGACCGCGAATGCCCCGGTGTACAGCATCACGGCGGCGGCGAAGGGGCCACGGCGTAGGGACTCATGCCGGACGATGTGGCGCAGCGCGCAGCTCGCGAGCGTGAGCAGGATGAGCAGATCGCACGCGGAGAGACGCAGCGGCAGCGGCGTGAAGGCGGAGACGTTCTGGTAGAAGCGTGTCTGTGACGTGAGCGGTGAGATGCCGGGGATGTCGAATTGTTCGAGGAACAGCACCGCCGCGAACAACAGGTACAGACCGGCCACGGGTCGGGCGAGGACAACGATGACGACGAGCGTGGCCGCGAGCGGAGCCAGAAGGATCGGCTCGCCGCCGGTCGCCGCTATCGCCGTCGCGTACGCGACCGCGAGGATGCCGAATACGCCCACGCTCCACAGCCACACGCGCCGTGCGCGTGCGGCGTAGTCCTGGCTCGAGGGCCACGTCGCGCCTGCGTGGAGGCCGACGCTCATCAGGACATCAAGAGCGCGAGCTGCGCGGCGACCAGCGCCAGCGCGAAGAGCGCCGCGACGACGGGCCGGAGCGCGGCTGACCCACGAGCGCCGACACCGACGCAGAGGAGCATGACGATGACCGCGACCGCCGCGTAGTTCATGCCAGACGCCTGTGCGCGGCGACGAGCGATGTCGCGAGCTCCGGGGTAGCGGCCGCGGTCCGGTTGAGGATGATCTCGGGTGTCGCGAGCCCGATCTTCCCCAGTGCCTGCCGGACGAGCGGCAACGGCGTGGCGGCCTCACGCAAGACGACGAAGAGGTGGTCGAGCAGCGTCGCCCACGGCAGCACGTACATCTCTCCCGTCAGAACAGGCGGCAGATCGATGAGGACCGTCTGGAAGTGCGTGACGTCGTTCGCCAGGAGCGAGGCGAGGCCGCGGAGCGTCGGGCGTGCCGCGTCGCGGTCGCCGACCGGGAGGAAGTCGAGACGCGACCGTTCCGCCGACCGGACAACGGTGGCCAGCTCCGCTTTTCGCGCGAGGTAGTCGGCCAGACCGGGAGCCGACTCGCGGCGGGCATCGCTCGTCAGCGAGGGATGGATCCAGTTCGCGTCCACCAGGAGGACCTTTTCCTGGCGAAGCTCCGCCAGGGCGAGAGCGGTTCCGAGCGCGATCGTGCTGGTCCCTTCGCCGGCGAGCGTGCTCGTGAAACCGACGCTGCGAGCGCCGGTCGCGTCGATCCGGCTCGCGATGCCATCGAAGCTGTGCACGAGGGTCGCGCTCATCCGGTGAGCGACGACGGGTCCCCGTCGTCGAATGCGATCGCCGCGAGAGCAGGGCGCAGCTCGCTACCGCCGGCCCCCGAGCCGACGGCGACACGCGGAACGGTCGCGAAGAGTCGCGCCGGCGCGAGACGACCGACATCCAGCGGGCCGGCGACGTGATCCGCGAGCAGCGCACCGACGAAGACGAGCAGCGCGACCAGCAGGGCGCCGGCCGCGAGCGACACCAGGGCGAGGAGGACCGCCGCGCGGCCGCCACCGCTCGGTGTCGTCTGCTGGCGCGGTTCGTCGACGACTTCGAACTCGAGACCGCTCATCTCGAGCACCGCGGCCGCGACGGCCGATCGATCGGCGCGGCCACGAAGCTCGCTCAGTCGCGCCTGCGCGAAATCGACGGCGAGCTGGAGCTGCGCCTGGTGCGCCTCGTCCGTGGCGGTCAGCGTCTCGGGGTGGCTCGACTTGAACGCGTCGAGCTCGCGGGCCGCGTCCAGCGCCTGCGTTTGTGCCGCGTCGAATTCGCTGCGGTAGAGCGTCCCCACCGCGGCCGTGCTCGTGACGCGGGCGTGGAGCACGCGTTCGGTGCGCACCGCGATCGCGGCGTTCACCATTTCGACCGGCGTGCGCGGGTCGCTCGTGGTGTACGAGACGCGGAGCATGTTCGTTCCCAGCGTCTCGACGCTGAAGTGTTTGCGGACATCCGCGAGGAACTTCGTCTCGTTCGCGGCCCGCTCGAGCGTCGAGCGCTGCAACGTGCGTTCGACGACGTCGCGGATGAAGCCGTCGCTCTGTAAGAGCTGGGTGAAGAGCTCGGTCTGCTGTGAGGCGACCGTCTGGATGACCGGTGTTCCGGGGTCTTCGGGGTTGGAGCTCGTGAGCTCGGGGGATGCTCGCAACACCCAGATGGTCGCCTGAGACTCGTAGGTGTTCGCGTACTCGTGATACGCGCCCGCAAGACCGGCGCCCCAGACGACGGCGAGGAGGGCCAGGATCACCAACCAGTAGCGCTTCGCGGCGGTCAGATAGCGTCGCACCCAGGCGACGCTAAGGACGTCTCATTGAGAGGCCATGCCGCGCCGCCTTGACAACTTCTGTGGGCCCGAGCGCGCGCCCGAGTCACATGTCGAGCAAGCCTGCAGAGGCCCAATCGACTCCCGCAGCCGCCCTCAATGGCGCGGCGTGTTGATAGCCGTCGGATGATCGGACGCGCGTTCACCGGAACAGGCGGTCGAGCGATCGAGCTCGAATCGCAGGCGAGCGACTCGACGAAGGAACGCTTGCTGCAGCTGGCGCTGTATCTCACAAACGACGTCATCGCCAACATCCCGTCGGCGACGCTTCGCCACCTCTGGTACCGGCGGATCCTCGGCATCCAGATCGCCGAGGGCGCGAAGGTGTTCATGCACGTGACGTTCTCCGTACGCGGACGCCCGAAGGACGGCCGCCCTGGCATCTCGATCGGGCGGAATTCGGTGATCAACCAACATTGCTGGATCGACGGCCGTGGAGGACTGCGCATCGGCGAGAACGTGAACGTGTCACGCGGCGTGTGGCTCCTCGGCGGCGATCACAACATCGACGACCCGACGTTCACGACGCGGTTCGCACCGATCGAAGTCGGCGACCGCGCGTTCTTCGGATGTCGGGCCATGGTCCTCCCCGGCGTGACCGTCGGCGAGGGCGCGGTCGTCGCGGCCGCCGCGCTTGTCACGAAAGACGTCGCGCCGTACGCCGTCGTCGCCGGCGTGCGTCCTCGTGGTCAGCTCGTTCTTGCCGTCGCGGCAGTCGGGAGGTCGCGTTCGGCTTCGCGCGCTGATGAAGGGCCTCGCCGCTACGCACTCCGTCTCGCTGCTGTCGTTCGTGCCGCCGGTCCCCGACGCCGAGGCGCTCGCCGAAGTGCGTGGCGAATACGACGAGGTTGCGATCGTCCCGAACGATCGCCTCGCGGCGGGCCCCACGGCGAAGCGCGCGCTGCAGCTTCACTCGTTGGTCTCCCCCCGCAGCTTCGAACGCGTGGTGTGCCAGCAGCGTGCGTTCCAGATCGCGCTGGATCGCATGGTGGCGCGGTCCCGCTTCGACATCGTGCACGTCGAGGGTTGCTCGATGGCGCATTACGAGTTCCCCGAGGGCGTGCCGGTCGTGCTCGACGAACAGAACATCGAGTACGACGTCCTGCGCCGTGTCGTCTCGGTCACCAGGGCGCTGCCGCGCAAGCTCTACAACTACCTCGACTACGCCAAGCTGAAGCGCGAAGAGGAGCGGGCCTGGCGTGCCGTCGCTGCGTGTGCCCTCACCTCATCTCGCGACGAGGACTTCGTGCGGCGCGTGCTACCCGGTGCGCGCACCGCCGTCGTGCCGAATGCCGTAGATCTCCAGCGTCTCGCACCCACGTCGGACGGCGCGGACCGCGGAAGTCTGCTGTTCTTCGGTGAGATCGGCTATTACCCGAACACCGACGCGCTGCTCTTCTTCCTGCGCGATGTGCTTCCACGGCTTCGGGGATCGCACCCCTCGATGCGGCTGGTGATCGTCGGACCGTCCGTGCCAAAAGCGATCCAGCGCTATGCATCCGCGGACGTGATCATCACCGGTGCGGTCACCGATGTGCGACCGTATCTCGAGGCCGCGCGTGCCGTGATCGTTCCGCTTCGCGTCGGCGGAGGCACGCGGCTCAAGATCCTCGAGGCGATGGCGATGGCGAAGCCGGTCATCTCGACCCGTCTGGGGGCCGAGGGTCTGGGCGTGACGGGTGGGCGCGACATCCTCCTGGCGGACGACCCGGCCTCATTCGCCGATCAGGTGAGGCGCGTGCTCGACGACACGGATCTCGCGGCACAGCTCGGTTCCGCCGCACGCCGCACGGTGGAGACCGAATACGACTGGAAGACCTCGGTGCGAAAGCTGGAAGATCTCTACGAGGCGGCGATCGTGGACGGCACGTCCGCGCGCGCGGCCTGACGACGCGCACCGCCTCCGAGGAGGGCCCAGACCACACGTTGTGCCGCAGGGTGCTGGTTGTGCTCCTCGAGGAACGAATACCCGGCTTCGCGTAGTCGAGCGCGGGCCTCGCTCGACGTGGCGAGCTCGATGGTCCGCGCGCCGAACGCCGCCGCATCGGCCTCGACGAAGGCTTCGTGTCCTGGCGTGATCGGAAGTCCGGCGGCTCCGTCCGGCGTCGTGACCACCGGCACTCCATGACGGAACGCTTCGAGCAGCTTCATGCGGACGCCGGCGCCTCCGAGGATCGGCGCGACCATTGCGATCGAGCGCTCGTATAGCGGCGACAGATCGGCGACGAAGCCGAGCGTCGTGATCCCCGGGGCGCGCCAGGCCAGCGGCGCCCGGGCCGCGCCTCCAGCATCGGTCGACAGGCCCGTGCCCGCGATCTCAAGCCTCGCGTCAGGCAGGCGCTCGCGAACGCGTGGCCATACTTCGCCGCAGAACCAGCTCAGGCCGCGCGCGTTCGGAGCCCAGCTGAGATTGCCGATCCAGATGAAGTGCTGTTCGTTCGTCGAAGGCGCTTCGCGGCGAACGAACGACACGACCTGAGGGACCGTGAGCGCTTCGACACCCGCGAGCTCGTGGTACGCGCGGGCATCGTCGTCGGATATCGCCGCGACCGCGTCGACCGCGCGCAGCACGCCGCGCTCGAAGCGGCGCGTCGCGCGCCACTCCGCGTCGGCGAGCAGCTTCTTCGCGCCGCGCTGTCGTCGCGCGAACTGCGCGAAGCGATCGCTCTCGACGTTGTGCTGATCGAGGATGACGCGAGCCTTCGGCTGCAGTCGCCGAACGAGGGAGAGGTAGTGCGCGATGCCGAGTCCGTTGAGCCACACGACGTCGTAGGCGTCGCGTGACAGCTCGCGTTCGAGCGCGGTCCGAAAGGAGGCCGAGTCCCACTTTCCGGCGATGTACGGCACGCCGTGCGCGAGCCGAAGCCACGCAACGTGAGGCACGTAGCGCGGGTGCTTGAACAGATGCACGGGGTGGAACACGGGATCGGCCAGGTCCAGCTTCGGCAGCTGGCGCAGCAAGGCCGCGCGGTCCTCCTCACCGATCGCCTTCTCCCCGCCGGTGAAGAGGCGAATGCGCTCGACGTCGGGAAGCGATGACAGCACGCTCAGCTGGGACAGCGTTCGCACGCGGCCCCCGCCGTCAGCCGGCCAGACGAAATCGGTCCCCAGAAAGAGGATCCGCACGGAAACGACGCTGCCGGGCGCGGATTGAACGGGCATTGATGCCGCGTTGAAGGCGGGGCCAGCGAGCGAGCCGCTCGATGCGTGCTCGGCGCAGAACGTCATGTCGAGACCGCAGCGCGCCTCAATCCGTCCGCTGTTGGATGATCCGCGTGACTGCGGAGCCGATGGCATTCCCGACGCCGATGGTCGCCGAAGTCGCGCGCGCGACGCCAGCACGAGGCCGTCTTGCTTACGCGGCGGCAAAGCGTGCTCTGGATGTCGCCGTGGCCCTGACGTTGCTCGTCCTGCTGCTGCCACTGTTAGCTCTGGTCAGCCTCGCGATCGTCCTGGACAGCCCTGGCCGCGTGTTCTATCGCGGCGAGCGAGTCGGCCGCTTCGGTGCGCGCTTCACTGCGCTGAAGTTCCGCTCGATGTGCGCGAACGCGGACGCCGGCACGCATGCCCAGTTCGTGCGGAGCCTCTTGCACGACGCCAGTGCCTGCACGGTCTACAAGGTCCCCAACGATGGACGCATTACGCGGGTCGGCGCCGTGCTCCGTCGCACCAGCCTCGATGAGCTGCCGCAGCTCTGGAACGTGCTGCGTGGCGAGATGAGCCTCGTCGGTCCTCGGCCCGACGTGCCGTATGCGGCTGCGGAATACGAGCCCTGGATGCGCCAGCGTCTCGACGTGAAGCCCGGCATCACCGGTCTATGGCAGGTCAGCGGACGCAGCCGCCTCAGCCTGCTGGACATGTATCGCCTCGATTCCGCCTACGCCGAGGACGCGTCGCTACTGCTGGACCTGCGGATCCTGGTCCGGACCGTGCCGGCGGTGCTGCGCGCGGATGGCGCGGCGTGACGGCGCTGGAGCTCACGTCCATCGCATCGCAACGCGTCAAACACGTCGGCAACCGGCACATCCTTCCGTACGTCGTCGGCGGAGTCGTACGAAACGCACTCGCGGAGCCCGGCCGAGTGCGTCGGGGACTGTTGAAGCACATTTGGACGGACCTCAAGCGCTTCGGTGCAACGAGCGTGCGCAACATCGATCTCTCGCGCATCCGGGGTATCGACACGACCGTGGTGGAAGGACCCGTCGCGCAACACGGATCGCTCATTGTCACCGCGCTCGCCAAGCTGCTCGAGTGCGAGCGCGTGTTCGAATTCGGTACCTACCGCGGAGAC
>VBEZ01000252.1 GCA_005882255.1 Chloroflexota bacterium | reverse complement strand
CGGTCGTTCGACCAGACCCGCCGCGCCCGACGGTGTCGGCAGCGGCGACGGCGTGCGCGACGGGAGCGGCACATCGGTCGGGCGTGTGGTCGGTGCCGCAGTCTGAGCCGCTGCCCGCAGTTGGACCTGCAGCACGAACCGAAGCTGGTAGCCCGCAAGGCTGACTACTTTGACGGAATAGTCCTGCTCGCTGGGGAGGACGAGGGAGCGTTGAGTCGCGTACTCGCGTCGGCTCACGAGCGTCATCCCATCGGTGAGGCCGGAGACCGACAAGACCGCGTTGTCGAAGTCGCTCCGAGCGGTGAGATCCAACGGCTACGTCGAGTCGCTCCGGACGGTAGACGTAATCCTCGGCCGGCGTCGATTGGACCTCCGCTTCCGACTCGTCGAGCAGGACGAGGCTGTTCCCATCGAGCGCGTAGTGGCGCGAGATCTCCCGGGTGCGGAGGCTGAACGGATCGGTCGCGCCGCGCGCGCGCAGGCGGACGAGGATGCGTCGGGTTTCGATCCGAACCTCGCGCACGAGGATCCGGTCTCCGAGGAGAACGGTCGCCACCGGATGAGCCGCGCCACGCTCGTTGCGGACCGCCGCGAGCTCCACGAACGTCCCGCTGCCGCCGCCGCTGCTTACGAGCACGACGGCGGCGTCCGGAGCCAGGTTCCCATCGAGATCCCCGAATGCGGCGATGTCGGCGAGACGCACGCTGATCTTCGACGCCGAGCCCGGCGCGGCCACCGCCTCGAACGTCCCGTCGCGCAGCGCGGCGCCGCGCGGCGTGATGCTCGTGGTGTAGGTGGCGTTCAGCAGGGACTGCCACGCGAGCTGTTTCGATTCGATGCTGACGAGCCATACGGCGACCGCGATCCCGGCAACGAGGGTCGTGACACCCAGCGCGGCGACGATCCTCCATTTGGAATGTGCCGGCGTTCCCCCGTTCGCGCCGCGCGTCGCGCTCACTCAGTAGATCCTCCTCTCTTGCGTACCTGGCCGCGTGGCTCGAGATTTGACCCCTCCATCTCAGCGATCGAGCGCGTCTTTGAAAAGCCCGGGGTGCACCGCGTTGGCCTCGGGAGTCGCGGTCAGCACGGGCGCAAGACTCTGGGCATCATGGGGAGAACGACAGCAGGAGGACCAGGGAATGAGCAAGGTGCGAGTACTCGTCGGCACACGCAAGGGAGCGTTCGTCCTGGAGGCGGACGGGCAGCGCAAGAAATGGGTCGTCAGCGGTCCGCACTTCCCCGGCTGGGAGGTCTACCACGTGAAGGGCTCCTCGGCGGATCCCGAACGGCTCTTCGCGTCACAGAACAACGGTTGGTTCGGCCAGGTCATCCAGAGGTCGGACGACGGCGGCAAGACATGGCATCAGCCCGGGACGCCGCCCGGCGAACCGCAGAAGCCACCGAGCGGGACGGCCAAAGGCGAGAGCAACAAATTCGCGTACGACGCATCACCCCAGACCGGCAAGCCACTCACGACGCACCAGTGGTACGACGGTTCGCAGCGGCCGTGGGAGTTCAAACGCGTCTGGCATCTCGAACCGTCACTGACGGACCCGGACACGGTGTACGCGGGCGTCGAAGACGCCGCGCTGTTCCGCACCACCGACGGCGGTGAGAACTGGAAGGAGCTCTCGGGGCTGCGCGGGCACGGCACCGGTCCGCTGTGGCAGCCCGGAGGAGGCGGCCTGTGCCTGCACACGATCATCGAGGACCCGAAGAA
>VBEZ01000007.1 GCA_005882255.1 Chloroflexota bacterium | reverse complement strand
TCCGGCGTGAGCGTGCTCTCGGCGATGCCGACGCCCACGTGATCGCCTGGTCGCACCACCAGGTCCGTGCGGATCAGCGGCGCTGGCACCGTCTCCCACCATGCGTAGTAGTCGGCGTTGCCGGCGGCGTCGACATCGTGGCCGATCCCCGCCTGGATGAGCGTCGCATCGAACAGCGTGCACGCGGTGTCGAGACAGCCGCCGCCGATGCCGATCCAGCTCGACGAATATTCCGCTTCGCCCGCGTTGCGCTGCTCTGCCTTCGGCACGATCCACTCGCCCGCGATGGAGTGAAAGGTCGTCTCCTTCTCGATGCTGCCCTGCGTGTATCCGGCCCAGTTGAAGGACCGATTCGCGGCGATCGCCGCGATCGGTCGCGCGATCTGGTGTGGCGCGGACGGCAGCAGCAGTACGGCAAGTGCGATCAGAGTCGCGGCCCAACGCACGGCGATCCGTACGCAGTCGGCGTGCCAGACATGACGGTTTGGTCATGACCAGGGCAGTGAAATGGTCGGATGCTCTCGCCCGCCGGCGGGCCGATCCGCTGAGCGGAGGGAAGGATCCAAGGAATCATGCGGAAGCTTTTGAATCTCGTAGCGGCGATCTCGCTGGCTCTCGCGATGCTCGCGTCGCACGCGGTCGTCGCCAACGCCGCGAGCGTCGTCGGCACGATCAGCGGCGGCGGCACGGCGATCATGACCGACGGGAAGGGACTTACGACGTTCTCCATCCACGCCACGCTCTTCTCCGATGGCACGGCCCAAGGGCACATCGACTGCGTCGATCGTGTGGGGTCGGCCCCGGGATACCCAGGGAACATCTTCGGTGCGGTGACCAGCTGGTCGCGGAACGCTGACGGCACGATCAGCCTGCACGTGACTGACGGGAAGCTGGTCAGCTTCCCGAACGGCCTGGTCGTTCCCGGCGGGCTGCCCTTCACCGTGACGATACAAACCTACGGTGGTGCCGGCCTCGGTCATTGGACGCTGGACGTCGGTCCCGTCCCGACCAGCCACCCGATCTGCACCGAGCTTCTGACCAGCGGGCGGATCGTGGCTAGCTGGGACTAGGTCTCGGTGCAGCGACCTTCTCGCGAGCGGCAGAGGAGCACCGGAAGGTGCTCCTCTTTTCTTAGCTAGATGAAGAGAGGCGCGAGCACGAGCGTGATCGTCGCGAGCAGCTTGATGAGCACGTGAAGGCTCGGGCCGGCGGTGTCCTTGAACGGATCCCCGACGGTGTCGCCCACGACGGCCGCGGCGTGCGCCGGCGTGCCCTTGCCGAGGACCCGGCCCTTGTCGTCCTTCAGCATCCCCGACTCGATGTACTTCTTCGCGTTGTCCCACGCGCCGCCGCCGTTGTTCAGCACGGTCGCGAGGATGACGCCGGCCATCGTGCCGACCATGAGCAGCGCCGCCTCGGCCTCGGCCTTCAGCAGGACGCCGACGACGATCGGCGCGCCAACGGCGAGAAGACCTGGCGCGATCATGTTGCGCAGCGCCGACGCCGTCGTGATGTCCACCACGCGCGCGTAGTTCGGCTCCTCGGTGCCGGCCATGATCCCGGGGTGCTCGCGGAACTGCGTTCGCACCTCTTCGATGATCGCGGCGCCGGCGCGACCGACCGCGCGGATCGCGAGCGATGAGAAGAGATAGACGAGCATGGCGCCGAGGAAGCCGCCGAGGAACACGTCCACCTTCGCCAGGTCGACCGTCTTGAACTCTTTCCCGGTGAGCTGCGCGACCTTATCGAGGTAGGCGGAGAAGAGCAGGAACGCGGCGAGCGCGGCCGAGGCGACGGCGTAGCCCTTCGTCAGCGCCTTGGTGGTGTTGCCCGCGGCATCAAGGCGGTCGGTGCGCTCGCGCGTCTCTTCCGACGCCCGTGCCATGGAGGCGACACCACCCGCGTTGTCCGTGATCGGTCCGAAGGTGTCCATCGCCAGGATGAACGCGGCGCTCATGAGCATGCCCATCGTGGCGACGGCGGTGCCGTAGATGCCGCCGTGCGGCAGGCCCGTGGTCTGACCCCATTGGTCGCCGAGCCAGTGAGAGATGAACAGTGCGATCGAGATCGTGATCGCTGACGACGCGGTGGTCTCGAAACCCACGGCGACGCCTGAGATGATCGTCGTGGCCGGACCGGTCTTCGCGGCCTCGGCGATCTCCTTCACCGGTCGCCAGTTGCCGGACGTGTAGTACTGCGTGATGTAGACGAAGGCGAGGCTGGTCAGGATGCCGACAACGCCGGCGCCGAAGAAGTAGAGGGCGCCACCCTTCTCGTTGAGCATCTGGTTCGTGACGAGATACATGCCGACGATCGAGAGGGCGATGGTGACGTAGTAGCCGGAGTTCAGCGAGCCCATCGGGTCGCGTCTCTCGTTGCCGCGGACGGTGAAGATCCCGATGACGCTGGCGATGAGACCGAAGCCACGGACGACGAGCGGAAAGACGATCCATGCGACATTTTGCGTGACCGTGTAGATCGCCACGCCCAGGATCATCGCCCCGATGTTCTCCGCCGCGGTCGACTCGAAGAGGTCCGCGCCGCGACCGGCGCAGTCGCCGACGTTGTCGCCGACCAGGTCCGCGATCACCGCGGCGTTCCGGGGATCGTCCTCAGGGATACCCGCCTCGACCTTGCCGACGAGGTCCGCGCCAAGGTCGGCGGCCTTGGTGTAGATACCGCCACCGAGCTGCGCGAACAGCGCGACGAACGACGCGCCAAAGCCGAAGCCAACGATGGTGAACGGCGCTTCGCTCGGCTTCTGGAAGCCGCCGTAGGCGATGAACATCACGAACACGCCGATGAGCGAAAGTCCGACCACGAGGATCCCGGACACCGCGCCACCGCGGAGCGCGATGCGGAGCGCGTCGCCGATGCTGTGCTGGGCCGCGGACGCCGTCCGCAGGTTCGACTTCACGGCGACGAACATGCCGACGATGCCGGAGGCCATCGAGCAGACCGCGCCGACGAAGAAGGCGATCGACGTTCGGATCGCGAGCTCGAGCGGTTGCACGCCCGGAGCCGACTCGAAGAAGTAGATGACGACGCCGATGAGGACCATGCCGCCCAGCGCGAGAAGGAAGATCGTGCGGTACTGGCGCTGGATGAAGGCGACGGCCGCGACGTAGATGGCGCCGGCGACCTTCTGCATCTCCGGCGTCCCGATCGGCGAGCGGAGGACGTCGTACGCGAAGTAGCCGGCCACCAGGACGGCGACCAGTCCGGAGAAAGGCACGACCCAAAGCAGGGGTTGCGCGTCCAAAAGGAGCCCTCCGCTCAACGAAAAGTGAATTCACAAGAAGCAAGCGCCCGCCCCGACGGAGGGGGCCGCAGCGCTTCGGCGGCAGTTTAGGGCAGGACGGCGCGAGCGGGCAAACCGGGTATCGTTCGAGTCATGCCCCCGCAGAAGGCCTCAAAGAGCGCACCGAAGGCCGACGCGTCCGAGAAGCAGAAGAGCAAGGACCGCGACTGGCTGACCACGGGCGAGCTCGCGCAGCGCATCGGCTGGCGCGAGCACGCGCTGCGCGACGCCCTGCGCGGCAAGGATCTGCCAGGCGTGCGCCGCACGTCGTTCGGCTATCACGTCGAGGCGTCCGCGGTGGACGAGATCAAGAAGGCGCTGGGCGAGGCTCCACCGAAAGGGAACAGCTCGCTCAAGGCTCCCGCCCGGAACTGACCCGCGGTCTAGGCGTGCTTGCGCAGGCGCGCCGGCAGGATCTTGAGCTCCTCGCGGTACTTCGCGACCGTTCGCCGTGCGAGCTTGATGCCGTGCTTGTCGGCCAGCTTCTCGACGATCTCCTGATCCGAGTACGGCCGCCCCTCGTCCTCCGCCTCGATGATCTCTTTGATGACGTCCTTCGTCCCGAGCGAGGCCGTGAAGAACATCGCGAACGGGACGACCTGACCGCTCGGGAGGAGCACGAACTTGCCGGCGGTCGCGCGGCTCACGGTGGACTCGTGCATGCCGATCCGCTCACCCACCTCGGCGCGCGTCAGCGGACGTAGCGACTGGATCCCGTGCTCGAGGAAGTCGTGCTGGCACTCGACGATGACCTCGGTGATCCGCAGGATCGTTTGCCGGCGCTGATTGATGTTGTCGATGAAGAACTTCGCCCGCGTGACGTACTCGCGGATGTGCTGCCGGTCGTCGTCGTTCATCGGCACCGCAGCGGTGCCGCCGTCCTTGCGCGCGGCCTGCAGCTGCATGATGAGTTGGCGATAGACGGGATTCACGCGCAGCGAGAAGCGCCGTGACTCGATGACCTCGACCTCGTACTGGCCGGTCTCCGACTTCGTGATGATCACGTCGGGCCGCAGGCCGACCTCGCGACCACCGATGCTCGTGCCATCCGGCCCCGCCGCGAAGCCCTGCGCCGGATGCGGGTTGAGGTTCGCGGCGATGTAGTCGAGCGCGCCCTGGACCTCGTCGCGCGTGATGCGGAGCGCCTGCGCGACATCGCCGAACTTGTGCTCCCCCATCTCGCGGAAGTGGTCGGAGACGATCTCGCGCACATGCGGCGGGACCTGGTCGCCGATCTCTTCGAGATGCTGCATCTGGATCAACAGGCACTCGCGAACGTCCCGTGCGCCGACGCCCCAGGGTTCGACGGATTGGATCGCGCGCAGCGCGCGCATCGTGTCGGCCACCGACACCTTCATCGTGCTCGCCGCGTCTTCGACCGTCACACCCGGATCGAGGTAGCCGTTCTCATTGATGTTGCCGATGAGGTACTCCACGATCGGGAGCAACCGGGCGGGGAGCAGGACGCGCACGTTCCACGACAGCCACTCGGCGAGGGTCTGCTCCGACTCGGCACGGACAACGGGGTCGAACTCGTCGCCTTCGTCGTCACGTTGCATGAGGCTCGTGCCCTCGAGGGGCTCGGTCTCGGGATCGTTCTGTCGCGGTGCCTTCGCGAGGCCGAAGCAGTTGAGGCACACGCGTCCCGGAAGGGGCTGCCCGCATAGTGGGCAGACCTGCTGCTCCTCGAGATCGAGCGCCGGATTCTCCTGCAGCTCCTGGTTGATGACGTCCTGGAGCTCGAGGGATGACAGCTGCAAGATCGCGTTCGCCGCGATCTGTTTCGGAGTGACTTTGAGTTGCTGTTGCGGCAGTAAGCGCAGATCCACTTCGGCTACCTTAACCCAATGGTCGTGCGAGCCGAACTGATCCTGTTCGTAGTGGCTCTTTCACTTGCCGCGCTCGCGTTCGCATTTGTCATGCCGTATAGAACGTTCCGCTGGCGGATCCCGTTCGCCGCCGCTCTCTGTGTCATCGCGGGCCTTGCGCCACTCCTTATGTATGTCGCCCTCGATCCCGAACGCTCCCGCGGCCAGGCCCTGTGGGAGTGGTCCGCGGTAGGGGGACCGACCATCCAAGCCTCGTATCGCCTGGACGGTCTCGCCGCGATCGGCGTCGGCATCGGCGCGCTCTACGTCGCGGCCGCTCTGGTTGCCACGACACGCGTGAGTGCGCGCCACCAGCTCTTGCGACCGGTGATCCTCCTGAACGGACTCGTCTTCATCACCCTCGCGGTCACGGACGACCTCATCGCCGACATCGTCGTTCTCGGCGCGCTCGCCGCGCTCACGTCGTTCATCGCGATGCTCGTGTCGCCCGCGGCCGCGGTCGCGCGCATCACCGGATATCTCGCGGGTGGCGTTCAGGGCTTCGTCGTAGCGGGGCTGCTCGTCTCACGATTCGGTGGCGCATCGTTCCGCTTCAATACGATCTCGCCTGATGCGGTGACGCCCGGTGTCGTCGTCGCGGCCTCGCTCGGCGCCGCGCTCTTCGCGGGTCTCTACCCGTTCGTGCCCTGGGGGTACCGAAGCGAAGAGGCCGGCGAGCGCGAGAGCCTTCGCGGACTCCTCACGATGCCGGCCGGCTTCGGCGCGACGCTCGTGCTGACCCGGATCCTGGGTGTGACACGCATCGATCTCGCGAGCCTTGGGCTTCCCGCGATCATCTCGCCGGCGCTCATCGCGGTCGTCGTCGCCGGACTCGCCTTGCGCTTCATCATGCGGCGGGGCAGACCGGGAATGCGACGACGCGTCGCGATCGCCGTGCTGGTGCTCGTGTTCGTAGAGGCGTACCCGTTCCTCCACTGGAGCCATCTCATCCTCATCGCGGCGCTGCTGACGATCGCGTACGCCGCGGCGGTCTCGCTCGCGCTGCCCGAGCAGTGGGCGATCTCGCGCTACGACGTGGTGCTCGCCGCCCTCTGGATCGCGCTCGCCACGGGTTCGCCGACCGCCCTCGCGGGCGCGCTGATCGTCCTCGCGGGCGGAGGGCTGGCCGCGGTGTCGGACGCCTTCTGGATGCCGCCACATCGTTCGTACATCACCGCGATGGCGAGCTCGACTGTGATCGTCGCGGGCGCTCTGACGCTCGCGCTCGGGGCGTTCGAAGCGCCGGATCTCGTGACGATGGTGCTCGCCGTCATCGCCGCGGCAGCGGTCGTCGGACTCGAGCTCGCGCACGCGGGCCGGAGGCTCAGCATCGCGGCCGTGCCGTCGGACCTCGACGTCTCGGCGTCGATCGCGTCGTTCCTCGGCACGATCATGGTGATGCTCGCGCTCTCGCTGCCGCTGCTCGACGCGATGTCCGAAGCCTTCGGCCGCCCGAACACGCGGAGGCTCGACGACTTTGTCACCCTCGTGCCGGTCGTCGCCGTCGTCGCCACGCTGCTCGTCGTCGCGGCGCGCACGGTGCGCGTGTTCCTCCCCGAGCTGACCACCCTCAGCGCGCGGCTCGAAGCGGTCGTCAGCGCCGCGGATCCGGTCCCGATCGCGGCGGCATCCTTCCGCGCCCTCGCCGGATCGGCGACGAAGGCGTCGGGGGTCTTCGCGCTGTTCGAGGAACGCGCCGGTGTCTGGCTTGCGCTCATGCTCATCGCGACGCTGCTGGTCTGGGCGGTGCGTTGATGCTGCTGCTCGCGATCGTCGCGGTCACGACGCTCGCGGCGAACAGCGCGCGCCAGCTGCGCTACACGGCGGTGGCGTTCTTCGCCGTCGCGCTCGCCGCGCACCTCATCGATGACGGAACACTCGCGGCGGCGCAGGTCGTGGTCTCGGCGGCCGCCGC
>VBEZ01000006.1 GCA_005882255.1 Chloroflexota bacterium | reverse complement strand
GATACGGCCGTGAGCTCTCGTCGTACGGGATCAAGGAGTTCGTGAACATCCAGACGATCTGGATCGCGGAGGGATCCCAGGCCGCATCGGGGCCGCAGTCCGAATAATCGGGCGGCCTTCGCCGCCCTCATCTGCTTGGCGGCGCTGCGCGCACGCCGCAGTAAGGCTCAGACGTTCGGCGTCGTGGGCAGGTGCTCGCGGAAGTGGTCCTCCAGGAGCGCCACGCTGTCGTCGAGGTCGAGCGATCCGTCGAAACGCTCGCAGCGAAGACCGAGCTCGGCGCACGACGATACGATCCGCGCGTCGAGCAATACGTCGCGCGCGCCTACGTTGACGAGCGCGCGCTCGCGCTCGACGATGCCCGGAAAACGTTCGCGCTGACCGAGGCCCCAGCGCCGGCACGCCACGATGTCACGGCGCTCCGGCGTGGGCACGAGAAAGATCGACTGCCGCGGCGAGCCGAGCAAGGGCGCCACGCACCAGGGAAAGGCTCCCGGCCCTTCGGCGACGATCGTGCGCGAACGTGGCAGCGCGAGCAGGTCCTCGAGGACGAGGGCGAATCCCTCCTCCCACACGGCGATCGACCGCTCGAGGAGCTCCATCGGGCTGGGAACGACCCACCGCTCGTCCATCGACAGGCGCGCGAACGCCGCGCTGGCGGCGCCGCCACGCAGGTCATGGTCGCGCACCGCGTGCCAGTCGAGGTTGTAGATCTTCAGGTCCCACTTGCCGGCGAGCAGACGCGACAACGTGGTCTTTCCCGCCTGAGGACCGCCTCCGATCCAGAGCACGTGTGCCAGCCGCGCGCGCATGTCGTCCACGAGCCGCGCATCATGCGTCCGACCGTGTGCGAAAAACAGTCTTCACGGGGCGCCG
Source organism: Chloroflexota bacterium (assembly GCA_005882255.1). Lineage (GTDB taxonomy): Bacteria > Chloroflexota > Limnocylindria > P2-11E > P2-11E > CF-39. Next base: position 25,651 of record VBEZ01000006.1, on the reverse strand, counting down.
CGCGCGGCGCACAATAAAGGGGTCCCCAAGATGAACGCCGCGCAGCTGCTCGTTCGCTGCCTCGAGAACGAGGGCGTGCGGTACGTGTTCGGGATCCCCGGCGAAGAGACGCTCGACCTCAATGCGGCGCTCGAGGACAGCGACAAGATCCAGTTCGTCCTCACGCGTCACGAACAGGCCGCGGCGTTCATGGCCGACGTCTACGGACGTCTCTCTTCTTTCCCGGGCGTCTGCCTCGCGACGCTGGGGCCAGGGGCGACGAACCTGCTCACCGGCGTCGCCGACGCGCAGCTCGACCGCGCGCCGCTCGTCGCGATCACCGGGCAGGCGGGACTCGAGCGCGTGCACCTCGAGTCGCATCAGTACATCGACGTGGTCCAGATGTTCGCGCGCGCCTCGAGAAGCCGGGCGCGACGCACATCGAGCTGCCCGAGGACGTGGCGAAAGAAGATGTCAACTCCGCCCCGCTCGAGCTGCGGCGCACGTCGTATCCGCAGGCGCAGCGGGAGACGATCGATCGCGCCGCCGAGATCATCAACGCGGCGAAGTCCCCGGTGATCCTCGCCGGCAACGGAGTCACTCGTCGCAACGCGGTCGGCAATCCCACCGTCGACGCGCTCCGACGGTTCGTCCAGCGGAGCCGTATCTGGGCGACGCACACCTACATGGCCAAGGGCGTCCTCGATCCGCTCGGGCAGCATTCGCTTCCGCCCGTCGGCCTGCAGCGCGCCGGGGCGGATCTGGCGAACCTGAAGATCCTCGCGGAGGCGGATGTCGTCATCGCGGTCGGCTATGACCTCGTCGAGTGGGCACCCGTCCTGTGGAACCCCAAACGCGACAAGATCGTCGTGCACGTCGACAGCACGGCGGCCGAGCTCGATGGGCACTATCAGCCATCGATCGAGGTCATCGGAGAGCTGGACGAGTCGCTCGCAGCGCTCGCGGAGGCCGTGAAGCCGCGCGAGGATCGCTCACGGGTGGCGGCCGGCGCTCAGCCGAAGCTCGCGAAGGACATCCCGGTGCCGCTGCCGCCGTACGCGGTCATCGCCGATCTTCGCGACGCGCTCGGGCCGGATGACATCGTCGTGAGCGACGTCGGCGCACACAAGGTATGGCTCGCGCGCCTCTTCCCGACGGAGCGTCCCAACACCGTCGTCATCTCCAACGGCCTCGCGTCGATGGGCATCGCGCTGCCCGGCGCGATCGCCGCGAAGCTCGTGCGGCCGGAGCGCAAGGTCGTGGCGTTCTGTGGCGACGGCGGGTTCCTCATGAACGTGCAGGAGCTCGAGACCGCGAAGCGCCTCGGGACGGCGATCGTCGTCGTCGTTCTCGTGGACGACCGTCTCGGCGTGATCGAGGTGAACGAGCGACGCCAATTCGGCCGCACGTTCGGCACGGTGTTCGGCAATCCCGATTTCGTGCAGCTGGCTCGCGCCTTCGGCATTGCCGGCTTCGGCGTCTCGCGCGCGGGTGAGCTCGCACCGACGCTGCGACGCGCCCTGGATCTCGGCGAGCCCGCCCTCGTCGCGGTCCCGTGGGACCACGCGGCGAACGATCGGATCGCGGATGCGGTCGGGCGAGGTGGCTAGTCGCCGCGCGGCGGCAGCCCCACGCTGCGGCGCCAATGCTGGCGCCCGAGCTCGAAGCCGATCGCGCAGCCGAGGTCGACGAGCTCCGGCTCGCTGAACAGCGAATGCAGTCGCGACCAGAGGCCGTCGTCGGCCTTCTCGGAATCGAACGCGATCGCGTACGTCCACTCGAGCGCGACGCGCTCCCGGCCCGCGTATCGCTCCGGCCGGCGAACATCAGTGTCGCCCGCGAGGAAGCGGAAGCACAGCTCCTTCAACGTCTGATCGACGACCCCGGAGAGCAGCACGTTCGTCTCGATCTCGGCCCAGGCTTCGCGCGCGGCCGGCTGGAGCGCGCGGATCTCGTCGCCGGTGCGGCCGTCGAGGCGCGCCATCAGCGCGCGGTCCGCGCGGTGAGGCCGCCGCCCGGCTCGCCGGGCAGCTCGTTGTGGCCGACGTGCCAGGTCTTGATCACGCGCTGTTGCCCAAAGGTCAGGGCGATGAACGAGCCGAGCTCAACGATCTGCGCAGCACTGAAATGCTCGCCCAGCGCCGTCCACACCGCGTCGTCGGCGCCCTCGGGATGCCAGACCAGCATGCTCGTGTACAGGAGCGCGGCCTTCTGGCGCGCCGTGAAGCGGTCCGACGCCTCGAACTTCAGCAGATCGGCGTAGTCATCCTCGGTGAGACCCTGGTCCCTCCCACGGAGGGAGCGCTGCGAGCCTCAGTACTCGCACTCGATCGTCTTCGAGACGTACACGCGGCAGAGCTCCTTCAGCGAGTGCTCGAGAACTCCCTGCCGGAAGATGCGCTCCCAGGCGCGCGAGAAGGCCTTCGCCACGGCCGGCACGTGCGACCGGATCGCCTGCGTTTCCGGGCGCGGTGTGCCGTAGCGGCGCGCGTCCGCGAGGTAACGTGCGAGCTCGGGATCGCCGAGCGTCGCCTCGGTTGAATTGGATCGCCGGCTGACCGGGCGGGGCCTCCGGGACGTAGCATGCGATCTCCCTCACCTGTAGCGGGTCGCTCGTGTCGTACACGCGCAGCCCGGCGTTGAAGTACGTGACGTACACGATGCGATCGCTCTGGAAGGTTCCGGGGCGGTTTTCGTGGAGGTTGTGTGGTCCGAAGCGCAGCCCGCGGGCGCAGTAGTCCCCGTCCGGAACGGGGAAGCGTGAGATCTCGCGCGGATGACGCTCGTCGGAGACATCGACGACATGGACGTTCTTCGGGGCGCCTTCGCAGTTCGGTTCGATCGCCTCATCGGTCACGACGAGCAGCTTCCGTTCGCCGAGGGGGAGGGCGGTATGCGTGTGTGAATGGCCGCCCTCCGGCCAGGCCAGTGAAGAGATGAGCTCCAGTGACCCGCGGTCACGGACCGCGTAGACGACGACGCCCTTGTCGAAGTAGCCGCCGTAGGCACGCTCACCCTGCCGGATGACGTGGTGTGCCCCGATGTCGTTGTCCTCGGGGAGGGACTCCGGATCGCCGTGGCGTTGACCGGGCCACCACCACGTCGACGAGATCGCCGGTCGGGCCGCCTCTCCCATGTCGACGGTGATGAGGACGCGGTTCCGATACCCGTCCAGTCGCGCCGAGGCATAGAGGTAGCGGTCGCCGCGTGACCCGTCGCCCGCGAACCACATGCGATGGACGCCGAGGCCGCGGATCGGCATGAAAGCGAGGAGCTGAGGGTCGCCGGGTTCCCGCGTGACGTCGTAAACGCCGAGCCCGGTCCGTTCGGGCACACCGATCCGGTACGGGTACTGCTCGTAGTTCACGACAAGCAAGCCGTTGGCGAGCTGCACCTTGTGCGAATGCGTGCCCTTCGGCACTGAGATCTGCCGCACAACGCGCGGATGCGCGGGATCGGAGACGTCCACGACGCTCGTGCCGACACCGAAATCGCCCATGTGCCCCACGTAGAGGAAGTCGCCGTTTCGCATGATCTGCATGCCGTCGCCCTTCCCCGACAGATCGGTGTGACCGACGAGCTCGAGGCCGCGCGCCTCGAGCGCGCCAGGCAGAGAACTCACGGCCGGATTGTGGGCCGGTTTGACGAGGCGGACGCACCCCTCTAGCCTCCGAGCCGCCGACCGCAAACGTTTTCCGTGGGGAGGATCCGGATACGGCCGCACGACGCTCGATCCTGGATGTCGCGCGACTCGCTGGGGTGCATCCGTCGACGGTTTCGCGCGCGCTGCATCGGGCCGATCTGCCGCTGCGCCCCGAGACGCGCCGCAGGGTTCTGGCCGCGGTGGAGCGCCTCGAATATCGACCGTCGGCCATCGCTCGCGGGTTGCGGCTTCAACGCACGAAGACCCTCGGCATGCTCGTCCCGGACATCACCAATCCCTTCTTTCCGCCGATCATCCGCGGCGCGGAGGAAGCCGCGCGCGAGCACGGCTACGAGCTGGTGCTGTGCAACACCGATGACACGGCGGAGCGCGAGACCGCCTCGCTTCGCCTGCTGCGCGAGCATCAGGCCGACGGACTCCTCATCGCGACCAGTCGCATGGCCGACACGACCGTCGCCGCGCTGCGCCGTGAGCGCTTCCCGTTCGTCCTCGTCAATCGTGGGTCGCACATCTCCGCCGACCTTTCGGTGGAGGTCGACAATCAGCGCGCAGCCGAGACCGTGATCGCGCATCTCGCGAGCCTCGGTCATCGGCGGATAGCGCACATCGCGGGGCCGCTGAGCACCACGACCGGCGCGGAGCGGGCAGCGGGCTACCGCCACGCGATGAGGGCCCGCGGCATACCCGCGGACGAGTCGCTGCTCGCCGAGGCCGACGCCTACGCGGAGCCATCGGGCTACACCGCCACGGTGCAGCTTCTCCGATCGTCGCCGACGGCGATCTTTGCCGCGAACGACCTGCTCGTCCTCGGCGCGCTCCGGGCCGCACGCGAGGCACGCCTGCGTGTGCCACACGACATCTCGCTCGTCGGCGTGAACGACATCCCGCTGGTCGAGCTCATCGATCCACCCCTCACGACGATGCGGGTGCCGCAGCGACAAATGGGACAGCTCGCCGCGAACATGCTCATCGCGGTCCTGGAGAAGACACCGGTCAGCCGTCGGCACATCCGGCTCGATACGACGCTGGTGATCCGCGGATCGACGGCCCCTCCGAGCACCGCGGCGCGGAGCGTGGCGTGAACGCGCAGCAGACACGGATCTCTGTGGAGCGAGCGACGAAGCGTTTCAGCGCGGGTGGCCTGACGGTGTTCGATGGGCTCGATCTGGCGGTGCGGGACAAGGAGGCGCTCTGCATCCTCGGTCCCTCGGGCTGCGGCAAGACCACGCTCCTGCGGACCATGCATGGCCTCATTCCACTGGACGGCGGCCGCATCTTGATCGACGACGCCGTCGTGAGCGCACCACGCCGCAACGTCGCGATGGTGTTCCAGCACTTCGGGCTGATGCCCTGGAAGCGCGTGCGCGAGAACGTCGCGTATGGGCTCGAGCTCGCTGGCCTCCCGAAGGCCACGACGGACGAACGCGTCGAGCGCTACATCGAGATGGTCGGCCTGCGTGGCTTCGAGCGCTCCTACCCGAGCCAGCTCTCGGGCGGCATGCAGCAGCGCGCGGGTCTTGCGCGCGCGCTCGCGCTCGAACCGGACATCCTTCTTATGGACGAGCCATTTGGCTCGCTCGACGCTCTGACGCGAGAGATCCTCCAGGACGAGCTCCTCCGCATCTACCAGCTCATGCCGCGGACCATGGTCTTCATCACGCATTCGATCGAGGAGGCCATCGCGATGGGCGATCGCATCCTGGTACTGTCCGCGCGGCCCGCGCGTGTCCGTGAGCTCCTTCAGGTCGATATCCCACGGCCGCGCACGGTGGATAGCGTCATCGCGCATCCGCGGTTCCTGCCGCTCCGTGACCACTGCTGGCGTTTGCTGCGTGAGCCCGCGGCATGACCTTCGACCAAGCGCGCGTCAAGCTCGAGGAGTCGCGCCCGATGACGGCGCACCCGAGCCGCTGGCGCCGGCTGCGGCCCGGCGACTGGGCGGTGCGTCTCGGCGCGATCGCGCTGATCCTCGGCGTGTGGGAGTTCTTCGGTCCGACGCTCAACAAGCTGATCCTGCGTCCGCCGTCGGACATCTTCCGTGCGTTCTTCGAGCTGGTCGCGAATGGCGAGCTCGCGGAAGCGATGAGCCAGAGCTTTCGCGAGCTGTTCGGCGGTCTGGCCGTGGCCCTGGTGGTCGGGCTCGTGCTCGGCATCGCCTCCGGCCGGTGGCGCTTCGTCTACAACGCGATCGATCCGCTCGTTTCGGCGCTGTATTCCGTGCCGGCCGTCGCGCTCATACCGCTGCTCCCGGTCGCGTTCCATTCGATCGGCGACCCGCCGCGTATCGCGGCGGTCGCGCTGTTCGCGGTCTTCCCGATCCTCATCAACACGCAGCAGGGCGTGCGCAATGTCGACCGCCAGCTGCTGGAGGTGGCGCGTTCTTTCAACACCAGCGAGCGACGCCTCTGGACCGACGTGATCATCCCGTCGGCGACGCCCTATCTCCTGGCGGGCGTGCGCTTGGCGATCGGCCGCGGCCTCATCGGCATGATCGTCGCCGAGTTCTTCATCGGTCTCGTCGGCCTCGGCTATCTGATCATCTCGTACGAGAACGTCTTCCGCATCGATCGCATGTTCGTGCCGGTCATCGTCGTCGCGACGGTGGGCGTCCTGATGATGGGTTTCGTGCAGTGGCTCGAGGGTCGCATCGCGCCGTGGCTGAAGAAAGAGCAATGACAGGGAGGTCGAAGATGCTTACGCGTGCCTTTGGGGCCATCGGTCTTGGTCTGGTCACAGTCCTCACCGCCTGCGGCGGTGGTGGGGGTGGGACGGGCGGCGCCGCGACCGCAAGCGCCGCGCCGACGGCCGCGGCAGCGACGGCGACCGCGGTGCCGAAGGCGACGTGCGCCGCGAAGAAGATCACGATCGCGGTTCCCGTCACTCCGCCCAACGTGGTCCATCTCACGCCGTACGTCGCGGACGCGTTCGGTTACTTCAAGGACGAGAACCTCACGGTCGAGCTCGTGCGATTCGACGGCGGCGTCAGTTCGCTCCGCGCGTCGGCCTCGGGCGCGATCGACCTCGCGGGTACCTCGAGCGAGCCGGTGGTGGACGCGATCGCAAACGGCGCGGACGTGAAGATCGTTTACACCTACGCACCGCTGGTCGACGTCTCGTTCGCGGTCGGGCCGGGCATCAAGACGCTGGCCGACCTCAAGGGCAAGAAGATGGGCGTCCAGGAGGCGGGCGGGTTCGCGGACGTCATGACCCGCATCGTGCTCAAGAAAGCGGGGCTCGATCCCGCCAAGGACGTCTCCTTCGTCACGACGACGACCGCTGGGCGCGTCCAGGCCCTCGCGACCGGCACGACGGACACCGCGGTCCTGCACATCGATCAGGTGAAGACGGTGCAGAAGCAGACGCCGACCATCACCGTGCTCGCGAACATGTGGGAGATCCTCACGGACTATCAGTACTCGGTCTACATCGTCCCGACGCAGGTGCTGAAGGACGACGCGGCCACGCCGGAATGCATCATCCGCGCGCTGATGCGGGCGAATCGCGCGATGTACGACTCGGCCAACCGCCAGAAGATCATCGATCTCGGCGTGACGCAGACCAAGGAGGCCGCCGACGTGGTGGCCGAGACCTTCGACCTGCTCGTGAAGGCCAAGGCGTGGCCTCAGAACGAGGGCCTCCTCAGGGCGAACATCGAGGGCACGATCAAGAGCGAGAAGGACTTCGGCAAGATCACGAAGGACCTGAAGTTCGAGGACGTCACCGACCTGACGATCGTGAAGAAGGTCGTGGACCAGCTCGGGCGCGTGGCCAACTTCCCGTACTGAGCGATGACGTCAAAGACATGAAGCTCGTCGACCTGACCCAGCCGTGGGGCGATCGAATGCCGACCTGGCCGCAGTTCGAGGCGATCCAGGTGACCGACATCACGACGCATCCTCGCGACGGCAAGAGCACCGTCTTGGTGCGCACGAACATGCACACCGGCACCCACATCGACGCGCCGATCCACTACTGGCCAACGGGCAAACATCTGGGTGAGATCCCCATCGGCGATCTCTACGGGACCGGCTTGGTGATCGACCTACGACCGATCACCAAGCCGTGGTCTTACTACTCGCTGAAGGACGTCCTCTCCTGCGTCCCGAAGGGGGAGCAGATCCGCGAGGGAGACGTGGTCATCCTCTACACGGGCTGGGACCGGTACAACTGGACCAAGCCGACGCGCGACGACGTCGCGTACTTCGATCGACATCCCGGGCCGCAGCCCGAGGTCTGCGACTACCTCGTCGCGAAGAAGATCCGCTGGTTCGGTGGTGATCTCGCATCGATGGACCACTCGCTGCACGTGCGCGTTCGCTACTTCCGCCCCGATCTGGTGAAGGAGTACGAGGCGCAGACCGGCAAGCCGATCGACGAGACCCTGCCCATGACGGACTTCGAGCACGTGCACTACCACATGGCAAAGGCCAACATCCCGATGCTCGAGAATCTCGGCGGCGAGCTCGCCGAGGTCGCGGGCAAGCGGGTGGAGGTCGGCGCTTTCCCGTGGCGTTGGGTCGGCGGCGAGGGCTGCATCTGCCGCGTCGTGGCGTTCCAGCCGTGAGCGTCATGGGAGCGGCCGCGTCACCGAAGACGGCCACGATGCAGGCGCTCGTGCTCACCGCCCCCCATGAGTTCGAGGTCCGCGACGCCGTCCCGATCCCGCGTCCGATGTCGAACGAGGTACTCGCACGCGTCCGTGCGATCGCAATTTGCGGCACCGACGCGGAGATCGTGGAGGGCACCTTCAAAGGCCGTTGGCCGCGCGCCTATCCGTTCATTCCCGGCCACGAGTGGGCCGGCGAGATCGTCGAAGCCGGCGAGGTCGCGCAGGGCTACGGCTTCGTGCCCGGGACGCGGGTCGCGGGCACGAGCCACTCGGGCTGCGGGTACTGCCGGATGTGCCGCACCGGCCGCTACAACCTCTGCTTCAACTATGGCCGCGAGGACCTCGGCCACCGCCAGTACGGCCACTACACGCAGGGCGCGTACGCGACGTATGTCGTGCACACGATCAAGAGCGTGTTCAAGATCCCCGAGTCGATGCCGCTCGATGTGGCCGCGCTCTGCGACACGGCCTCGATAGCGCTGCACTCCGTGAAGCGGCCCGGCATCGACCCGGGCGACGTGTACGTGGCGGTCGGGTCGGGCGGCATGGGTCTCCTGACCGCGATGTGTGCGCGCGCGCTCGGCGCCGCGCGCTGCATCGTCGTGGGCGGAGGGAGGCGGCTCGAACGCGCGAAGGAGCTCGGCTTCGAGACCGTCGACTACCACGACGGCGATCCCGTCGCGCGCGTACGCGAGCTGACGGGAGGCGTGGGCGCCGACGTCGCCGCGGACTCCGCCGGAACGAAGGAGTCCGTCGGGCAGACCATCCGCATGGTGCGCAAAGGCGGGCGCGTCGCGTTCACCGGCATCCCGAAGGAACCGTCCTCGATCGACTTCCAGAAGGTGGTGCTCGACGAGCTCGACCTCTATGGCGTCCGCGCGAACCGCAACACGATGGAAGAGGTCATTCCGCTCATGGCCGATGGACGTATCCCCGCCGCCAAGCTCATCACCCACCACTTCCCGCTGAGGGAGTTCCGCGAGGCGCTGCGCACGTTCAACGAACGCGTCGACGGCGCGCTCAAGGTGATCGTCGAGCCGTGACCGACGCGATGGATGTGGCCACCCTCATCCGCACGCGCCGCGCCGTGCGTCGTTTTCGAGCCGGCGTCATCCCGGGGGCGCACGTCCGTGAGGTGCTCGAGGCGGGCCGGTGGGCACCGTCGCCCGCGAATCTCCAGCCAACGCGATTCATCTGGGTGCGTGAGGTGGCGGTGAAGACGGAGCTGCAGGCGCTCGCGCGGGAGTCAAAGGAGCTCTCTTCCACCCGAGGTGATCGCGGTCGTCGCCGATCCGGCGAAGAGTCTCAGCAACGTCCACTACGACAACGGCTTCGAGTGGGCCGCGGCGATGGCGATCTACGCGATGTGGCTACGCGCTCACTCGCTCGGCTACGGCGGGGTATTCGTCCAGCATTGGATCACCGAAAAGGCGAAGCGGATCCTCAACGTGCCGCTCCGCTGGACGTTCCTCGGGACGTTCACGTTCGGTCATTCCGAAGACGCGCCGACCATGGATCGCCTTCCGCTCGAGGAGCTCGTCGCGACAGACCGCTTCCCCGGGGTTCCGAGCGTCTCGTGAGCCTGCCGCCGCGCATGCGCGCCGTCGTCTTCGAGCGCACCGGCATGTTCGGGGTCGACACCGTCCCGACGCCGCGGCCCGCCCGCAACGAGGCGCTGGTGCGCGTGCGCTCCTCGATGATCTGCGGAACTGACGAGAAGATCCTGGCGGGCAAGTTCCCGGCGACCCGCTTCCCGCACGTGCCGGGGCACGAGTTCAGCGGCGACGTCGTCGCGATCGGCGAGGGCGTGACGCTCGCGCCCGGGGCGCGTGTCGGGGTCGAGGTGCACGTCGGCTGCGGGACCTGCGATCGCTGCCGCGAGGGGATGTACACGCTCTGCCTGAACTATGGAAAGCGCGAGACCGGTCACGCGCATGTCGGCTTCACCACCAGTGGCGGGCTGGCCGAGTACGCCGCCGTGCCGGTCGCGGCGCTGCATCGGCTTCCCGACAGCGTGTCCTTCGATGACGGCGCCTGGACGGACAACGTCGGCATCGCGCTCTGGGCGCTCGAGCGCGGCCGCCTCGCCGCCGGCGAGCGGGTCGTCGTTTTCGGGCCCGGCGCGATCGGTCTCTGCGCGGCGCAGCTCGCGCGCGCACTCGGCGCGGGCAGCGTTCTGCTCGTCGGCCGCGGCGAGCGGCTCGCACGTGTACGCGACCTGGTCGACGCGGTGATCGACGTCTCCGACGTCGACCGCCTCTGGGGCAGCGCGGATCTGGTCGTCGAGTTCGCCGGCACGTCCGAGGCGGCGCGCGCGGCCATCCTCACCGCTCGCCGCGGGGGCCGCGTCGTGCTCGGCGGCTCGACGGGACTCGGGACCGAGCTGTCGGGTCTCGACCTCTCTACGATCGTGCGCGGCAACATCGACGTGCTCGGCTCGCTCGCGAACCCGAGGGGCGTGTCCGGGCGTGCCCTCACGCTGCTCGCCCGCGGTCAGGTCGACGTGAAACGCCTGGTGACGCATCACTTCCCGCTCGAGCGCTTCGCCGACGCGTGGACGACCTTCACCGAGCGCCGGAACGGCGCGATCCGCGTGATGCTTCATCCGGCGGAGGGCACGTGATGGACAAGGCCACCGCGCTCGGTCTCTACCGCGTCATGAGGCGCATCCGCGACTTCGAGGAGCGCGCCACAGTGCTGTTCGGCGAGGGCAAGCTCTGGGGGACGATCCACTCGTACGCCGGCGAGGAGGGCATCGCCGCCGGGGTGTGCGCCCACCTCCGAGACGACGACTGGATCACGTCGACCCACCGGGGCCACGGACACTGCATCGCCAAGCGCGCCGACCTCGGTCGCATGTATGCGGCATCCCGATCGCGACCGGCGCGGCGCTCACGGCGAAGCAGCTCGGGACCGATCAGGTGGCGGTCTCGTTCTTCGGCGACGGCGCCGTGAACCAGGGGGCGTTCCACGAATCCGCGAACCTCGCGTCCATCTGGAAGCTGCCGGTGATCTACGTCTGCGAGAACAACCAGTACGCCGAGAGCCTGCCGGTGAAGAACGCGTTCGCGGTCGAGGACATCAGCCGGCGGGCGGAGGGGTACGGCATGCCGGGGGTCCGCGTGAACGGCCGTGACGTGCGCGCCGTCCACGAGGCGGCGGGCACGTTGATCGCGCGGGCGCGCCGCGGCGAGGGACCAGCGTTCCTCGTCGCGGACACGTACCGACACGAAGGGCACTACTACGGGGACCCGCGGAAGTACCAGACAAAGGACGAGATCGAAGGCTGGAAGACGCGCTTCGATCCGCTCGTCGACACCCGGGCCTGGATGACCGAAACGAAGCTCGCGACCGTGGCTGAGCTCGACGCGGTCGACGCCGAGGTGATCGAGGAAGCGAAGAGGGCGGTCGCGTGGGCCGAAGCCGGGCCGCCGGCGTCGCCGATCTCGCTGCCGGGGGACGTGTATGCAAGCTACTGAGCAGAGGGACAGGACCCCGAACGTGGCGACGCGCGAGATGTTCTACAGCGAGGCGCTCGGCGACGCGCTGCGCCTCGAGATGGAGCGCGACGAGCGTGTGATCGTGCTGGGCGAGGACATCGCCGAGCACGGGGGCGCCTTCCAGGTCACCGCGGGACTGCTCGACAAGTTCGGACCGACGCGCATCCGCCAGACGCCGATCAGCGAGCTCGGGATCGTCGGCGCGGCGGTTGGCGCCGCACTGACCGGTCTGCGGCCGGTGGTGGAGCTCATGTACGTCGACTTCTCCGGTCTCGCGATGGATCAGCTTGTGAACCAGGCGGCGCAGAACCGGTTCATGTTCGGAGGCCAGGCGCGGGTGCCGATGGTCATGCGCACGCAGGGCGGATCGGGTCGGGGAAACGCGGCGCAGCATTCGAAGTCGCTCGAGGCGTGGTTCGCGCACGTCGCCGGCCTCAAAGTGGTCATGCCATCGACGCCGGCCGACGCGAAGGGTCTCCTCACGTCCGCGATACGCGACGACGATCCAGTGATCTTCCTCGAGCACAAGCTTCTCTACCGGACGAAGGGCCAGGTGCCGACCGGCGAGTACCTCGTCCCGCTCGGAAGAGCCGAGGTCAAGCGTGCCGGTACCCAGCTCACGATCGTGACCTGGTCGCGTGAGGTCCTGTTCTCGCTCGAGGCGGCCGAGAAGCTGGCGAGCGACGGCATCGACGCGGAGGTCATCGATCTTCGGAGTCTCGTCCCGCTCGATCGGGACACCGTCCTCGGCTCGGTCCGCAAGACGCACCGGCTGCTCGTCGTGCACGAAGCCATCAAGCGGGGTGGGTACGGGGGCGAGATCGCCGCGATCGTTGCCGAGGAGGCCTTCGACGATCTCGACGCGCCGCCACGCCGTCTCGCCGGTCTCGAGACGCCGATCCCGTACGCGCAGCACCTCGAGAAGACGGTCGTGCCGCAGGTCGAGGACATCGTCCGCGTCGCCAGGGAGCTTGTCGCCTGATGAACGGGATCCGCGCGTGAGCGTGACCCGCGTCATCCTCCCCAAGCTTGGTCTGACCATGGACGAAGGCCGGCTCATCGCGTGGCACAAGAAGGAGGGCGAGCGCGTCGAGAAGGGCGAGGTCCTCTTCGAAGTCGAGACCGACAAAGCCAACCTCGAGATCGAAGCGTCGACTTCGGGCATCGTGCGCCGCATCCTGCTGCCCGTCGACGCCAGCGCTCCGGTCGCGACGGTGATCGCGCTGATCGCGGACACGGCGGACGAGCCTCTGCCGAGCGGCTCGGAGTCGGTGGCGCCCGCGGGCATGCCGGCGGCATCTCCCCTCGCTCGGAACGACTCGCCCGCTCCCTCCTCTAGGGAAAACCCGTCGGCGGCGCGGGCGAGACCCTCCCTCGGGGAGACGCCGCCGTCTCCCGCGGGCGCTTCGTTGTCATCCTCTGACGGCTCATCTGATCGCGTCCGCTCGTCTCCGGCTGCGCGCAAACGCGCGCTGGAGCTGGGCGTCGACATCAGCGCGGTGCGTGGCACGGGCCCGGGCGGACGCGTCGGTCTCGAGGATGTCGAGGCGGCCGCTTCATCCGGCCCGACGTCATCGGCCTCGCCCCCCTCAGGCGCGTTGGGAGAGAAGAGGGAGCCGCTCAGTCGGATGCGGCGCGCCGTCGGCGAGGCGATGACAATGAGCGTTCGCGAGGCGCCGCAGTTCTCCATCTCGCGCGACGTGGACATGACCGCGGCCAACGCGAAGCGCAAGGCGGCGGGCGTCTCGTATACGGACGTGATCCTTGCGGCCGCGGCCACCGCGCTACGAGATCACCCGCGCCTACGCTCGCGCTTCGACGGCGACGCCGTCGTCGTTTCCGAGAAGATCGATGTCGGGATCGCGGTCGCGCTCGACGCCGGCCTCATCGTTCCCGTCCTGCGTGACGCGGACCGCAAATCACTTGCCGCTCTGCGGGAAGAACGCGAGGCGCTCGAGACAGCGGTCCGCTCGGGTCGCGCACGCGCAGACGCGTTCGGCGGCGCGGCGATCACCGTCTCGAATCTCGGCACGTTCGGCGTCGATCGCTTCACGGCGATCGTCAATCCACCGGAGGCGTCGATCCTCGCCGTCGGCCGCGTCGCGGATCGCGTCATCGCGGCGAATGGCGCTCCGGCGGTGCGGCCGGTCGTCTCGCTCACGCTCACCGTCGACCACCGCGTCGCGGATGGCGCTGATGCGGCGCGCTTCCTCGCCGACGTCGCGACGCACCTGGAGAGTTAGGTGGCCACCGAGACCGCGGATCGCGTCCGTCTGGCCGCGGGCCACTGGAAGCCGCGGTTCGTCGCGAACGGCATCGACGCGAACGACTTCGATCGCGTGCTCACCGAGACGTCGGAGTGGCGTGACTGGGCGCCGACCTGGAGGCGCGTCGGCGACGAGCATCGGGCGATCGCCGAGGACGCCGACCGCGCCGGCCACACCGTGACGGCGACCGACGCGTACCAGCGTGCGGCCTGGTGCTATCACCTCGGCAACTTCCTGTGGTTCGAAGAACGCGCGCTGCATGACGAGCTGCGCGAGCTGACGGTGGCGACCTACGCGAAGGCCATGCCGCGCATCGATCCTCCGGGACGCCGCATCGAGGCGCCGTTCGAAGGCGCGGTGATCCCGGGCATCCTGCGAACTCCGCGCGGCGCGACGAAAGGCGCGCCGTTGGCGATCCTCGTACCGGGTCTGGACTCCGTGAAGGAAGAGCTGTACGCGATGGAGAACGATTTCCTCCGCCGCGGCCTCGCGACGCTGGCGATCGACGGGCCCGGGCAGGGTGAGAACGCGCCGCGGTTCCCGATCCGCGCGGACTGGTCGACCGTCATCACGCCACTGCTCGATCACCTCGCGTCGGCGGACTTCGGCGTGGATCTGGGTCGCGTCGGCCTGATGGGCATCAGCATGGGCGGGATCTACGGACCGCGGGCGGCCGCGAAGGAGAAGCGACTCCGCGCGGTCGTCGCGCTTGCCGGACCGTACGACCTCTCCGAGTGCTGGCCGCAGCTCAATGCGCTGACGAAGGGCGGCTACATCTTCTACACCAAGTCGCGCGACGAGGCCGAAGCGTTCGAGCGATCGAAGGCCCTGACGCTCCGGGGCGTGCTCGAGCACGTCACCTGCCCGCTGCTCGTCATCCACGGCGGAAAGGACCGCCTGTTCCCGCCCGAGCAGGCCGAGCGCATCGCCCGCGAAGCGCCGCGGGCCACGCTCCTGCTATATCCGGAAGGCAACCACGTCTGCAACAACATCCCGTACAAATACCGGCCGGCGATGGCGGACTGGATGCGGGAGCGGCTGGCGGCGTAGCCTTGGCCCCGCCGATGGATCTCATGGTCGTCGCGCGTGGCCTCGCCGATTGCCTGCCGGTGAACGAGCTCACCGACGCGCAGCTTACGGAGCTGCTCGCGCAGGCGAAGCTGCGCCGTTTCGAGCGGGATGAGGTCATCTACCACCGCGGCGATCCGGCGCGCGATCTCCATATCGTGGTCGAAGGCTCGGTGAAGCTCATCCGGGAGGATGTCGAGGGTCGCGAGGTGCTCCTGTGGGTCCTCGAGCGGGGAGGCGTTCTCGGTCAGTCGGCGATCTTCGGACGGCCGCGCCCCACGACGGCGATCGCGACGACCGACGCCGCCACGATCCAGCTGCTCGGCGAAACGTGTGCTCGGATGCTCGAGCGGAACCCGCGGATCCTGTACCGCGCGTTCGAGATGTTCGAGGCTAGGGTCGAGAAGCTCACGCAGGCGCTCGAGGACGTGATGCTCCTGGACGTTCCGAGCCGTCTCGCGAAGTACCTGCTCGACTCCGGCAACGGGCAGGCGGATCCGCACGCGCTCACGCTGACGCAGGACGAGCTCGCCGCCGCGGTCGGCTCGACGCGTGTGACGGTGAACAAAGTCCTGGCCGATTTCGAGCACCGCGGGTTGATCCGGGTCGCGCGCCGCCACGTCGACGTGCTCGCGCCCGATCGGCTGCGAAAAGAGATCCACGGCTAGCGCACATCCAGCCGCGGCCGTCCAGCGTATAGTCGAAAACAATCGATTTCCGCGGGGGGTGGCGGTTTGGCGGCACGACGGGTCACGATCACCGACGTCGCGAAGGCTGCCAACGTCCATGCCTCGACCGTCTCGCGGGTGCTCAACGGACGGGCCGAGCTGAGCCTGCTCCCGGAGACGCGCGAGCGAGTGATCGCCGCCGCGACGCGCCTCGGCTACCGGCCCTCCGCGCTCGCCAGAGGCCTCCGGCTCCGGCGGACCTTCACGCTCGGCATGCTCGTGCCGGACATCACCAATCCGGTCTTCCCGTCGATCATCAAAGGCGTCGAGGGCGCTGCCCACGCGCGCGGCTACCACCTGATCCTCTGCAACACCGATGACTCGTTCGAGCGGGAGGCAAGCTACCTGCGCGTCCTCAAGGAGTGGCGGGTCGACGGCATCCTCATCGCGTCCAGCTCGACCGCCGACTCGACCATCGCCGAGCTGCGCCGCGAGAAATTCCCGTTCGTCCTCGTCAACAGCGCGTCCCGCGCCAGCGACGACCTGGCCGTCGTCCCCGACAACCGTCAGGGCGTGTCGGCCGCGCTCGACCACCTGATCGAGCTCGGACATCGTCGCATCGGGTTGATCGCCGCGCCGCAGACGACGATGACCGGGCAGGAGCGGCTCCTCGCCGCGCGGGCGACGCTGCGACGTCATCACCTCGCGCACGAGGACGCGCTCGTCGCGGTCGCCGACTCGTTCTCCGAGGCCTCCGGCTACAGCGCCGCGCGGCGTCTGCTGCTCGACGCCGAGCCACCGACCGCGATCTTCGGCGCGAACGACCTCATCGCGCTCGGCGTGATCCGTCTGGCGCGCGAGCTCGGCCTCGCGGTCCCAGGGGATCTGTCCGTCGTCGGCTTCAACGACATACCGCAGGCGGAACTCTTCGATCCGCCGCTCACGACGGTGCATGTGCCGCAGGAGGAGATGGGCATCATGGCGGCGGCGCTGCTCATCGATCAGGTCGAGGGACGGCACATCGAGCGAAGGCGGGTCGTGCTGGAAACGGAGCTCGCTCTGCGCGGTTCGACCGCCACGCCGGCGCGAGCCGCGACGACCGCGATGCGGACGGCCTAGGTCAGGCGAGCGCCCTTCGCAGCGCCGCGCCCATATCGTCGATGGCCGAACGGCCGGTCGGGATGCTCATCGCCATCGACGTGAACCCGTGCACCATGCCCGGGTACTCGACGTACCTCGTCGGCACACCGGCCTGCAGGAGGCGCGCCGCGTAGGCCTTGCCCTCATCTCGCAGCGGATCGCACTCCGCGGTGACCACGTGCGCAGGAGGCAGGCCCGACAGGTCCGTCGCGCGAAGCGGGGACGCGTACGGCTCGTCGCGCAGCTTCGGATCCGGTGCGTAGTGATCCCAGAACCAGGTCATGCCCGCGAGGGTGAGGCCGAAGCCGGTGCCGTTCGTGCGATATGAGGGCGTGCCGAAATCGTGATCGGTCACCGGCACGTGCAGCAGCTGGAACGCGATGGGAGGCGCCCGGTGCTCGCGGGCCATGAGGGTCACGACCGCGGCGAGATTGCCGCCCGCGCTCGAGCCTCCGACCGCGATGCGCGACGGGTCGACGTCGAGATCGGACGCGTGCTCGGCGGCCCAGCGCGTCGACGCGTACGCGTCGTCCGCCGCCGCCGGATAACGGTCCTCGGGCGCGAGCCGGTATTCGACCGACAGGACGGCGCAACCGCTCGCGTTCGCGAGCGCGCGACAGAAGGGATCGGAGATCGCGACGCTGCCGACGACCCAGCCGCCTCCGTGGAAGTAGACGAGGAGTGGGAGCGGTTTCGCGGAGAGCGGCCGATACAGACGCACCGGGAGCGGCGGGCGCGTGTCTGCGATGACATCCCTGACCTCGGAGACCGGCTCCGGCGCGAGTGCCGGCGCGGCATTCACCGAGCCGCCGCGCGCGCGAGCTTCCGCGACGCTCAGCGCTTCAAGCGGACGCGGGTCGATCTTTTCGGCCTCGGCGAGCAGGTCCGCGATCTTCGGATCGACCGGCATGAGTGCGAGATTAGCGGTCCCGGCGCGCGGGGCCGAAGACGACCCGACCCGGGCGAGCGCCCGTATGTTCGCCGTCTCGTAGGACGTGCACCCCGTTGACCACGACATGCGCGACGCCGGTCGCGTAGCGGTGCGGTTCGGCATACTCCGCCGGACGACGTCCTCCAGCGGTGCGGCGCGCTCTTCGCGCACGAAGCGGCCGAGCACGCGCGCGAAGGTCCCGTACGTGCGCGGGTGCGGCTGGGACAGGAGGAACACGCCCTCGGGTGCGATCGAGCCCGCGTCCGAGCCGAAGCTCATCCACGGGAGAGCGACCTCGCGCCGCAGGTTCTCAGCGGAAGCCATGAAGATGACCATGCCCACGCGACTCTCATCCTCGAGCACGAGGTCCATCGCGGCATCGCGTGGGTCCGTGCCGCGCTCCGCTGCGATCTGGCCGAGGGTCCGGCCGGTGAGCGGCTTGAGGCGCGCATTCTTGAAGGACACGAGCACGATGCCTTCCGGCGTGCCCGCGGCCTCGTAGAGGTTCTCCCAATCCCTTCCCGGACGAGCCATCTCGCCACGAATGCGCGCGCGCTGCCCATCGTCCCGGAGGCGCGCAAGCGTCGCGCTCAGCCCGCCCTCGTGGGCCCAGGGCGGGAAGCACGAGCTGAGGCCGGTCGCGCCCGCCTCGTACGGATACATGTCGGCGGTGATCGCGAGGCCACCGGCGCGAGCGCGCGTGACGCGATCGATGACCGCGTCGAGCTTGTCCCAGTTCGACCGACCTGCCTGCTTGAGGTGATAGATCTCCGCCGGCAGCCTCGCGCGGCGCGCGATCTCGATGACCTCGTCGACTGCCTCGAGGAGCCGATTGCCCTCGCTCCGCATGTGTGAGATGTACATCCCGCCGTGGCGCCCGGCGATCTCCGCGAGCGCGACAAGCTCCTCGGTATCCGCGTACGTCGCGGGGGAGTAGATGAGAGCGGAGCCGAGTCCGAGCGCGCCGTCGCGCATCGCGGCGTCGACCAGCGCGCGCATGCGTCCGAGCTCGTCCGGCGTCGGCCGCCGGTCGTCGTGCCCGAGCTCGTGGATCCGGATGCTGGCGGCCCCGACGAACGACGCGATGTTCGGCGAGATGCCGCCCGCGGCGACCGTGTCGAGTGCCTCGGCCAGCGTCGTCCAGGTGATGTCGTACTTGATGTCGCCCTGTTGCTCGGTCTGCTCGCGACGCATGGTCTCGTTCACCGGACCGAGCGACCATCCCTCGCCGAAGACCTCGCACGTCACGCCCTGGCGGATGTCGCTCTGCGAGCGGCCGTCGGCGATGAGCGACGTCGTCGCCCAGCTCAGCATGTTGATGAAGCCCGGCGCGACCGCGAGCCCTCCTGCGTCGATCTCGGTACGAGCGCGCGCGCCGACCTTTCCGATCTCCGCGATGCGGTCGCCATCGATCGCGACGTCGCCCGCGAAGGGCGCACCGCCGGTGCCGTCGTAGATCGTGCCACCGCGGATGACGACGTCATGTGCCGCGCGCATCGGCGGAATGCTAGAGACTGACGCGCGTGTATGGGCTCACGCGCTCGGAGGTCGGACTGCTGCGCCGGCTCTCGACGCCCGACAAGGTGCAGCGCTACCTCGACGCTCTCACCTACAACGTCGAGAAGGACGGCGACACCGTGCGTTCGCCGCGCCGCGTGATCCGGGATCGCACCGCGCACTGCGCCGAGGGCGCGTTCCTCGCGGCCGCCGCGTTCCGCCTGAGCGGGCGTCCACCGCTGCTCGTCGATCTCGAGGCGGACAACGACGACGACCACGTGCTCGCGGTCTATCGCGACCGTGGACTGTGGGGCTCGGTCGCGACGTCGAAGTTCTCGGGTCTGCGATTCCGGGGGCCCGTGTATCGCACGGTCCGCGAGCTGGTCATGAGCTACTTCGAGGACTACTTCAACTGGGACGGCGACCGGACCCTGCGCGCCTACTCCCGTCCGCTGTCGCTTGCCCGCTTCGACCGTATCAACTGGATGACGGCCGAGGACGACCTCTGGCCCGTCGTGGAGTGGCTGACCGTCGCCCATCACACGCCGCTTCTGCCCCGGACGGTGGCAAGCAGGCTGCCGCGCGTCGACCGGCGGTCCTACCGCGCCGGCGTTTTGGGGGCTCCGAAGCACTGAACCTGCTAGCGTTTTGGCCCGCGGACGCCCGCGCTGAAGGAGGGGAGATGCTGCACACGGTCTCGGCCGTCGAACAACGTCCCTGGCTGTTGCTTGCCAGCGTCTTCGCCGCGACCGTCTTCTTCGGGTTCATCGTCCAGGCGGTCGGTAACGTCTACCTGAACTGGCGGGCGGACCCCATCGTCAGCGAATACCGCACGACCCTCACTTACACGTCCGCCGTGATCGGTGACGGATTGCTGATACCGCTCGCCAACGTGTTCATCACGAGTCAGCTCGTGGCGTGGCGCCGCCGGCCGCGCGCGGCGGAGATCGTCGGCGCCGTCCTCGGCGCGGGCGTGGTGACCGTGGTGGTCCACCTCTATCAGGCCGTGAACGCTCTGCTCAACTGGACCATGGTGAAGCCGTTCGACTGGTCGCCGCTCGGTTACTACCACGCGCTCTTCATGTGGAGCGAGCTCAGCTTCGTCTTCTTCTTCTGGGGCCAGGTCGCGCTCGTCGGTAAGGAGAATCCACGCGCGATCCTGTCCCAGCGCGTCGCGTTCGTGATCCTGTGCGGCGCTCTCTTCCTGAGACTGCTCTTCGCCGACTACGGGTATATCCGCTAGCCCATCGCGCGTCCTGGTGTGGTCCGCGCTCGGGGTCGTGTACCTCGTCTGGGGATCCACGTACCTCGCGATCGCGATCGCGGTGCAGACGCTGCCGCCCCTCCTCTCAGCAGGACTCCGCTTCCTCCTTGCCGGCGCGCTCCTCGGCGCGTGGCTCGTGGCGCGCCACGGCCGCGCCGCGCTGCGCGTCGAGCGCCGCCAGCTCGGGGGTGCCGCGGTCGTCGGTGTCCTGCTGCTCGCCGGTGGGAACGGACTCGTCGTGCTCGCGGAGCGGACGGTGCCATCGGGACTCACCGCACTCGTCGTGGCGTCGGTGCCGCTCTGGATCGTCGTCTTTCGCCTTGTCGCGGGCGACCGCGTCGCCCCCTCGCTGGCCGTCGGCGTGCTGGTGGGCTTCGCCGGCGTCGCGATCCTCGTCGTGCCGCGCGGCGCGAGTGGTGAGGTAGACCCCATCGGCCTCGTCACGGTCGTGGGCGCGACGTTCTCGTGGGCCCTCGGCACGTTCGCGTCGCCGCGCGTGCCGACCCCGCGCGATCCGCTCGCGTCGACCGCGCTGCAGATGCTCGCCGGCGGCGCGCTCCTGCTTGTGGTCGCGATCGCGATCGGTGAGCAAACTCGGGCCGATCCGTCGTCGTTCTCGACGGCCTCGCTCGCGGCGATGGCGTACCTCGTCGTGTTCGGCTCGCTCGTGGCGTTCTCCGCTTACACCTGGCTGCTCCAGCACGCGCCGGTGTCGGTCGTCGCCACCTACGCCTACGTGAATCCGGTGGTCGCCGTGCTGCTCGGCGCCGTGGTGCTCAGCGAGGCCGTGACGGCGTCGATGCTCGTCGGGGCTGCCATCATCCTCGCCGCGGTGGCCTTCATCGTTTCGCGCGGCGCGACGCGGTCGGCGTAGGAGTCGGCCGATGGTGAGGCGCATCGTCGCGTGCGGTGGCCAGCAGCTCCTCTATCCGGCTCTGGTGCGTTACGTTCTCGGACTCGCGCGCCGACGCCGACCGCGGGTGCTCTTCCTCGGCACGGCCTCAGGCGATGGGGCGGGCTACCTTCTCACCTTCTATCAGGCGTTCGCCGGCATCGATTGCGAACCGAGCCATCTCGCGCTGTTCGACCGCACAGTCGACGACATCGACGCGTTCGTCCGGTCGCAGGACGTCGTCATCGTCGGCGGCGGAAACACCGCGAACATGCTCGCGATCTGGCGGCTTCACGGTGTCGAGAGCGCGCTGCGTAACGCGTACGCGGAGGGCACGGTGCTCAGCGGCTGGTCGGCGGGCTGTCTCTGCTGGTTCGAGGGCGGGGTCACCGACTCCTTCACCCCGGAGCTCGGGGCGCTCCGCGACGGCCTCGGGATCCTCTCGGGCAGCGCGTGTCCGCACTACGACACTCAGGAGGCCCGCCGCCCGGTCTACGCGCGCGAGATCGCCGCCGGCTTGCCGCCGGGCATCGCGCTCGAGGACGGGGTCGCGGCTCGTTATGACGATGAGCGGCTCGTGGAGGTCGTCAGCGCGCGCGCTGATGGACGCGCGTTCGCTGTCGACGCGAGAGGTGAGCGGCCGCTGGGCGTGCGGACGCTTTAGGCGAGCCTGGTAACGACCTCTCCCGCGATGTCGTGGAAGCAACGCGCCGTCGCTGAGCCCGGCGCGGTGATGCCGATCGGGACACCGGCCTGAGCCGCGTCGCCGAGCGCGCTGCTGAACGGGATCTCACCCAGTTTGTCGACCTCCATCCGCCAGATCGCGTGGTCCGGCGCGACAGTGGGGAACAGCGAGATGCGCTCGCCGCAGCCGGGGCAGACGAAGGCACTCATGTTCTCGACCGCGCCAAGAACGCGGACCCCAGCACGCCGGAACATCGTCACCGCTTTTCGAGCATCGAGATGAGCGACCTCCTCAGGTGTCACGACGACGATCGCCCCAGAGACACGAAGCTCTCGCACCACGCTGTGCACGACGTCGGCGGTCCCTGGGGGCAGGTCGATGACGAGGAACTCGAGCACCCCCCAGGTCACGAGGCGCACGAGCTGCTTCACCAGGAGGTCGATACCCATCGCCCCGATGCCCATCGCCTGGTCTTCGCCAAGGAAGAAGCCGGCGGAAGCCACCTTGAGTCCGTGACTTTCGATCGGCGGGATTGGCCGCTGGGCCCGCGGTCCGCCCGCGCGCGCGAGCGTCCAGCCCACGGTCCACGTCTCGCGCCGCAGCCCGAGCATCTGCGGCACGTTCGGGCCGTACACGTCGGCATCGAGCAGGCCGACCGGGCCCTGCTCTCGCAAGGCGAGAGCGAGGTTGAGTGCGACGGTGGACTTACCGACACCGCCCTTGCCGCTGCCGACCGCGACGACGAAGCGCGCCGGGCTAGCTGCCGTAGTGCGTCATCCAGGCGTGCCGTCCGGCCCGTATATCTTCCCGGGATTCAAAATGCCCTTCGGGTCGAGCGCGTCCTTCACGCGGCGCATCAGATCGAGCGCGTCGCCGTGCTCAGCGCGCATGTACGGCTGGCGCACGGCGCCGGTGCCGTGCTCTCCGGTCACGGTGCCGCCGACCTCGATGGCAAGGCGATGCAGGCGGTCGGCGAGCTCGTCCGCCCGGCGGACCTCGTCGGCGTCCGAGGGGTCGACGAGGATCGCCGAGTGGACGTTCCCGTCGCCGAAATGGCCGTAGAAGATCACGGCGATGTGCAGCTCGGCGCTGATCTCACGCGCGCGTCGGATCGTGCGCGGGATCTCGGACAGCGGCACGGCGAGGTCCTCGCCCGCGAAGATGCGGTGTTTGTCCGGATGCGCGAGCGCGGCTGCCGCGGCGAGACCGCTGCGCGCCGCCCACAGCCGTGCGATCTCGGCCTCCGCCTCCGCGAACTTCGTCACGGTCGCGCGGCGGCGCACGATGCCGTCGACGTAGCGCACCGATGACGCGACGTGGTCGGGCGTGCCCTCGACCTCGATGAACAGGACCGCCTCTCCGTCGGGCAGGCCCAGCTCCGGCTTCCAGCGCTGGAGCGCCTCGACCGCGCTCCGATCGAGGAGCTCCGCCGTCGACGGCAGCACGCCGGCCGCGAAGAGATCGTCGAGCGACGCGACGGTGTCCTCGAGCGCCGCGTAGCCGGCGAGCACGACGCCGCGCGCCGGCGGTCGCGGCTGCACACGCAGCCGCAGGCGCGTGATGATGCCCAGCGTTCCCTCGGAGCCGACGAAGAGCTTCGTGAGGTCGATTCCGCTGGAGGACTTCAGCGCCTTCGAGCGCACTCCGCCCGTCGTGATGACGGACCCATCCGCGAGCACGACCTCGGCGCCGAGCACGTAGGCCGAGGTCGTCCCCCAGCGCACCGCGTGCGGCCCGCTCGCGTTATTTGCCGCCATCCCCCCGAGGGTGCACGCACGCCCGCTCCCGGGATCCGGCGGGAAGAACAGCCCGTGTGGTCGGAGGGCGTCCTGCAGATCGGCGAACACGAGCCCTGGTTCGACGACGGCCTGCAGATTGCGGCGATCGATCTCGAGGATCTCGCGCATGCGCGCGAACGAGACGACGATCCCGCCGCGCGCCGCGAT
The DNA here is from genome assembly GCA_005882255.1 of Chloroflexota bacterium. Classification (GTDB taxonomy): domain Bacteria; phylum Chloroflexota; class Limnocylindria; order P2-11E; family P2-11E; genus CF-39. Next base: position 1,541 of record VBEZ01000006.1, on the reverse strand, counting down.
CGCGCCGCCGGTCTGGCCGGTCCCGGCGCCGCGCGGAACGACGGGCGTGCCGGTCGCGTCGGCGAAACGCACGACACCGGCGACCTCCGCGGTCGTGCGCGGCACGACGACCACGTCCGGCAGGCGCTGCTGCCGGAGCGACCAGAACGAGGCGTCATACGCGTACGGGACGAGCGTCGCCGGATCGTCGATGACGCGGTCCGGGGGGATGATCTCGCGAAGACGATCCGCGAGTGTGGGCGCCGTCGTCGCCATCGCGACCGTATCCTAGGGTCTATCACTTCGCTCACCACGCACGTCCGTTCCGAGGATCTCGCCACCTGCATCTCGTGCGGACTGTGCCTCAACGATTGCCCCACCTACCGCGTCCTCGGCGAGGAGGCGGACTCTCCGCGCGGTCGCGTCCAGCTCATCCGCGAGCTCGTGTCCTCGCCCTCGGCGCCGAGCGCGACGCTCACCGGCCATCTCGATGCGTGCCTGGTGTGCCGCGCGTGCGAGACCGCGTGCCCGTCCGGCGTGCCGTTCGGGCGGATCATGGAGGGCGCGCGTGAAGTGCTCGCCGAGCGGAGTGCCGAGGGCCGCGTCAAGCGGGCGATCCGACGGTTCGGCCTCGACACCATCGCGCACCGTCGACGTCTGGCGCTCGTGACGAAGCTGACGGATCTCGCTGGGCGTGCCGGGCTGACCTCGCTGGCGCGCCGGATCGGCCCACGCCGACTCGCGTGGCTGAGCGCGCTCGCGCCGCGCGCCGAGGGCGCGCCGTTCTCGCTCACCGAGCACGACGATGCCGACGTCGCTCTCTTCGCCGGATGCGTGATGCGCGAGGCGTTCGGCGAGACCGAGCGCGCGACCGTGCGGGTGCTCGAGCGCGACGGGCGCCGCGTGACCTCGCCGGTCGAGCAGCTCTGCTGCGGCGCGTTGCACGCGCACGCCGGTGACGGCGAGCAGGCACGCAAGCTCGCGCGTCTCAACATCGATGCGTTCGCGGGCAGTGACCTTCCCGTCGTGGTGAACGCGGCGGGCTGCGGCGCGCACCTGAAAGCGTACGGCGACGTGCTCCACGAGGATCCCGCGTGGGCGCTGCGCGGTCGGGCCTTCTCGGCGCGCGTGCGCGATGCGACCGAGCTTGTGCGACCGCGGCCCGATCGGGTCTCGCGGAAGCTGCGCGTCGTGTATCAGGACGCCTGCCACCTCGCGCATGGGCAACGCATCCGCGCCCAGCCTCGTGCCCTGCTGCGCGCGATCGAAGGCGTGACGCTCGCCGAGATCGCGGAGGCCGAACGCTGCTGCGGCAGCGCCGGGATCTACAACCTGACGCAGCCCGCCATCTCGCGGGAGCTGCAGCGGCAGAAGATCGCGGCGATCCTCGCGGCGCGGCCGGATGTCGTGGTCAGCGCGAATCCGGGGTGCATCCTCCAGATCGCCGCGGGGCTGCGCGAGGCGGGATCGCGCGTGCGTGTGGTGCATTTGATGCGCTTTTTGGACGATCCGGCGGCCTTCGCCTAGCGCAAGCGCCCGAAAACGGGCCGAACGGGGGGCCG
>VBEZ01000005.1 GCA_005882255.1 Chloroflexota bacterium | reverse complement strand
ACCCGATGTTGTCGCCAACGGTCATGTGCGGGAACACCGCGTAGCTCTGGAACACCATCGCGATCTCACGCGCGCGCGGGGCAAGGTCGGTCACATCGCGGTCGCCGATGAACACCTTGCCCTCGTCAACGTGCTCGAGCCCGGCGATACAGCGGAGCAGCGTCGTCTTGCCGCAGCCGGACGGGCCGAGCAGCACGAGGAACTCGCCGTCCTTCACTTCGAGGCTGACATCGCGGAGCGCGGGGGTCTTGCTGTAGGTCTTGGTGAGGCTCTGGATGCGGATCCCCGCCATCAGCGCCCTCCCCACAGGTTCAGTAGGTAGCGCCGCATGAAGAAGATGAACACGACCGCGGGCATGACCATGAAGAAACCGCCCGCGAACTTGAAGTAGAGCGGCGACTGCTGAAGCGCGAACAGGACCAGGGCCGGGAGCGTGCGCTGGCGGAGCGTGAGGATCGACGCGGCGAAGACCTCGTTCCAGGAGATCACGAACGTGAAGATCGCGGCGGCCGCGAGGCCCGGCAGCGCGAGCGGCAACGCGACCCGCAGGAACGCGGTGAAGCGCGAGCAGCCGAGGGTCATCGCGGCCTCCTCGAGCTCGTTCGACACGCCGGCGAACACGCCGGCGGTGACGAGGATGACGAACGGCAGCGCCATCGAGGTATGCACAAGGGCGACGCCGACGATGTTGTCGTACAGGCCGAGCCGCAGGAAGGCCACGGCGAGCGGGATCGACAGGATCGCGACCGGGAACATCTTCGTGGCCAACACGATCAGCTGGAACCCCTGCCGCCCGCGGAAGGTGAACCGCGCGAGCGCATAGCCGGCCGGAGCGCCGAGAGCGAGGCTGAGCACGATCGTGATGGCGGCGACCGCGATGCTGTTCAGCACCGACGCGAACACGCCGGTCGATTGGAGGAAGAACTCCATCGTCTCCGTCGAGAAGCTCGTGGGGATCAGCGGCTTCGGGTAGACGAATACGTCGTTCGGCCGGCTGAAGGCCGAGAGGAAGATCAGGTAGAACGGAACGATCACCCACAGCGCGAGGAGGATCGCGCTTCCGTAGATGAGCGTGCGGTCCACGGTGCGCGCGTTCATGCTCGCTTCACCTCAGCTTCGCGCAGCCCGAGGACGCGCAGGTACACGACCGTGAAGGCGATCGTGAGAGCGAGCAGGAGCAGCGCGTACGACGCCGCCAGATGCGCGTTCCGGTTGTTCGCGTACCAGTTGTATGCCTCGGCCGCGATGACCGGCAGGTTGCGTCCGGCCAGGGCGAGCACGACCGCGAAGGTCTGGAAGGCGAAGATCGTGCGGATGATGAGCGCGGACTGCAGGCTCGGCCGCAGGAGCGGCAGGACGACGTGGATCGTGCGGCGGATGCGGTTCGCGCCGAACAGGTCGGCGGCCTCGAAGTAGTCGCGCGGGATCAGCTGGAGGCCGGCAACGAGGATGACCATGACGATCGCCGTGGCGCGCCACGACTCCGCGATGACGATCGCCGCGAGCAGACCGCCGAAGTTCTCGAACGAAAGGTAGACCGGTGGCGTCTGGATGAGGCCGACGCCCTGTCCGACCGTGTTGAGGTAGCCGCGCTCGGTGAAGATCGAGAGCCAGAGGATGCCGGCCGCGAGATCGGAGATCGCGAGCGGGATCGCGTAGATGTAGAGGAAAATGCCGTGACCCCTGAAGCGCGAGTGGATCAGGAGCGCCATCGCGAGCGCGAGGACGATCTGCAGCGGGACGATGAGAACGAGCAACAGGAGCGTGTTGCGCCAGGCATCGCTGAAGTTGACATCGCCGGTCATGCGGTCGACGAACTCGGTCGTGAACGTGCCGTTGTCGGCCTGGACGGCCAGCAGTAGAGCCTGGATCATCGGGATGAGGATCAGCAGACCCAGGTAGATCACCGACGGTAGGAGGAGCGCGAACGGAAGGATGTCTTCCGTTCGCGCTCGCATCCGCATCATTGTTCTAGAGCCTGGTTACTTCACCTGGCAGGGTCCGGTCGACGTGCCATCCGGGCCCCAGCACTTCGCATTCGCGTCGGTCATCACCTTGTTGATGATCGCCGCCTGCTCGTTCAGCACGGTCTGGATGTCCTCACCCTTCACGACGATCCGCTGGAAGGTGTTCAGGATCGCGGTGTTGAAGTCGCCGCCCTTGGCCCCGAGGCCGACCGGGAGCGGCACGACCTTCGCGTCCTTCGACCCGGCCTGTTTCGCGACCGCGTCGGCCTCGAGCTTGAGTCCCTTGTCGAGGTCCGCCGGCATCTGGACGTCGGTGACCGGGAAGAAGCTGTTCTCACGCAGCGTCGTGATCTGGGTCTCGGGCTTGAGCAGGTAATCGATGAGATTCTCGGCGCCGCTCTGGTTCGGCGTCGTCTTGGGGATGCCGAGACCGATGACGACGCTCATGTAATAGCGGCCCTTCGGGCCGGCCGGCGCGGGAGCGGCGATGAAGTCGTCGGGCTTGGCCTTGAGGACGTTGATGAGGCGGGCGGCGTGGTCGATGGCCACCCAGACCTCTTCGGATTGCAGCGGCTCCTGCATGAACGCGTATGTCGTCGACTGCGGGTTCGAGTACTGCCAGAGCTCCTTGATCTTTCCCCACATCGCTACCGCATCGGCGCTCTTGTACGACGTCACGAGGCCACCGGTGAACGAGGGATACCAGTAGCCCTGCAGCAGGCGGTGGATGAGGCCGTTCGTACCGACAGGCCAGCCGAACCGCTTCTGACCGGTCTTGTCGTAGATGTTCTTGGCCCACGCGATGAGCTGGTCGTAGGTAAGGGCGTTGACGTCGGCGCCGGTGGGCAGGTACTGCAGCGCCTTCTTGTTCGCGGCGAGGAAATACGTCGCTTGCATCCACGGCACGTACAGCTGCGTGCTGCCGCCGAACTTGCCGAGCGTCAGCATGTCGCTGTTGATCTTCTTATCGGCGTTGCGGGTCGTGACCTTCGCGACGTCATTCAGATAGTTCGCGGCGACCAGGGATCCGAACTGTCCGTTCTCGAGTCCGACGATGCCGATCTGGCCGGTGCCGCCGGCCTTCGACTCGACCGTGATGCGGTCGATGATCACAGGCTCCTGATCGGTGATGAACTCGACCGATGCACCGTTCCAGTTGGCGAGGATCTTCTTCCGCATCGCCTCCTGTTCCGTGACCGGCGAGAACTGCGTCGAGGCAAACACGAAGCTCTTGCCGGGATCGGTCGCGGTCGGCCCAGTTGGCGCGCCGCCACCGGTCGGAGCTCCGGTGGTGGAGCAGGCCGTGAGAAGGATCGCGAGCGCGCCGGCGATGCCGAGCGCGCGCAGACCGCTGGACTGCCGCATCTCGTTACCTCCCCTCGCGGTGTGCCGAGACTCTATGCGTCCGCGTACGAAAGCGCGACCTGAAGCACCTCGGCCGGCCGCGCGAGCGCGCCGAAGGCGGACGCCGCTTGCTCGACTGGTAGCGATAGCCGCGGCAGCCCACCCAGGATCACGGTCTTCCGACGGACGAGGTCGATGCCGAATGCGCGCAGCGCGCCCATCTCCCACCGCGGATGGAGGTTTCCGATCTGGCCCGACCGTATTTCAACGCCGTTGTGGTGGAACTCATCGCCGAGGAAGAGACCGGCGGCCTCGCCTTGATAGAAGCCGACGGCGACGACGGTCCCGCGCCGTCGCACGACTCGGGTGGCCTCGTTCAGCGCCCGCGCGCTGCCCGAGCATTCGAACGCGACGGGGATCCCGTCAGCGCCGTGCGCGCTCTTCAGTTTCCGTGCGACGTCCTCCGCACCAGCGTCGAGCGGAACGAGACCGAGCGACTTCGCGATGGTGAGGCGCTGCGGTATGCGATCGACGGCGTACACGGTCGTGGCGCCCGTCGCGCGCGCGACCTGCGAAAGGATCAGGCCGACCGGCCCGCAGCCGAAGACGACCGTGGGCGCGCCCGCGTGCCGCTCCTCGGCGTACGCCACGGCGTTCACCGCGATGGGCAGCATCTGCGCCAGATCAGCGCCGTCCTCGAACGAAAGCTCGCTCGGCAGAAGTTGCGCACGCGCGTCAGCGAGCGATAGCGCGGTGAATTCGGTGTGCCGCCACTTGCCGAAGACACGCGTGCCCGGTGGCAGGTCCGCGCCGCCGCTCGTGACGACCGTGCCCGCGGCGCGGTAGCCGAACACGATCGGGTAGTCCTGCGTCGGAGCGCCGGCGGCGAAGACCCGAAGCTCCGGATCCCAGGTCTTATGAAGATACGGGTTGGTCGCCGCGCGCCCGATGTACGTCATCTCGGTGCCCGGGCTGATCACCGACAGCTCGGTCCGTACTCGTACCATCCCCGGCGTCAGCGAGCCAAGCGGATAGACGTGGCACTCGACCGCGCCGTTCTCCTTGATGCGAACAGTGCGGCCACCGATCTCGCCGCGCTCCGCGAGCTCGTCGGCCAGGCTCACGCCAGGCCCGCCTCCGCCAGCTTGGTTCGCACGTACGCGACGGACGCGGGCAGCACCGCCGCGGCGTCGCCGGACAGCGCGGCGAGCTCGAACGACGCGTAGCCGCGGTAGCTGAGGCGCGCGAGCGCCGCGAACGCCGGCGCGAGGTCGAGATGGCCTCGACCGGGCTCGAGCCGCTGCGAGTCCGCGAGATGGAGGTAGGCGAGCCATTCGCCCGCCGACTCAAGCGCTGCGCCAAGGTCGGCTTCCTCGATGTTCATGTGGAACACGTCGCCCATGACGAAAACGGCGGCGCTGCCGATCCGCTCGCGAAGGCGCAGCGCGTCGGCAATGGTCACGCACAGGTCGTTCTGATATCGGTTGATCGGCTCGACGTACAGCTTCGCGCCGGCCCGCTCGGCCCGCGAGGCGAGACCTCTCATTCCCTCCACGAAGATGAGCTCGTCCGCGTCGCGCGCTCGGCCGGTGCCGATGTTCGGGAGATTGCGCGTGCGACCCCAGATCGGAACGACCACGCAGCCGGTCCCGAGCTCGCCGGCGAGCGAGACCAGGTGCGCCAGGTCCTTGCGAGCTTCCCGGATCTTCTCGGGATCCGGATCGATGAGCCAGCCGCGGTATCCGCCGCAGATCGCCGAGATCGGGATGTGCTCGCGCAGCGCGATCTCCGCGTCGTCGAACGGCTGCTGCGAGAGCTCGATCGCCTCGAAGCCGTAACGCCGCGCGTTGTCGTACCGCTCCCGCAGCGAGGCGCCCGGCACGAGCCGATCCTGGATGGAGAGCCGCACGCGATCCCGTTCCTTCACGCGACGCTCACCCATTTCTCGCGCGACGCGCTGTCGAGCGCGGCCGCCGCGAAGCGCGTGTGGCGGAGGCCGTCCTCGAAGGAGGGCAGTGGCGCGGCAGGCTCGCTCGCGTCCCCCGAAAGCCGCGCGTAGACCGCCGCGAACAGGTTGCGGCGCGCCTCGTTCGGTCCCGTGGGCAGCACCGCGAGCGCGCGCGCCGCAGCCGACAGCAGCTCGTCGTCGCGACCCACGACGACGGCGTCTCCACCGCGTGAGCCCAGCCACAGCTCGTTCGGGCGCTCGTGCCGCCACGTTGCGGAGCCCGTCGCGCCGTCGAACGAGAGCTCCATGTCGTTGCGATGGCCTGCCGCTGCCTGCGAGAGCATGAGCGTTCCGGTCATCCCATCCGAGAAGCGCAGCAGCAGGCCGGCGTGGTCCTCGGTGCCGCGCCCATGGAGTCGACCCAGCTGCGCAGCGACCGCGACGATCCGCCTGCCGCTCACGAGCTCCGCGAGGTCGAGCCAGTGCGCGCCGATATCCGCGATCGCCCGCGAGGCACCGCCGCGAGCCTCTTCGACACGCCAGTTCGCGTCCGTCGCGAGCAGCAGCCAGTCCTGCAGGAACGAGCCTCGCGCCGTGTGGAGCGGCCCGAGGAACGCGATACGCGTCGCGAGCTCCACGACCATCGGATGAAAGCGGTAGTTGTACGCGAGTACGGCGAGGCGTCCTGTCTTGTGCGCCAGGGCAACGAGCTCCTCGGCTCCACGCACGTCGACCGCGAGCGGCTTCTCACAGACGACGTCCTTGCCCGCGCGGAGCGCGCGCCCTGCGAGTGCGACGTGAAGGTCGTTCGCGGCGCAGATGTGCACGACGCTCAACGTCGCATCGTCCAGCGCGCGCGGATCCTCCATGACGCGCCGCGCGCTCAGCGGACCCGTGAACGGGATGCCGAGCTCCTCGAGCGCCTCGGCGTGCTTTACGCCGGCGTAGCCGGAGCCCACGACGAGTGCGCGGCGGTCCGCCTCCACGACGTCATTGTGAGCGCGGCCCCAGAATCGAGACGTGGCCGAGTTCATCCCGTTCCGCGGAATTCGCTACGACGCGTCCGCCGGAGCAGCGCTCTCCGGTCTCATCTGTCCGCCCTACGACGTCATCGACGATGCGGTGCGCGAGCGCCTCTACGCGCGGAGTCCGCACAATTTCGTCCGCATCGAGTTCCCCACGGACGGGCCCGACGACAAGTACGCGCGCGCCGGGCAGGACCTCGCGGATTGGATCCGCCGTGGTGTCCTCCGCCGCGATGACCGGGACTCCTTCTACCTCCACGAGCACGAGTTCGAGGTGGCGGGCCGGCGTCTCGTGCGGCGCGGCATCCTCGGCGCGCTCCGTCTGTATCCGCAGAGCGAAGGCGTGGTGCTGCCGCATGAGCTGACGTTCCCGAAAGCGAAAGCCGACCGCCTCGAGCTGCTGCGCGCGACACGCGCGAACACCAGTCCCGTGTTCGGGATGTTCTCCGACGACGATGGGCTCATGCGCTCGCTCGGCGAGGCCGCGCGCGAAGAGGCCGGAGAAGCCGCGATCGGCGCGGAGCGCCACACGCTCGAACGGATCGACGAGAAGGGGGCCGTCGCGCGCATCGCGTCGGCTCTGCGCGACAAGCGCGTGTACATCGCCGACGGGCACCACCGGTACGAGACGGCGCTCAACTACCTCGCGGAGCGTGGTCACCTCGGCGCGAAAGCACCCGAGCGGTACACGCTCGCGTTCCTCTGCGCGCTCGACGATCCGGGTCTGCGCATCCTCGCAACGCACCGCATCGTGCGTGGCGCGGAGGCCGCTCTCGAGTCCGCGATCTCACGCTCGTTCGAGGTGAGCGAGACCGATCGGGGCGCGCTCGGCGACGTCCAGCCCGGCATCGTCGTCGCGCAAGGTGGCAGGTTCCGCGCCCTCGAGCTACGCGCGAGCGCGGACGTCTCGGCCCTACCCGGTGCGTGGCGGAGGCTGCCGGTCGCGCTCGCGGAAGAATTCCTCGTGAAGCCGGCGCGCGAGGCCGGCGCGGAGATCAGCTACGAGCACGACACGGAGCGCGCCATCGCCGCGGGCACGGCGATCCTACTGCGCGCCGTCGATCCGCCCACGCTGCGCCGCATCGCCGACGCCGGCGAACGCCTGCCGCAGAAGACGACGTATTTCTATCCCA
>VBEZ01000251.1 GCA_005882255.1 Chloroflexota bacterium | reverse complement strand
TGCGTCACGTAATCGACGAGGACGTACTCACCCAGACGCTCGGGCTCCACGTAGAACGCGCGCCCGGTGTTGATCTTCGACATCTGGTTCACGAAGTCGACGAGGTAGTGACCTCGCGCGAGCATGAAGGTGTTGATCGTGATGCCCTCGCGCGTGCAGCGCAGGACTTCGCGGAGCGTCATGTCGCGCGTGCGCTGCGTCGGCGGGTACGCGAATTTCGGCTCGGGGTCGCCGGGCTCGAAGTGCGCCGTGGGCTCGCCGTCGGTGATGAGGATGATCTGCTTGTTCTTTCCGCGTGAGCGCGCGAGCAGCGTCCGCGCCGTTTCGAACGCGTGCTGCATGTTCGTGCCGTAGATGTATTCGTTCCAGGTCAGCCGCGGCAGATCCTGCGGCTTCAGCTGGCTGGCGAGCGCGGAGAAGCCCACGATGTAGAGGTCGTCCTTCGGGAACGTCGAGCGAATGAGCGAGTCGAGCGCGAGCGTCACCTTCTTCGCCGCCAGGAAGCACCCGCGGAAGAGCATCGAGCGCGAGACGTCCACGAGGATCGCGGTGGCCGACTGCGTCATGAGCTCTGTGCGGTAGACCGAGAAGTCCTCCGCCGCGAGCTTGACCGGCACGTGCGCGCCGTCGCGGTACACCGCGTTCTTCACGGTATCCGGCAGGTCGAGCAGGAATGGATCGCCGAACTCATAGGTCTTGAGCTCGTCGGTCGGGTCACCGCCGCGGCCTCTCGTGCGCGCGCGGTGGCTTCCGAACGCGTCGCGCTTGAGCGTCGCGAAGATGTCCTCGAGCGAGCGCTGGCCGATCTTGCGGATGCCGCGCGGCGTGAGCTCGTACCGCTCGCCGTCCTTGCGGATGAGGCCGGCCTCTTCGAGGAGCTCGGTCATCTTTCGTAGCTGCTCGAGCGACTGCCGCGCGCCAGGACCCGCGAGCCGTTCGACGTCCTCCGCATTCAGCGCCTCGAGGTCGTCGGCAGAGCGAGCGGAGCGCACCGTGTCTTCCATGTCCGAGAGCTGGTTCATCTGGTCCATCAGGCCGAGCGCCTCCGCGAGCGTCATCGGTTCGTCACCGGAGACCGCATGGTCGTAGCCGTCCATCGGCATGAGCTGCGAGAGCGTCTCGGCCAGATCGCTCATCGCGGACTGCAGGCCTGGATCGCTGAAGGCGGCCCCGAGCATGCCTTCGAGCTGGTCGCGCATCTCCGCCGACATGCTCTGCCAGAGCGACTGCATCGCGGCCATCCCTTGTGCGAGCTGACGCAACAGGTCGTCCCAATCCTTCGCACCGCCGGCAAGCTCCGGGTACTGCCGCTGGAACGCTTCGAAGTCAGGTTCTCCGCCCTCCATGCGCTCCTTCAGCGCGCGGTTGAGGTCGCGGATCATCTGCCG
>VBEZ01000004.1 GCA_005882255.1 Chloroflexota bacterium | reverse complement strand
TCGCGCGCGAGCGCATCACGTTCGACAAGGCGTTCATCGGATCGTGCACCAACGGCGGATACGGCGATCTCCTCGAGGCCGCACTTGTCCTGCGCGCCGCGCGGGACAAGGGCGCGAAGCGCGCGTCGAACGAGTTCGTCATCTTCCCCGGCTCGGGCGGCGTGAAGAAGGACATCGAACGGACCGACGCGCGCCTCGGCGGCGAGTCGATCGCCGAGGTATTCCGTTCGGTCGGCGGCGAGATACGCGAATCGTGGTGCGGCCCCTGCTTCGGCCAGGGCCCCGACGCGCTCGCGAAGGGGCAGACCGCGATCACGTCGTTCAACCGCAACTGGACCAACCGCATGGGCGTCGGTGGCCTCGGCTACCTCGCGAGCCCCGCGGTCGTCGCATCATCCGCGCTGCTCGGCTACATGGGTCCGCCGAGCGAGCTCGGCATCGAATGGCGCGCGGAGCGTTTCGTCTAGCAGGGCCCTCGTCGCTAGAGGTTGAAGGAGCTCCGCTTCGCGCGACCGCGCGCTGCCGGCGAGCGTTTCGCGCGCAACCCGACGAGCATCTCGAGCTGGCGGAAGGTGCGCTCGACGTTCTCCGGCTCGGATGCCGGGAGCATGAAGGTCCCCTTCAGCGTCGCGACGATCACCGCCGCCATTCCCTCCGGGTCCAGATCCGCTCGTAGTGCGCCCTCGTCCTGCGCTCGACGCAGCAGCGTTCGGAGCATCGCGCGCCACGCGTCGTCGGTTCCGCCGACGATCCTCCGCAGTGAGGTGTCGCGAACCCCGCGGATCGCGAGCTCGGCCATCACCGCGAACAGCTCCGGCTCGTCGCGCGAGAGTCGTCGCAGGCCGCGAAAGTGCGCGCGCAGCTGGTCCTCGGCCGAGCCGGCGCCGCCCAGCGTGCCGCGAAAGCGGCCCATCGCGTACGCGACGACGCCGCGGATCAGATCCTCCTTGTGCGGGAAGTAGTAATGGAGCGTCGCGATGTTGACGCCGACCATCGCCGCGACCTCGCGGGTCCGCAGACCCTCGAAGCCACGCGTCGCGAGCACCGTGTAGGCGGCGGCGACCAAGGCGTCCTTCCGGGGCTCGGCCCGCGGCTCGGCCTCGATCGCCACTTGACGTTTAATCAATCAGATGATTGAATCCTATCAGGCGGAGCAAGTGCTGGAGGCGAACAGATGAAGACGAGACTCATCCTGGCGATCACGCGCGCGACCGCGCCGCTCACGGTGCGACTGGCGCGCAGCGGACGCATCCCACTGTGGGCCGTGGTGCGTCATCGCGGACGCCGGTCCGGTAAGGAGTACGCGACGCCGATCGCGATCCGCCCCACGGCCGATGGCTTTGTGCTGCCACTCCCGTGGGGCGAAGGCACCGATTGGTGCCGCAACCTCCGCGCCGCGGGCGGTGGCGTCGTCGTCTGGCAGGGTGCGGAGTACGAAGTCACCAATCCCCAGGTCATCGACGTCGCCGACGCACTGCCGGCCTTCAATGCCGTCCTTCGCCCGATCGTGCGCATGACCGGCATCAAGAAGTTCCTGCACGTTCGCCGGCTCGTCGCGCGTGGATCTCAAGAAGCGGAACCGCGCATCGAGCGGACTGCCTAGCCAACGAGCCGCGTCTACGGCACGGATGTCGACGGACCGTCTCCCCCGCAGTTCGAAAGAAGGAAGCCAAAGCGCGAGATGTCGTCGCCATGCGGCGTCTTCGTCATCGTGCCGCAGCGGTAGGTGAAGATGCGCTGATTCCCAACGCCGCCGAATCGGTCGCCGCTGGTGTCCCGCGTCACGACAAGACCGATCCCACCCTTGGGCTGGAACAAGAGCGTCGTCGGAATGGGATCACCCTCGATCGTGTAGCTGCGCAGGCTCCAGCGTGCCGCGCTTCCATTGCTATAGGCACTCCAGAAGCACTCGCGTGCGGCCGCGTCGTATGTGCCCAGCCGCTCGTCGGAGGCTCCGCAGTCGATCCCGACGAACGGCGGCGCTCCGCCGCACCCCTTCGCCGAGATCAGGGCCGCCGACAACAACAGCCTCATGCCGGTTGAGCGCAAGCCCGCTCGGCACACAACCTGCGGGTCGAACGCTCATGTCAGACACAACGAAGATCATCCCGCCCCCGCGGCACGGGCCGCGGTGGATCGACCTGATCCTGGCCGCCGTCGCGGGCGGTCTCGTCACGCTGCTGCTGATCGGTGTCATGTTCACCGGCGGCCTCTCGCGCTTCGCGGGCGCGTCCGCTTCACCGTCGCCAAGCGCGTCCGTGTCGGCATCGCCGACCATCACGATCCAGATCCGCACCGCGGCGCCGACGACCGAGGCGCCCAGCGCGACACCGAGCCCTACGCCGACGGCTGCGCCCACGACGGCGACACCGACCGTCGCACCGACGACAGGCGCACCCACGCCGACGCGCAGCGCGACGGCCCGACCGACGAAGACGCCTTAGGTCCCGCGCAGCTCCGCGACGATCGGCGCGAAGTCGCGCATCGCGTTGCCCGGCACGGAGATGTAGCTGATGCCGAGGCGTTCACGTCGTTCGATGAGAAGCTCGCGCAGCGACGACCGCGAGCCGTAGAGCACGAACGGGTTCCGCGCGATCCCATTCGCGGCGCGGCGCAGCTGCGCGCTCACCGCGGCCATGAGCGAGCGCGGACGATCGGTGACCGCGGCGTCGAACACGAACACGTTCAGCTCGAGTCGGTCGATGCGGTCGCCGGCCGCGGCGCGAACACCCATGACGCGCTCGGTGAGGGCTTTCTCGGTCATCGTGTCGAGCCGCGGGCGGCCGCTCGTACTGAACTGCGGCGAGAACGTCACGATGTCGGCCTCGCGCGCCGCGAGGCGGAGCACCCGCGGCCCGCCGCCTCCGACCATCAGCGGCGGATGCGGTCGCTGCAGCGGGCGAGGCATGATCTTCGCGGCGCGGACGGTGTAGTGCTTGCCCGTGTGATCGACGCTCTCCTCGCTGAGCAGACGTTTGAGCAGGCGGACCGACTCCTCGAGCCGGCTCACGCGCAGCGGTGGTGCGTCGTACGGGATGCCGAGCTGCTGATAGTCGGTCGTGCTCCATCCGGCACCGATACCGACCTCGATCCGACCCTCCGAGAGGACGTCGAGCGTCGCGATCTCTTTCGCGAGCATCACCGGATTGCGGAAATCGTTCGCGAACACGATGCTGCCGACGCGCAGACGCGTCGTGGCATCGGCCGCGGCCATCAGCGCTGGTATGGGTGCGAGCTGCTTGCCCATGTGGTCGGTCACGAGGAACACGTCGTAACCCAGATCCTCGGCGCGGCGCGCGACGTCGCGCCAATGAGCGCCGCTGCGGGGCCAGCGCGCTGTGACCCCGAAGCGAAATGGACGCGGCACGAACGCGAGTTTAGAGACGTGCGCTCGCTCGACCGCTTCGTACTCGTGCACTAGGACGAAAGAGAGAAAATTCCCCCGCCCGCGACACCTGCCATTGCTTCATCGTTACGGGTGATAGTGAGGAAGGTCGTATTCGCGCTGGTCGCCGTGATGGCGCTTGCCTGGCTCCCCCAACAGTCACAGTCCGCGGAGTTCGACGCCGGGACTCCGCCGGGGGGCCAGTTCCGCGCGTACTGGGTCGACGCGTTCGGCGACGACCTGTTCGATGCGCCGCGCATCGACGCGATCGTCGCCGCGACGAAGGCCGCGAACCTGAATGCGATCGTCGCGCAGGTCGTCCGGCGCGGCGACTGTTTCTGCAACCGCGCGGCGGTGCCACGCACCGATCAACCCGGCCTCGCGCCATTCCCGTTCGATCCGCTGCAGACGCTCATCGACAAGGCGCACGCGCAGGGCATTGAAGTCCACGCCTGGGTCATCGCGACGGCGTTCTGGCGCAGCGGCGGTACCCCGGCTACGCCGGCATCTCCCGCGCATGCGTTCAACCAGCACGGTCCCTCGGCCACCGGCTACGCGAACTGGGTCATGTCACGTGACGACGGCCTGATGCAATCGAACACCGACTGGCTCGTCGATCCGGGTCACCCCGATGCCGCGCAGTGGATCGTCGACACCGCGACGAGCATCGTCGCGAACTATGCCGTCGACGGCATCAACCTCGACCGCATCCGCTATCCCGACGGCAACAGCCAGGTAGGCGTGCCCACCTGGGGCTACAACCCCGTCGCGGTCGCGCGCTTCCAGCAGGCGACCGGGCGCACCGATCGGCCCGTGGGGTCGGACCCGCAGTGGGCGCAGTGGCGCCGCGACCAGATCACGAACATCGTGCGCAAGGTCTACATCGAGAGCTACGCGATCCGTCCGAGCGTGCGCGTGAGCGCCGACACGATCACCTACGGCAACGGACCGCAGACCCAGGGCGGCTGGACGAACACGCGCGCGTATGCCGAGCAGCTGCAGGACTGGGACGGCTGGATGCGCGAGGGCATCCTCGACCTCAACATCCCGATGAACTACAAGCGCGATCAGACGAGCCCGAGCGATCAGCGGAAGATGTATCAGGACTGGAGTGACTTCGCGAAGGACCAGCAGTACGCACGCCAGTCCGTCGTCGGGTCCGCTCCCTATCTGAACGACATCGCCGCGACCGTGCGTCAGGTGCGCACCGCGCTCGCGCCCTCGACCGCCGGCAACCTCGGCGCGGGGTGGGTCGGGTATTCGTATCGCACGCCCGACGCGATGACCGATGCCGGCACACGCAGCGGCGCCGCGAGCCGCGCGGAGCTCGAGCGCGCCCTCACGCAGGTCTCGACCTACGACCCGGTGACACCGCCGGTCTTCGCGAGCACGACGAACGTCCCGCCGATGACGTGGAAGACGCAGCCGACGACGGGTCACCTTCGCGGCATCGCGCGATCGAGCGACGGGACCGTGCTCGCGCAGACGCAAGTGCTCCTGTTCTCGGTGGCCAGCGGCGCGATCGTCCGCTCGATGAAGACCGACGGCAACGGCTGGTTCGCCTTCGTCGACCTGCCGTCGAACAACTACCGCGTCGACGCGTCGGGAGAAACGCTCGGCCTGGCCGACGTCATCACCGGACGCCTCACGACGCTCGGTCAAGGCACCACTCCAGTTCCGACACCTACACCCACGCCCACCGCGACGCCCGCGCCGACGCCGACCCCGTCACCCACACCCACGCCCCCCGTGGGCGGGTGCGCGGGGGGCGTCGGACCGGGCATCGCTCCGCCGCCGAGCGTTCCGTCAGGCGTGCGCGGCTTCCACGCGTCGTGGTACGGACAGAGCGGATATCCGACGCTGTGTCCGGGCGAGATCTCGACCGCGGTCGTCGCGTTCAACAACAGCGGATCGTTCGGCTGGGTATCCGGCCGCATGGGCGAGGTGGCGTACCTGGGCACGTGGTCGCCCGAGCCGGGGCAGGACAAGGCAACGCCGCTCGGCGGCGACGGGCAGCTCGGCTCGCCCGCGACCGGTTGGCCGCGGTACAACCGCATAGCGCTACAGCCGGCGGAATACGTCGGACCCGGTCAGGTCGCGTGGTTCCAGTTCACCATCCAGGCTCCGACCGCGCCGGGCACCTACCGCCTTTACCTACGGCCGCTCATCGAGGGCGCGCAGTGGATGGAGGACTACGGCGTGTTCTGGGTGGTGACCGTCAAGAGCTAGCGACCGAGCGCTTCCCACTAAGCACTCCGGCCTCCTCCTGGCATCTCATGTCGGAGGGATGCGACCAGACGAATGGGAAGACCTCTACCGCTCCGCGTTCCGACGCGTCTATCCCGCGCTCGCGGTGACGCTCATGGATCGTGACGCGGCGCTCGACGCGCTGCACGACGCCTTCGTCGAAGGACTGCGCAATCCGCCCGCGAATCGAAGCAACGTGGAAGGTTGGCTCTACGTCGTCGCACTCCGAAAGGGACGTCGTCGTTTCCGTTTGCCGATCGCGCTACCGCTCATGGACCGTCCAGTGCGCGATCGCGCGCTCGACGACGTTCTGTTACGCGATGAGGTGGGGCAGCTCCTCACGCGCCTGTCGCAGCGTCAGCGCGCCATCGTCGTCGCGCACTACTTCCTCCATCAGACGCAGGAAGAGATCGCGCGCGATCTCGGCGTCAGCCGCGGGACGGTGAGCGCGACGATCTCGCAGTCGCTCGCGCGAATGCGCGCGGCGCCGCAGGGCCGCTGATGTCGAACGATCCCGACCTCGAGCAAGAGCTCGAGCGCCTCATGTCGCGCGTCGATCTGCCAAAGCCCGAGCGCTGGGTACCCTCAGCTCCCGCGCGGAGCCGCACGCCGTGGAACGTGATCACGGTCGGTTCGATCGCCACGGCGCTGCTCTTGGTAACGGTGATAGGCGTTGTCGGCTCGGACGTCGCGGCGCCCAACGCAACCCGGCGCCCGTTGCAGACGCTGCCCACTCTGCTGCGGCCGACGCCCGCAGCGTCGACGTCGCCGAGTGGTGCAGCTGCGACCGGACCGGCCGGCACGATCCTCGATTTCACCGAGGACGCCGGAAGCATGGCCGCCGACGATCACGCGCTCGCCGCGGTCGTGGGCGACGCGGCGTCCTCGCGGATCGTGGTGACGGAGATCGCAGGGCAGAGGCACGTCGTCGAAGTGACGCATGGTCGCGTGGCGTTCATCTCGCCGCACGGAGCGCTCCGAGGCGACCTTGTCGCATACACGGAGAGCGAGTCCAAGGACGTAAGTGCCGCCGCGCCGGTGGTCGTGTGGCACGTGATGGTCGCCAACTGGCGGACCGGTTCGATCACGGAGCTCGACGCCATTCCCGGCGAGCAGTCCATCGCCCCGTATGCCCCCGATTACATGCCGAACGCATACACGAACGGCCGCGATGTGATCTGGCTACGCACGCCGCGGGTGCATGGCGATGTCACGGCAAGCGATCTCATGCTCTGGCGCGACGGTGCAACAACGACCATCTGGCGAAGTGATTGGCGCAGCGAGCTGAGCTACGCGCTGGCGGACGATGGGCGTGTCGCCGTAGTCGTGCTCGCCTGCCCACCGAGCCTTCGCGTCGACTTCTGTCCGACCGGCACGCGATGGGAGCTCTATGTGATCGCGAGCACCAGCCTCACACCGCGGCTGATCACCTGGCGCGACGCCTTCGGCGACCGCGGCGGCGTCGGCGGACCGCCGGCCTTCGCC
>VBEZ01000003.1 GCA_005882255.1 Chloroflexota bacterium | reverse complement strand
CTTGCTGTTGCCCTCGACCACGCGGTCGACGCCGATGAGCGACGGCACATACGCGGGATACGCCGCGTTGAACAGCGAAGCGAGACACGCTTCGATGAAGGCGACGCCATACAGCTGCTCGATCCGCAGGCCGCCAATCGCATAGGCGATCGGGATCCAGAACAGCAGCCCCGCGCGGATGACGTCGGTCCACACGAGGAGGGGACGGCGCCGCAGCCGATCGACCCACGCTCCCGCGAAGAGTCCGACCAGGAGTACTCCCGCGCTACCCGCAATGACCAGATACGCCATCTCGCGCGGTCCCGCGCCGAGCACCAGGAGCGCGACGAGCGGAAGCGCCGTGCGCGTCACCACCGAGCCGAGCCGGGAGACGGTCTGACCCGTCCAAAGCTTCAGGAAATCCGCGTGATGCCACAGCGACGGTGTTGACACTTCGGGCCGAGCGTACCGTCGCCCGAGGGCGTTCGTTCTGGCGGCCTAGGGAATGGGCGCGCAGGGAAAGAAGACGGCCCCCGCGGGGCCGACACGGCGCAAGGTGCTGGTGACCGCGCTCGCCACCGCGGCGGGTGTCGCGGGCGCCAGGATCCTCGGGCTGCGCAATCTCGACTCGACCGAGTCGCTCACGAGTGCGATGGACGCAGCGGACATGTCGATGGCCACGGGCATGGCTGAACCAGCGGATGAGTACGACGCGATGATCGGCGTGCCGGACGACTCATATGTCGGGCCGCAGGATCTCGATCCGTCCTACCTTCCGCCGTCGCAGCCCGCCACGTTGCCGCCGGTCGACGTCCGACCCGCGGTCATGCTCCAGCCGCCGATCAGCGGGATCGCCGCGCCGAAGCTCGCGGGCGACGTCGACTGGATCTCGCCGCTCGCGAAGGAAAGCGCGAAGGTCACGCACCTTCTGCGGCGCGCGACGTTCGGCGCGACCGACACCGAGCTCGATCGCGCGCTCTCCGAAGGCTTCGCGCGCACCGTCGAACGTCTCATCGAGACTCCGTTCGTCGAGCCACCGGTGTTCCCCGCCCCGGCGGCGCCACGACCTTCGGCGTCGCCCTCGTTGTCGCCGCGCGCGAGCGCATCAGCGCGCCCGAGTGCGAGTGCCACCGCAAGACCGAGCTCCCTTGCAGCCGCGACGAGCGCGCCGACACACATGCCGGCCGCGTCTGCGATGGCGACCGCCCGACCGAGCGCCACTGCGGCGCCGAGCATGGGTGCGGCCGCTGCGAGTGCGAGCCCGACCGTGCCGGCGGTGATGACGAACGCGACCTCGATCAACATCGGCAACCTGCAGGGCTGGTGGCTCGATTGGATGACGAAGAGCCCGACGCCGTTCGCGGAGCGCATGACGCTGTTCTGGCACGGGCATTTCACGAGCGACTACCGCAAGGTCGGCACGAACTCGCCGGCGATCTACTGGCAGAACCTCACCTGGCGCCGCATGGCGCTCGGCGATCTCAGGAGCATGCTGCTGAAGGTCACGCCGGACCTCGCGATGCTCCGCTACCTCGACCTGGCGGCGAGCACGGGCCGCGCGCCGAACGAGAACTACGCCCGCGAGCTGCTCGAGCTCTTCACGATGGGCGTCGGGAGCTACACCGAGGACGACGTGAAGGCCGCCGCCAAGGCGCTTGCGGGTTGGCGCCTGCCGATGCGCACCGAGCCGACCGCGCAGACCGGCATCTTCGACCCGCGCCGCGCATTCGCCGCGCCTGTGACGTTCCTTGGCAAGACGGGGACGTTCAACACCGAGAGCGTCGTCGACACGATCCTCGCGAACGACGCGACGGCGCCGTTCATGGTGCGCCAGTTCCTCACGTCATTCGTGACGCCGAGCCCATCGGATGCATACGTCGCGCGTCTCGCCGATCGCTTCCGCCGCTCGCGCTACGACACGAAGACCCTGATGCGCGACATCTTCACGAGCCCCGAGTTCGTCGCGCCCGAAATGTTCCGTGCCCTCATCAAGTCGCCCACCGACTTCATGGTGTCCGCCGCCAAGGCGCTCGGCGCGACGAACCTCAGCGGCACGATCCGGCAGTACGGCTCGACGCTCGGTCAGAACATGTTCGACCCGCCGAGCGTGGCGGGCTGGGGCGAGGGCGCGTCGTGGATCTCATCGAACACGATGTTGCAGCGCGCGAATTTCGTCACCGCCGCGCTCGGCACGCTCCGGACGACGCCGTCCGCAGCTCGCGCACACGAGCGTCACCTCGACAGCGTGCTCGCGCAGGGCACGGTCAACGAGCTCAACGTCGCGCGCGACGACAAGTCGCGCTGGTTCGCGGTCTTCGCTTCGCCGGAGTTCCAGCTGAAATGAGGTACGCGTAATGGGCGCCACCGATCTCTCGCGGCTTTCGCGTCGTGACTTCCTGAAGAACGGCTTCGTCTTCGGCGCCGGCGCCGCGGGTCTCGCGGCCGGATACGCCGCGGTGCCCGACGTGTTCGCGCGCGCGGTCTACGGCGGCAAGCTCGACGGCGTGATGAACGACCGCGTCCTCGTGATGATCCAATTGGCCGGAGGCGCAGACGGACTCCAGACCGTGATCCCGCTACAGGACCCGAAGCTGCGCGCGCTACGGCCGCAGCTGTCGCAAGCGGCCAACACCGCCCTCCCGCTCGATGCGAGCTTCGGCCTGAATCGATCGATGCGCGGCGTCAAGGCGCTCTGGGACCAGGGAAAGGTCGCGATCGTCCACGGCGTCGGCTACCCGCAGCCGAACTATTCACACTTCGACTCGATCCGCATCTGGGAGACCGGCGATCCGCTGCGCCGGCAGCAGGACGGCTGGCTCGGTAAGACGATCGCCGCGAACTACGACTCCGCCGGCCACCCGCTCGTCGGGTGCGCCTGCGGCTCGTCCGAGGTCCCCGGCGCGCTGCGCGACCTCGACGCGACGCTCTCTGTCATCAACGGACAGAACACCTTCAAGTTCAATGGCGCGGATGCCGAGCGCGCGATGGGTGTCATCTACAACGGCACGCCCGGCATCTATGGTGCTCTCTTCGACACTTCGGTGTTCAGCGCGCGCGACACGATGGCGCGGCTGCGCCTCGCCCGCGAGAAGTACACGCCGCGCGCGGCGTACAACGACAACGTGAACCTCGTGTACTCCTCGCGCAACCAGCTCGCCGCAGCGCTGCAGCTCGCGGCGCAGCTCATCATCAGCGGCGTCGGCGCGAAGATCCTGCACGTCACGCTCGGCGGCTTCGACACGCACGATCAACAGCTGGCGCGACTCGACAGCCTCATGGGCTATGTCGACGGCGCGATCTCCGCCTTCCACGCCGACCTCGCCGCGTATGGGATGTCCGACCGCGTGCTGATCGCGACGTGGTCCGAGTTCGGACGCCGTGCGGCGGAGACCGCGAACGGCGGCACCGACCACGGCGCGGCGGCGCCGATGTTCCTCATCGGCGACACCGTGAAGGGTGGCTTCTACGGCGAGGCGCCGAGCCTCGGCGCGCTCGACCGCGGCGGTAGCCTCAAGTACTCAGTGGACTTCCGGCAGGTGTACCAGGAGATCCTCGAGTCGCACCTCAGGGTCGATTCGCAGGAGGTCCTCGGCAAGGCGTTCGAGCGCATCCCGGCGGTCCGGACCGCGTAGTGCCGCCCTGGGCGCTGCGCGTGCTCGCCGCCGGCATCACCGCGCTCTCGCTGCTCGGGTCGACGAGCTACGCGTTAGCTCACCCCAAGAACCCGAGCGCGCCGCTGCAGCCACCGGTCGCGGAGAAGCCGGCCCCGCCACCGACCCCGTCGCCGACACCAACGCTTCCGGTCCGGACAGCCACTCCAACGTCGCCGCCGCCTACGACACCGCCGACGGCACGCGCGAGCGCCACGGGATCGGCGGCACGACCGACCGCGACGGGCCCGACACCGTCACCGACGCGTGCGCCCACGCTCAGGCCCACCCCGGTGCCGCAGATCACGCTTCGGGCGGGCGTGCGGGCGACGGCCCTCCCGAGCATCACGATCACGCACGTCTCATGACGCATTCCTAACAACACCCCCGAGACGCTCATCTAGCCTTGTCCAGGTGAACGACCTCACCTTCTGGTTCCTCGCGCGGATCACCGGCCTCACCGCCTTCGCGGTCCTGTCGCTCGCGGTCCTCTCAGGCGAGGCGCTCCGGACCTCGGTGCTCGACTTCCTCGCCTCGAACCGTGCGATCCGCCGCCTTCACGACTTCACCACGCCGCTGTGGCTGCCGCTCGTGTTCGCGCACCTCATCTCACTGTTGCTCGACAAGACGGCGCAGATCCGTCCGGTCGATGTCGTCGTGCCGTTCGTCAATCCGTACGAGCCCTACTTCCTTCCGATCGGGCTCGGGACGATCGCGTTCGACATCATCATGGTCGTGACGGTCACGAGCTGGCTCAAGCGCCGCATGAACAACACGCTCTGGACCTGGATCCACCGCACGAGCTACGTCGCGTTCGTCGCGATCTTCTTCCACGCCGCGCAGTCGGGCACCGACTTCGACGCGCCGCTCGTCTCCGCGATCGCGTGGTCGACCGCCGCGGCCCTCGCGATCATCGGCGTAACCCGCATCGTATGGGGCCGACTCCCCGCCTGAGCTGTTCGGGTACTGTCGCGCCGTGTGGATGTCCACCCGTAGCTGATCACCACCACCACCGAAAGTCGGTGCTCGTTCGCTACGCCGGCGATGCGCAGCGCGCCCGCGACGAGTACGAGAAGCGTCCCGGGTCGAACCTGAAGTTCCTCCTTCGCAAGCGCTTCGCCGAGCCGCGACCGTAGGCACGACGCGTCGTCGACGCGCAGGAGCTGCCGTACGCGGACGCGAGCGTCGACGTCCTGATCGCCAACAACGTGGTCCACCACCTCGCGTACCCCGATCGTTTCTTCCGCGACGCCGCGCGTGCTCCGTCCCGGCGGGCACCTTCTCATTCAGGAGTGCAACTGCTCGTGGACGACGCGGATCGCGCTCCGCGCGACGGGTCACGAGGGTTACGACTTCTCGGCCGATCCATTCGATCCGACGCGACCGTGCAACGATCCCGCCGATCCGTGGAGCGCGAACTGCGCCATCCCGAATCTCCTCTTCGACGACCTCGGTCGCTTCCGCGCGCGCTATCCCGAGTCGCGGTCGTGGACTCGGGCATGTCCGAGTTCTTCGTCCAGTTCAACTCGGGTGGCGTGACGTCGACCGTGCCATACGTCCCGCTTCCGTGGGCCGCGATGCCCGTCGTCGATGTCGTCGACCGCGTGCTCGTCGCCATCGCGCCCGGTGTGTTCGCGAGCCAGCGCCGCCTCGTGTTACGGCGCCTTTAGCCGCCAGAGCGGCCACCCGGTGGCCGGCTCCGCGCCGGCGCGCTCGTAATTCGCGACGATGAACGCGACGACCCGCTCGAGCTCGGGCAGTGGCGCGTACTGCGCCTCAGGCGAGACCCAGGCGCGCAGTCCCGCAAGATCGAGCGGCGGGGTGACGAAGCTCTCGTTCGACGCATCGAGGATGAGCGCGGGTCGCGCGCGCTGGAGGTCGGCGAGGAGCTCGTCGACGCGAGCGGGCGTGGCGTAGCCACGCGTCGCGAGCGCCGCGTACTGGTACACGTAGCGGGTCGGCGACCGGCGGCCCGCGAGGAACAGCACCTCGGTATGCGAGCCCCACACCAGGACGGTGTCATCGGGCCGTGTGTTCGCGGCGAGATACGCGGCGGCGGAGCTGGCTCTTCCCGCATCGGTCGTGAGCGCGAGGCGTGTGACCAGGAGCGCGGGGAAAACGCACATCGCCACCACGGCCAGCGTCAGCGCGGGCCGCGCGATCCGTCGAGGCGCGACGCGCTCCACCTCGCCGACGACGAACGCCGCCAGGATCGCCATCGACGGTAGCCAGGCCATGAAGTAGTAGTGATAGCCGCGGCCCCAGGTCGACAGCGCGAGCTCGAGCGGGAACGCGACGAGGGCGACCGCGAGCAGCGTCGGCGCGAAGCGGCGTGTCGCCACGGCGTAGAGCCACGCCCCCGCCGCGACGAGCGCGAGACCCGAAGGCAGCGTCAGGCGCAGCCCCGAGAGGACGGCGTCGATCCGCTCGGGCAGCGGCGCGAACGCGGCATAGGCGCTGTTGTAGACGACCGCCTGATCCACCATCTCGCCGAGGACACCGCGCGCCGCAGCCCAGGAGACGGCGATCGCGAGCGGAACGAGAACGCCGACCGCGATCAGCGCAAGCGGAGCGACCGCCCTACGGCGGAGGCGGAGGAGCGTGACCACGCCGATCGCGACGACGACGCCGATGAGCGTCGGCTTGAGCAGCAGCGCGGCGCCGCCGAGCGCGCCGATGCCCAGCGCGCGCCCTCGCGTGAGCGGCGCGGTAAACAGCACAAGGGCGCCGAACTGGAGCGGCAGCGCGTAGAACTCGACGAAGCTGGTCTGGCCGTACTCGAGGAAGAGCCGTGGCAGCGCGGCGAGCCAGGCGAGCGAGCCCACGAACGCCGCGGTCGCGCCGAATTCGCGGCGGAGCGCGCGATACCCGAGCAGCACCGCCGCGACGAGGAACGCGACCTGCACGAACCAGACGCCGGTCCGCCCCGCGAGCGCGATGCCGACCGCGTCGACGAAATACACACCCGGCGGCTTGTGGTCCCAGATGTCGCGGTACGGTGCGCCGCCATCGAGCAGGCGCTGCGCGGCGTAGAAAAAGACGCCGGCGTCCTCGGCCGGATCGCGGCCGGCGGGGTGGTTCGGCAGGAGCACGCCGACCGACAGGGCGACGAGCAGCGCGACCGCGACGACTTCGACGCGCATCGCGCAACAGATTCGCTCATCCTGTGCGCTGATGCCGCGACGGGTCGCGATCGTGGGGGCGGGCGTTGCCGGACTCGTCGCCGGCCGCGAGCTCGCGCGCCGCGGTCATGCCGTGACCTTGTACGAGCGATGGCCGGACGTCTCGGGTCAGGCCAGCGCATTCGACCTCGGCGGCGGCGTCTGGATCGATCGCTATTACCACCACCTGTTCCAGAGCGACAGCGACATGATCGCGCTGCACGACGAGCTGACCCCCGGTGAGCTCGAGTGGCACACCTCGTCGGTCGGGATCTGGGCGCGGGGTCGCGTGTGGCCGTTCGTGAGCCCGATGGACCTGCTCCGCTACCGGCCACTGCCCCTCGTCGACCGACTCCGACTCGGCTACTCGGTGCTTCGCCTCACCGCGCGGACCGACTGGGAGCGCATGGACGACATCGGAGCGCTGGAGTGGCTTCGCCGCGCGTCCGGCGAGCGCGCGCTCGCGTCGGTGTGGACGCCGCTGATGCTCGGGAAGTTCGGCGCCGACAGCGAACGCGTCCCCCTGGCATGGCTCTGGTCGAAGTTCCGCCTGCGCCGAAAGCTCCGCGGCAGCGGCGCGACGAAGGAACAGGAGAGATCCGCGTGGATCGCGAGGTGTTGCGCGTCACAGAAGACGATGGGTTCGTGCTGCACTGCGCCGGGCCGGGCGCATATCGGAGACGCGCCGGCGAAAGTCCGGCGGAGCCCGCGCTCGACGGTCGCGCCGACGCTGTGCTCTTCACCACACCGACGTTCATCACACGCCGTCTCGCCGACTGGCCCGACGACTGGGCGCGTCGACTCGACGACTGGACCTACGAGACCGCGGTCGTGCTGCTCCTCGAGCTGCGTCGTCCGTTCAGCTCCACGTACTGGACGAACATCGCGGACAGCAAGGTCCCGTTCCTCGGTCTGGTCGAGCACACCAACCTCGTGCCGGCCGAGCGCTACCCGGCGCGTTATCTGTACGTTGCCAACTACGTCGCGGGCGGCGATCCACTCACGCGCATGAACACCGAGGAGCTCCTGCACCACTACCTCGCCGCGCTCGGGCAGATGAATCCGCGTTTCGACCGGAACGACGTTATGCGGTACTGGTCGTTCCGCGAAGAGGCCGCGCAGCCCGTGCCGCGCATCGGCAACCGGCATCGCGTCATGCCGTTCGCGTCCCCCCGGCGCGGGCTGTACCTCGGGAATACGACGCAGATCTACCCCGAGGATCGCGGCACGAACTACAGCGCCCGGCTCGGACGCGAGGTCGCGGAGAAGATCGCCGCGGACGGTTAGGCGGTCGGCGGCTCCGCCGGATCCCGAAAGCTCACGTGTGGCCCGTCGCCGACGGTGAAGCGGATCTCGCGCGACGGTGAGCGTGCGTGGCGCGACCTCGCTGCCCAGCGTGATGTCGGCCCCGGTCGGGGTGAGGCGGATGCGCTTCAGCTCACCGCGCTGGAAGCCGAGTACGGTCTCGTCGGCGAAGCGGATCACCCAGCGACCTTGATCCGACGCCGATACCGCGCCGAGCCAGGCGCGGAATCCGGTGATCTCGGGGCCGTACGCCATGACCTCGTCGAGGTCGACCTCGATCGGGTCTCCGGTGGGAAAGCGAAGCCGAGCTCGCGTCACGCGACGAACGCTAGACCATGCGACACTTTTAAGGCTCATGAGCACTCCCGAGGTGTACCGCACTGACGCGCCCGATCGAGGGGAGCCCGTCGACGAAGCACCGTTCTCCTGGCGCGCCATCCTCGAGATCGTCCAGGCGCTCGCCCTCGCGGTCATCATCTCCGTCGTCCTCAACCTGTTCGTGGTGCAGGTCACGGAGGTCCGTCAGCGCAGCATGGAGACGACGCTCCTCCAGAACGACCGCGTGCTCGTGAGCAAGGTCGACTACCGCTTCACCTCACCGCAGCCGGGTGACATCGTCGTGTTCAACCCGACGATCGACACGAGCATCCCGTACGTGAAACGCATCGTCGCGGTGGCGGGCGAAACGGTCGAGCTCCGCGACGGCAACCTCTACGTGAACGGCAAGCTGCGCTTCTTCCCGGAAGCCCACGGCGTCTCCCTGCAACAGAGCCCGGACATCAAGTACCCCTACAAGGTGCCGGATGGCTACTTCTTCGCGATGGGTGACAACCGCCAGTCCTCGCAGGATTCGCGCTTCTTCGGCGCCCAGCCCTACAACCGCATCATCGGTAAGGTGATCCTGCGCTTCTGGCCGCCGGACCGGCTCATCTTCTTCGACTGGTGATCTAGCCGATCGGGCTCCCGAGCTCGGCATCCGCGTCCGGCCTCAGCAGCACCACACGCCCGTCGGCCTCGATCGCCCCGAGCGTCAACACCTCCGAATCGAACGTCGCGATCCGCCGTGGCGGAAAGTTCGTGACGCAGACGACGCGGCGGCCGACGAGATCGGCCTTCTCGTACCAGCGACGCACGGCCGCCGAAGATCGGCGCGTGCCGTACGCGCCGAAATCGATGGTGAGCTTGTAGCTCGGGTTGCGCGCCTCGGGGAAGTCGTCGACCGCGAGGACACGCCCGACGCGCATCTCGATCTTTTGGAAGTCGTCGATGGTCGCCACGTCCCTATCATCGGTCGTGTGAGCGATGTCTTCCACCGCGCGACCGACTGGGAGATCGTGACGCCGGCGCGCGTCCTGCGTGTGACGTGGGACGACGGCAACGTCAGCGAGTACGCGTGGGAGCCGCTGCGCCGCGCCTGCATGTGCGCGTACTGTCATGGGGAGGGCGCGTACAAGGGCGAGGTGAACGAGGACACCCGCTTCAGCGAGGAGCAGACCACTTTGAAGGAGGTATTCCCGGTCGGTCGCTACGGCCTCACGCCGTCGTGGGGCGACGGTCACGACACGGGCATCTACACCTTCAAGATGCTGCGACGCGCGTCGGGCCTCGAATGAGCGACTGGGAGCACGCGCGATGAAGTTCTTCACGAAGAGAGCCGATCTGCCGGCGGAGACGGCCGCGCGGGTCCCGCCCGGCCAGTACCTCACGCAGAAGTGGCCGGTGCTCCACTACGGCCCGGTCCCGCCGTTCAATCCGAAGACCTGGGACCTCCGCGTGTTCGGGAATGTCGAGAACGAATTCAAGCTCAACTGGGAGGAGTTCCAGAAGCTGGATCAGACCACGGTCACGGCGGACATGCACTGCGTCACGACCTGGTCGCGTCTCGACCAGCACTGGGAAGGCATCCCGTTCTCGAAGATCATCGAGCTCGCGAAGCCGAAGGCCGACTCCAAGTTCGTGATCGCACATTCCGAGTACGGCTTCACCGCGAACACGCCGCTCGAATACTGCCTGCGCGACGACTGCCTCATCGCGCTGCGCGCGAATGGCGAGCCGCTCACCGCGGAGCATGGCTCACCCGCGCGCTTGGTGGTCCCGCGTCTCTACGCCTGGAAGAGCGCGAAGTGGCTACGCGGCATCGAGTTCTCGGACACGGACAAGCCCGGCTTCTGGGAGCGCAACGGCTATCACAACACCGGCGATCCGTGGAAAGAGCAGCGCTACTGGGGCGACGACTGAGCTAGGGCGTGTAGCGCTCCGGCGCCTCCACGGGCTCGTAGTGCGCGCGAAAGAAACGGATGATCTGCGTCTGATCCACGCTGGGTAGCTTGTACAGCCACGACCACGCGGTGAGCGCGACCTTCGCGTCCGAGAGCTTCGGGTACGGCTCGACGATCACCTTCGGGAATCCGCTGGCCATCAGGTTCCGCACGGTCGTTTTGAGCTGATCGACCTCGGACGGCGAGAGGTTGTTGTATGCGATGACGATCCCGCCGTGCTCGAGGTTGTGCGTCGTCACCTCGTTCGGAAGGTTCGTGTCCTTGATGCCCCACGGCGCGGGGGCCGCCGGCGCCGCCCAGTGCTGGCCCGAGGTCGGCGGCACCGAGTTGTAGTTCCCGGGTTGGCCCGCGGGGATGTGCTCGGCGCTGAGCGCCTCGATCTTGGTGCCGACCGTCTGACCTGTCGTGTCGAACGCCGTCGCGTTCACGTCGACCGGCGGCGCCGGCGCGTCGAACGCGCCCAGCGCGCGTGCGGCCAGCACGAGCGCGATGAGAGCGGCGACCGCGCCCAGCACGATCCACCCCTGGCCGATACTCCGCCGGGGCGTGGGACTGCCGCCGCCGCTGCGCCGGCGCTGCTGCCTGGTGCGTTCGCGTTCGCGCCGGTCACGGCGTGTCGTGACTGTCATCCCTTTCAGGATACCT
>VBEZ01000250.1 GCA_005882255.1 Chloroflexota bacterium | reverse complement strand
GCGTCGGCGTCGATGTCGGCGTTGGTGTCGGGACGTTGGTCGGAGTGGGCGTCGGTATCGGAGGAAGCGTCGGGATCGGAGTCGGCAGCGGCGGGATCTCCGACACCGTGCCCGGCGTCACCATCGAGTCTGCGAGTGGACGGACCGTGGCGTCGTGGTGGATGTACGCCACGGCCGGCACGAGGCTGAGCGCGTTGATCCCGTCGGCGTTCGCGAATCCGGCAGCGCTGTCGATGAGCGACAGGCCCGCGACCGGAGTGCCGTACTGGCGGAGGAGATCGAGGGCCGCGTTCGCGCGATCGACGTTCGGCATGGCGCCGAAGGGCGCGGCCGGCTGTTGCATCTCGACGATGACCGGTAGGACGGCAAGTGGATCGGCGGCCATCCGCACGCGCAGCGCCGGGTCGATCTTGTCCTGCGGTGTCGCATCCGCGCGGGCCGGCCACGCTGGACCGGCGAGCGAAGCGGCGAGAAGGAGAACGGCGCAGACGATGCTGCTGAGCCGGCGGCGTCTCATGCGCGCTCTTTCAGTGCTGGTTCGGCCGCGCGCTCGGCATGGAGCGGTAGGTTGAAGCAGAACGTGCTGCCACAGCCGTGACCCAGCGACTCCGCCCACATGCGGCCGCGGTGCGCCGTCACGAGGCCGTTGCTGAGGTACAGCCCGAGGCCGGCGCCCCTCACCGTCCGCACCGATTCGGCGCGATAGCCGCGGCCGAACAGCTGCGCCAGCTCGGCGTCATCGAGCCCGATGCCCTCATCGCGCACGCGCACCGTCGCGGTCGTTTCGTCGGCGGTCACCAACACCGTCACGGTGGAGCCCTCGGGCGAATACTTCATCGCATTGGCGACGAGATTCGTCACCACCTGCTGGATGCGTCGCTCGTCCCACTCACCCACGACGCCATCGTCGGCGGACACGACGATCTCGTGGCGCGCGGTCGGCCGCATGCCATCCGTCACCTCGCGAACGAGCGCGGTGAGATCCATGGGCCACCGCGCGACCGTGAGCACGCCGGCCTCGAGGCAGCGGATGTCGAAGAGCGCGGTGAGAAGCTCGGCGAGACGGTCCGCGTGCTTCATGATCAGCGACGCGGCCGCCTTGAAGGCGCCGCGATCGCGGTCGCCGGACGCGAGCCGACGCTGGAGAAGCTCGGCGTGGCCCCTGATCACCGTGATCGGCGTATGCATGTCATGCCAGGCCATCGCGAAGATGTCCTCACGAAGCTTCTCGAGGTTGCGCTGCGCGGTGACATCGCGGAACACGATCACGCCGCCCTCGAGCACCGCGGTCGGCGAACGCAGGACGGATGTCCCCAGGCTAAGGACGCGCCGCTCACCCGAGTGGAGCTCGACGTCGACCTGCGCGATCTGCCTGCCCGAGCGGATCGCATCGATGGCCGGGACGAGCGCCTCCGCGATCTCGCGCGCCGTGTCCGGCCACTGCTCGACTCGCTGCGGCTCGAGGGGCTGACCGAGGACGAGGCTCGAGCCGTCGAGGCAAAGAAGCTCGCGGGCGGCGCGGTTGAGCCGCACGATGGCACCGCGCGAGTCCACGATGAGGAGCGCGTCGTTCATGCTCGCGAGGACCGCTTCGAGCTGCAGGGCGTGCCGCTCATGTTCGAGCGCCATCTGCTCGGTCGCGCGAAGCCGTTTGATCGTGGCGCCCGCCTGCGCGGCAATGGCGACGAGACCGAGAAGGTCCTCGTCGTCGTATGCCTCGGGTCGATAGCTTTGCGCGGACAACACGCCGACGACGTGATCGCCGGACACGATCGGGACGACGACGCCGGACCGTGGTGAGACCAGCTCTCCCGGCTCGGTCCCGTACAGAAGGCGGATGGGCGGCCCCTCCGCTGCCCAGCTCACGCTCACTTCGTCGTAGATCGCGAAGAGGAAGACCGTGGCGTCCATCACGCGCGCCGTCTCGTCGTACAGCGCGCGGAACAGCTCTACGAGATCGCGCGCATCGGACGCGAGCGCTCCGAGCCGACTCGCGAGCTCGAGTCGCGCGCGAAGCTGATCGTCATTCGTGGTCGTCTGCAGCATGTCCCACAGCCCCCAGGGTCACCCGTCGTCGAACTTCGATTGATGAGAGTACCGACGTCGGATTGAGGAGCCGTGTAGGTCGGTCGGTCGGTCGCAGAGTCGGCTCGCAAGATTGCCGCCCTGCGGAGGGGCCCGCGCGAGCGAGCCCCTCCGTTCGTTCTAGTAGCCGGTGCCGTACGCCGCGCGCGACACCTTGGCGAGGATCTGCTGCTGGTAATAGACCGGGCCGCCCTCGTCGGCGGTGACGTTCGACGCGTAATGCGTCGAGACGAAGAGCGCGTAGATGTTGCCGGCTGAGATCGCAAGACCGAAGTAGTCACCGATGAACGCGCGAACGGTGCACGGGTCCTGGTGCGACGCGCACGCCATCTGGCCGATGCCGTCCACACGTTGGGCTGGGTTCATCGGGTCCCAGGTGTATTTCGTGATGCGCGTGTTGCCGAACACCGGCACCGCGCCGGAGCCGCTGTCCTTGTAGGCCTGCAGCGACGCGTCGATGCAGAAGTTCGTGCGGCCGACGTCCGCCGCAAGCACGCTGTTGTCATTCGGGCACGCGGCGCGGCGGTCGTAGAACGCGATCGCGACCGCGCCGTTCGGGCCCGCGGCGATCGACGGCTGGAACTGATCGGTGTAGCCAGACGCGTTCGGCTCGGCGTTGTCATTCACCTTGACCGGTGCCGACCAGTTGGCGCCGGCATCGGTGGATTGCACGAACTTCACGTCGAACTGCCCGGTCGCGGCGTCCCAGTCCTCGTACGTCATGTAGAGGTGACCCGCGCGGCTCGGGCTCGCCGCGAAGCTCTCCGCGATGCCGTCGCGGAAGGTCGTGTTCGGGAGGTCGGCCGTTGGGATCAGGCCGACCCCGCTGACGGCGCGCGAGAACGTGAAGGTCTGCGCGTCGTCGGTGGACTTGGCGACCCACAGCGTGACCTGCCCGCTCTTCTTGTCCTGCTCGGTCGATGCGAACCCGACGTACAGGTCGCCGTTCGCGTCGATCGACGGCTGGACGTAGAAGTTCTGACGGCCGCTCACCGACGGCGTCGTGAACGAGCTGTACCGCGAGAACGTTGCGCCGCGGTCCACGGATACCGCCACCCGCAGGTCCACGGATCCGCCGCTCGGAGCGCCGTTGAACACGGACCAGAGCGCGTAGACGTGGTCCTGGTAGGGATGCCCGGGGATGTGGTTCACCGCGACCCACTGCTTGTCCTCGACATG
>VBEZ01000002.1 GCA_005882255.1 Chloroflexota bacterium | reverse complement strand
GCCGAGTGCATACGCGGAGTCAGCATCCCATTTGAGCGGTGCCTCGCGACGGGAACCTCGGCGCCCCTTGCGCTGGTCAAGCGGCGTGTGCCGGACGTAGCGACGGCCGAGATGACCAGCGGCAGCGCGAGCCACGCGAGGGTCGGTCTCTTTCGTGAGGCCCTTCGACCAGTCTTTTCCCATCCGCCAACGGTGACGCATTACCGAACGATTTGGAAGACTTCGACCGTGACACGAATCAGTGACAAGGCGTCGCACGTTTGTGCGACAAGGGTCGTCTAGAGCGGGAGTCGCACCCTTACCGTCGTTCCCTTGTCCTCGCCCGCGCTCTCGAGCTGCAGCGATCCGCCGTGCCGCTCGGCCACCAGCTTCGCGACATAGAGGCCGATCCCCATGCCGGCGAACGTCGCGGCCTTCCCGACCCCGCGCGTGAACGCACCGCCGAGGCGCGGTAGATCGTCCGCGGGGATGCCGATGCCCGGGTCGCTAATCGCGATCTCGGCCGCACCGTTCTGGCGCGCGAGCTTCACCGCGACCTGGCCTCCGCGCGGCGAATACTTCACCGCATTCCCGATCAGGTTCATGAGCAGCTGATCGATACGCGCCTGGTCGCCGTCGTAGGTCAGCGTCTCCGGCGCATCGACGGCGAAGGAGTGCCGCCCTTCCTCGCGCGACGCCGCGACATAGCGAGCGACGACGTCGCGCACCTCTGCGGCAAGGTCGAAGGGCGCGGGATCCATGTCGAGCTGGCCACGACCGGCGCGCGACACCGACAGCAGATCGCTCACGAGGCCATTCATTCGGTCGACCTGACGCTCGATCGATTCGAGGTTGCGCTCGAGAGCTTCCAGATCCATCGGCGTCCCGCGCGCCTGCGAGCGCCGCAGTCGCCCGAGCTGCAGCTGCGCCAGCGCCTTCAGCGGCGTGAGGGGCGTCCGCAGCTCGTGCGAGACGATCGACAGGAATTGCTCGCGTTCCTCGTCCACCGTCTGGAGCTGGGTGAAGAGCCGCGCATTGGCGATCGCCACCGACACCTGAGCGGCAAGGATCTGCGCGAGGTCGCAGTCGATCTCGTCGAAGTCGCGCGCGGGATCCCGCGTGTAGATGTGCAGCGCTCCGAGGAGCTCGCCTTCGCGCGCCAGCGACAGCGCGAGCACCTTCGCGAGCCCTTCGGCTCGGATGAGATCCGGATCGCCGAGGGGCGCGGTGCGAAGATCGCGCACGACCGCCGAACCGGGAAGCCGGTAGTGCTGCAATGCGCGCTCGAGCGGAATGCGCTGCGACTCGGCGTACCCAGGGGAGAGGCCGCTGTATCCACGGATCACGAGCGCGTTCTCGTCACGGTCGACGATCATCAAGGCCGCGGCATCCGCGGTGTCCAGCGACTTCGCGACATCGGCGATTCTCGGGTACAGCCGGTCCAGCTCCATGATGCCGAGCATCTCGTTCGTCACGTCGTGGAGCTTCTGGAGGCGGTCGCGCATCGTCACGCTCGAAGTATCGGACGGATCGGTGCCGGTCAGGCGAGCAAGCCGCTAGCGCGGCAGGACGACCTCGACGACGTCGCCGCCGACCTCGTTGGCGACGGCCTCGGCCAGTTCGCGTGACGGCCGGGCACGGAACGACGTTGGCACTCGCCTGACCCCGCCAGCCGCACGCGGCAGCTCGAGGATCACCACTGACGGGCCGCCGTGCGACTTCAGGACCTGCTGGATCCGCTGGAAGATGGCGATCGATCGTTCGTAGTCCAGCGCCTCGCGAAACCGGATGACAAGCTCCGAATTAGAACCCGCCGAGCGAGCGGGCGAAGTGCCGGACGACGCGGCCAGGGCCGAGGACGGCAGCGGGGGCGGCGAAAGCGTGGGGGAGGCGGGTGACACGGCGGGAGTCGTCTCCGAGGCCGACCGTTGAGCCGGCGGAACCGCGGACGAGGTTTCCTTCGAGGTGGAAGCCGGCGAGTAGGTCGGCCGACGAGATGACCCCGCCGGGGCAGGACCCGCCGACCCGCCGGCGCTCGAACCGTGACCGTTGCCGTTCGTCGGCCGGACGAACCTCGCCCGCTTCGCGAGGCTCTGGCGACGTTCGTCGGCAACGCGTCTGATCTCGGCGATCCCGGCGTCGTCGAATCGCACGGCGTGCTCGCACAACAGCTTCGGCGCCTCGTCGCGCTGCTCGACGCGCGCGAGGATGAGGAGGATCTCGTCGGCGCTCCAGAGCGGAGCCGTCGCCTCGTAGGTGCGCGGGAA
Source organism: Chloroflexota bacterium (assembly GCA_005882255.1). Taxonomy (GTDB): domain Bacteria; phylum Chloroflexota; class Limnocylindria; order P2-11E; family P2-11E; genus CF-39. The sequence goes on along the minus strand of VBEZ01000002.1, from coordinate 9,242 downwards.
GACGGTGACCTCGACCGTGCCGGTGAGGTCCTCGACCTGCGCGAACATCATCAGCTTCTTCTCTTTGGTGATGTGTTTGCGCGCGCTGGTAACGACGCATGCCACCGTCACGAGCTCGTCGCCGGCCTCTTTCAGCTCGGCGAGATAGGCGGTCACGACATCGCCCATGCGCTCGGCCATCCGCTGCAGCGGGTGCTCCGACAGATAGATCCCGAGCAGCTCCTTCTCCCACCCGAGCAGCTCGCGTTTGGGCGCTTCCGGTCCGGTGGGTAGCGGTTGCGCCACGATCTCGTCCGCCATCCCGAGGCTGGCGAACAGACCGACCTGGCCGCTCTCACGGTCGCGCTGCTCGCGCTGCGCGGTGGCGAGCGCGAGGTCGAGGTGCGCCAGCTGCACGGCGCGCGGACCGAACGCATCGAGCGCCCCGCACTTGATCAGCGACTCGAGCACGCGTTTGTTGCAGCGCTGGAGGTCGATCCGGCCACAGAAGTCGTCGAGCGACTTGAATCGCCCACCCGCCGACCGCGCCTCGATGATGCCCTCGACGGCTCCCTCCCCGACGTTCTTCACCGCGCCCAGCCCGAACCGGATCCCCTTCGGCGTGATCGCGAATCCGAAGTGCGATTCGTTCACGTCGGGCGGCAGCACCGCGATCCCCATTCGCCGGCATTCCGCGACGGCGATCGCGATCCGCTCGGAGTTGCCCATGTCGGACGAGAGCACCGCGGTCATGTACTCGAGCGTGTAGTTCGCTTTGAGGTAGGCCGTGTGGTACGCGATGACGCCGTAGATCGCGGCATGCGCGCGGTTGAACCCGTAGCGCGCGAACGGCTCGAAGTCCTTCCAGACCTGCTCGATCACGTCGGCGTGCACGCCGTTGCGGAGGCAGCCCTCGACGAACTTCATCTTCTGCGCGTCGAGCTTCTCGCGGATCTTCTTGCGGATCGCAAAGCAGAGGACGTCGGCCTGCGAGAGCGTGAAGCCGGCGAGCGCCTGCGTCACCGCCATCACGTCCTCCTGATAGACCATCACGCCGTAGGTCTTTCGCAGGACCGGCTCCAGCAGCGGATGGGCGTAGGTCACCGCCTCCTGCCCGTGCTTGCGTCGGATGTACGCCGGGATGTAGTCCATCGGCCCCGGACGGAAGAGCGCGACCATCGCCATGACGTCCTCGACCCGGTCCGGTTTCAGATCGCGGATGTGGCGGCGCATGCCCGCGGACTCGAGCTGGAACATGCCCGTGGTCTCCCCGGAGCCCAGCAGGTCGAAGGTCTTCTGGTCATCGAGCGGGATGCGCGCACGATCGATGTCGATCCCGCGCGAGGTCTTGATCAGCTTCAGCGCCTCGTCCAGGATCGTGAGGTTCGATAGCCCGAGGAAGTCGAACTTCAGGAGGCCGAGCTTCTCGAGCGACTTGTCCTCGTACTGCGTCTGGATCGCGGACGTCCCCTTGGAACGCTCGAGCGGCACGAGCGCGCTCAAAGGCTCGGCCGTGATCACCACCCCGGCGGCGTGCGTGCCCGTCGATCGGACGAGCCCCTCCACCTTTTCGGCCAGGTCGAGCAGCCGCTCGACGTGCGGTTCCTGCGCGAGGTCTCTGAGCTCGGCCACCATGCGGCGCGAGTCCTCGAGCGTGACGCCGAAGGGGATCGTCTTCGCGACGCGGTCCGCCTCGCCGTACGGCATTCCGAGGACGCGCGCCACGTCGCGGACGGCCGCGCGCGCGAGCATCGTGTTGAACGTCCCGATCTGCGCGACGCGATCGGCGCCGTACTTCTCCGTGACATACGCGATGACCTCGTCGCGGCGGTCGTCCATGAAGTCGACGTCGATGTCCGGGAGGGTGTAGCGCTCGAGGTTCAGGAAGCGGTCGAAGATGAGCCCGTAGCGGATCGGATCGATGTCGGTGAGGTCGATCGCGTAGTTCACGAGCGATCCGCCGGCCGAGCCGCGCACGGCCGTGAGGATCCCGTTCTCGCGCGCGTAGCGGATGAAGTCCTGCACGATGAGGATGTATCCCGAATAGCCGAGCTTGCCGATGACGGACAGCTCCTTGTCGAGCCGTTCGCGCAGCTCCGGCGTGATCTCGCCGTACTTCGCGCGTACGCCGGTCTCGGCCATGTCGCGCAGATGCTGCTCGGGCGTGGTGCCCGCCGGCACGGCGAAGGCGGGCAGCTGCAGCTCGCCGAGCGGAAGCTTGATGTCGATCATCTCCGCGATCCGGACCGTGTTCTCCAGCGCCTCGGGGTCGTCCGGGAAGAGCGCGGCCATCTGCTCGGCACTCTTCAGATAGAGCTCCGGGTGGTCGATCATCTTGAGGCGGTCCTGCGTGTCGATCGTCTTACCGCTCTGGATGCAGACCATCACGTCCTGCGCCTCGGCGTCCTCCGCCTGCACGTAGTGGATGTCGTTCGTCGCGACGAGCGGGATACCCGTCCGGCGCGCCACCTCACGCACGCCCTCGAGCACGGCCTGCTGTTCCGGCACGCCGTGCTGCATCAGCTCGAGGAAGTAGTTGCCCTCTCCGAAGATCTCCTGATGCTCGATGGCGACCTTGCAGGCCGCCTCGATGCCCTCGTCCTGGATCGCGCGCGCGAGCTCTCCCTGCAGGCAGGCCGAGAGCGCGATGAGCCCCTTCGAATGCGCTCGGAGGATCTCCCGGTCCATGCGCGGGCGGTAGTAATAGCCGTCGAGATGCGCCGTCGTGACGAGAGAAACGAGATTCCGGTAGCCCGTGAAGTCCTTCGCGAGGAGGACGAGGTGGAAGGGCTTGCCGTGACCTTCGAGGCGGGGATCGCGCTCGAAGCGATTCGTCCGCGCGACATACGTCTCGACACCGATGATCGGCTTGATGCCCGCCTGGTTCGCCGCGACGTAGAAATCGATGGCACCGTAAAGCGCTCCGTGATCGGTGAGCGCGATCGCCGGCATGCCGAGCTCTTTCGCGCGCGTGACCAGATCGGAGACGCGCGAGAGCCCGTCCAGCAGGCTGTACTCGCTGTGGGTGTGAAGGTGAACGAACGATCCCGTGATGGCGATCCTCAGGCCGCTGGTGGAAGCTCCGCGGCTACGACCAGTCTAGTGGCCCGTCGACTTCTCCGTCACGAGTCGCAGCGCCGTGATGATCTCCTGTCCGACGAAGTACACGGGCCAAAGCGGAGATTTCTTCTGCCGCACCCGTTCCTCCGTATCACGCGCGACCCGCAGACCTTCGTAGGTGAAGATCGCGAACGACACCGCCCCGTCGAGCGCGGCGACGGGGACGTCGCGCGCGACGAACGCGGGGAACAGCTTCTCGATGACGCCGAGCAGCTTGCGGTTCGCCGCACGTACGCTCTCGTGTTCGCCGCCGCCGAGGATGCCGCCGCCGCTACTGAAGTACAGGCTGGTCGAGCCTTCCGCGACCGCGACGAGCGAGACATCGGCACTTCCGATGCGCATCTCCATCATCGCGCCCCATACGCGCGGGAGCTCGGGCGTGGGCGCGAGGCCGTAGTCCGCAGGCTTCGCGCGCAGCAGCATCGCGCGCAGGGCCGGCGTCCCGTCTTCGGGCTTGTCGCTCACTTCCCGGTGCGCGTGATGTTCACCACCAGGCCGCGATGGTCCGACGAGAGGTTCGTCGGCTCTGTCGTATGCGCCTGCGCGCCGACGACACCGAGGCCCCACACGTAGTCGATACGCTTGGGTGGATCGTCGCCCGTCGTCGTCGGCCCCGCCTGCTGGCCGAGATCCTGGTAGCCGGCTTGATCGAACAGCCGGATCTCGATGTCTCCCGGTTCGGCGTTCATATCGCCGGCAACGACGACCGCCGTCGCGTCCCCGATCTCGCGGAGGATCGTGCGCACCTGATCCTGTCGCACGAAGGTGCCGTCGCTCGTGTGGTCGAGATGCGTGCCGATGACGAGCAGGTCGCCGATCCTGACGAATAGCGCGCCGCGCGGCTGGTTGCGCAGCGTCGGGCCCGGTGCGTAGGGGACGCGCTTGACGACCTCCATCGGATAGCGGGAGAGGATGGCGTTGCCGTAGAGGTCGCCGATGGTCGGAAGGAACGTGTAATACATCTCGAGACGCTGCGCGAGTACCGACAGCACGTCGTGCTGCTCGTCGATCATCCAGCCGCGCACGACCTCTTCCAACACGAGGACGTCGGGAGACTCATGCGCGATGGTGGCGACGATCGCGTCCAGCGACGGGATCTGTCCGGCGTCGAAGCCCTGGTGGACGTTGTAGGTCATGAGGCGGAACGTGACCTTCGGTGGCTGGGGATCGGGTGTCACGGGCGCGGTGAAGAAGGCAACGAGCGGCACGGCGATAGCGACCGCGGCCGTCGCCGCCGCCAGCGGGGCGCCCAGGCGGACGACCGGAGTCGGCACGACCAGCGTCGCGAGAACGACGACCGCCGTGGCGGCCCAGATCGCCGGCTGCAGCGCGAAGAACGCATAGAAGCCGAACGCGGCGGCCACGAACGCGATCCAGCCGAAGGAGAGGGCGACGACCGGACCGGCGGGCGAGCCGCCCGGGACCTGCGGCGTGCCGAGGACCGTCGCGGCGGAGACGATGAGGCCGGCGGCGAGGATCAGGCCGCCGACGAGCGAGACGAACGGCTGGTGCCACCAGAGGAGCGCCGCTCCGATCGCCAGCGCGCCCGCCGCGAGGCCGAATCCGAGCACGATCAGACCGATCTGCGTCGCGCGGGCCGGTTCCGGTCCGAGCCCGAGGCCGGCCGCGAGCGCGACCTCGGCGCCGTTCGTCGCGCCGGTCTCGGCCACGAGCACGAGCGCGGGCACGGCGATCAGCGCGAGCGTGCCGACCGCGCCCGGCCTGCTCCACTGGCGCTCGCCGGACAGCGACGCGAGACCGGCGGCGCCGAACACGAGCACCGCGACGACCACGATCCCGACCGCGACGGGCCACGCGAGATCGACCACGGGCTGAGTGCGCAGCGCGGAGCGCAGCGCGAGGTCGACGACGAACGCGATCGGCAGAGCGCGCGCGAGCGCCGGCGGCGCCTCACCGGTCCGCGAGCTGTGGAACAGCGCGAGCCACCACATCCCCGCCGCAAGCGCGATGACCGAAAGCGCGAGGTCCAGCCAGTTGCTACGCGACGCGGTGAGCAACAGCGTCGCGACGCCGAAGATCACCCCGCTCAGCCCGACGGCGCGCCGTGGCCCGAGGCGCGCGGCGACGATGAGCGCGAGGAACGACGTGGCGAAGACGGCGATGGCCGCAACGGCGAGATTGGTGTTCGACGCGCCGAAGAACGTCTGCTGGAAGGTGGAGCTGAACGTGCGGAGGTCCGCGAACAGGAACAGGAGTCCAATGACCCCGAACGTCACCTCGCCGATCACGCGCGGGAGTAGCTCGCGCGTCGCGTCGTCGACGTAGCCGCGGACCATTTCGATGGCGGTGAACGTCGGATCGTCGGACATCGGTCCGAGCACGAGCGCTCCGGCCGGCTCACTTTCGACGACGATCGGCAGCGTGATGGTGCGGCCACCACGAGCCAGACGCTCGAGCGCAAGAGAGGCATCCCAGTCCAGCGCGGGTTGCGTGATCTCGTGGATCGTCGGAGCGGGAACGATGCGCGCCTCACGCATGGCGCGCGCGATCGCGTTGTAGCGCTCGTCCACGGGGATCAGGAACTTCCCGGTGGTGATCCCGAGCGCGTAATCGAGCTCACGCGCGACATCCGAATCGCTCACGAGCTCACCGCGGAGGACTCCCGCACCGGGGTCGACACCCATGATGAACGCGGTCGCGAACCCCGCACCCGCGCAGCGCCGCAGCAGATCTCCAAGGACGGTCTCCCCGGTGCGCTGCTGCGTCGCGGGCCGCGGCGTCGTCGCTGTTTGGAGCACGACCGGCGCAGCTTCCGTCGACGCTGGGACGTTCGAGGGTGGCGGCTGGAAGCGGCCGGAGAGACGCACCTGCCCGAAGCGCGGCGCGGCGACCTCCGCGACGGCGGCCATCAGCCGGAGCTCGTGGTCGGAGAAGCCCTCGGGTCGGAAGGTCTGCACGGTCATCACGCCGAAGACCTCGCCGGCACCGACGAGCGGGATCTGCAGGACCGCGACGTCGCGGTGCCGGACGCTCGCGCCGTCGCGGATCGCCAGATCGCGCTGGAACACGTGCCAGCGGCGGTCGTGCCGAGCGGCGTAGCAGCTCGGGCCGTCGTCGACGCTCTGCCGACCGAGCTCGGACGCGTCGGCCTCGGGGCCCAGCACCTTGTAGCGATAGGCGACCTCGGTCAGCGCGATGTGGAACACCGAGATCGAGAACGCCGAGGCGTCGGTGACCACGTTCATGACGTCGCGCAGGATCCGTCCAAGGCTTCGGGCGTCGCCGGCATCCTCGAGCGACTTGCGCACTTCTTCGACGACGAGGTCGACGCTGTCCCTGCGGCTCATCGGTTCCGCCCGCGGCGCGGGCTCGGGCGCGCTCAGCTCGGTCGCCGTTTCCGAGACGAGGGTGAGCTGCGGCTCGCCCTGCGGCTCAGGCGTGCGCGGGGTCTCGGGCGGTGGCGTGAACACCGAGGACTGCTCGACCTCGACGGGGGGGTACTGCGGAACGGCGGGCGCGAAGGCTTCGCCGGCCATCGCGGACGCGATCAGCTCGCACGCGAGATCGAGCGCCTCGCGCGTGTGCTGCGCCATCTGCTCGCGCGTGATGAAGGTGCCGAGCAGTACGCCGACGGTATGTCCCTGCGCGACCAGACGCGCGATGAGAAGACGGGGCGGGGCGCCGACCCATTCGGCCTGATACGGCACCGGCCAGTCGAGCGCGAGGGCGCGGTTGGCGGGCAGCGCGTCGTCGGGGAGGTTGAGCGTGGTGAGGCGTCGGTCGTGCAGCCACGGCATCCGGCCGACCTGCACGATCGCCGCGTCGTTGGCGGGAGGCTGCCGCACGACGGCGACGCCCATCAGGAACGGGACGCTGTTGAGGAGGATGCGCAGCGTGGCCTCGACCGGCGGCGTCACGGGTGCGGCGTTGATCGGCGTCGGCTCCGTACTGGTCGGCGCCAAGCCGTGTTCGACTCCGGTCATGCGTTGTGCCACTGCACCCAAGTGGAAGTGTCCTCCCCAGCTCGCGCGTCCGTCGCTCCAGTTGTAATCGCGCAAGCCGCGCGGGGGTCCTCACCGGTCGGGGGATATGCGGTACGGGGGAGTACCGAAGTTAGGGCGCGCTCTCGCCGGCTCAATGCGCCGATGTTCCGCCGTCCACGAGAAGGGTCTGGCCGGTGATGAAAGCGGCCGCGGGCGACGCGAAGAAGACGACCGCGCCCGCGACGTCCTCGGGTGTGCCGAGGCGTCCCAGAGGGGTTCGTGCGACCTCCTCCTCGCGGAACGCCGGGTTCTTGCGCATCCGCTCGCGGGTCAGGTCGGTCTCCACCAGGCTCGGCCCGACGGCGTTGACCGTGATGGCATGCGGCGCGAGCTCGAGGGCGAGCGAGCGCGTCAGGTTGACCACGGCGCCCTTGGCCGCGCTGTACGCGACACGCTCGCGGCGGCCAACGACGCCGTAGATCGAGGCGATGCTCACGATCCGGCCGCCGCGGCCCGCCGCGATCATGCGGGCGGCCGCCGCCTGCGTCACGAAGACCAGGCCCTTCACGTCGATGTCGATGACGGTGTCCCAGGAGTCCGCATCGAGCGCGCCCAGGTCCTGAGGGACGTTCGTGCCGGCGTTGTTCACCAGGATGTCAACGCTTCCCCACTCGCGGTCGATGCGCTCGAAGCAGACCCGGATCGACGCCTCGTTGCGGACCTCGAGGAGCAGCGCGAGCGAACGTCGTCCCTTTGCGCGCAGCGCAACGGCAACGGGCTCCGCGTCGTTGCCGTTTCGCGATGTGACAGCCACGTCGGCGCCGGCGTCCGCGAGTGCCAGCGCGATCGCCCGCCCCATGCCACGGGAGCCACCGGTGACGAGCGCTCGCTTTCCTTCCAAGCCGAACGAAGCGGACATCTGTGCGTGTGCGAGCATACGGGCGATGGCGACCGCGTCCGTCGAAGTACGCATTCCAAACGACGCGCGCGACACCGCAGCCCTCGCGGAAGAGCTGCTCACGAAGGAAGCGCAGGACTTCCTCATCCGTCTGCACCGCGAAGTCGAGCCCACGCGCATGGGCCTGCTCGAAACGCGACAGGAGCGATGGCGCGAGCTGCGTGAGGGCGGCACGCTCGACTTCCTCCCCGACTCGCAGCCGCTGCGCGCGGCGGAGTGGACCGTCGCGCGTGTGCCTGCCGACCTGCGGACGCGGAAGGTCGAGATCACGGGCCCCACCGATCGCAAGATGGTCATCAACGCTCTCAACTCGGGCGCGTCCGTCTATATGGCGGACTTCGAGGACGCGAACACGCCGACCTGGCGCAACCTCATCGAGGGGCAGCGCAACCTCATCGACGCGATCGATCGAACGATCGAATTCCGAAATCCCGACGGCCGCGTCTACAAGCTGAACGAGACGACCGCGACCCTCGTCGTCCGCCCGCGTGGCTGGCACCTCGACGAGAAACACTTCCTGGTGGAGGGTCAGCCGATCGCCGGCGCGCTCTTCGACTTCGGTCTTTACTTCTTCCATAACGCCAAGCGGCTTCGCGAGAAGGGGACGGGCCCCTACTTCTACTTGCCCAAGCTCGAGAGCCACCGCGAGGCGCGCCTCTGGAACGAGATCTTCAAGTGGTCGCAGGACGAGCTGCACGTCCCGCGCGGCTCGATCAAGGCCACCGTCCTCGTCGAGGTCGTCACGCTGGCGTTCGAGATGGACGAGGTCCTCTACGAGCTGCGCGAGCACTCCGGCGGTCTCAACGCCGGACGCTGGGACTACATGTTCAGCATCATCAAGAAGTTCGCCGGACGGCCGGAGTTCATCCTCCCCGACCGCGCGCAGGTCACCATGACCGTCCCGTTCATGCGCGCCTACACCGAACTGTTGGTGAAGACCTGCCACCGGCGCGGCGCGTTCGCGCTCGGCGGCATGGCCGCGTTCATCCCGAATCGGCGCGATCCCGCCGTCACCGAGTCGGCGCTCGCGAAGGTGCGCGACGACAAGGTGCGCGAAGCGAACGACGGCTTCGATGGAACGTGGGTCGCCCACCCCGATCTGGTCGAGACCGCGATGACCGAGTTCGACCGCGTCCTCGGGAGCAAGCCGAATCAGCTGGACCGCCTGCGTCGTGAGGTCGTCGGCGACGCGAAGCCGCTGCTCGAGGTGAAGATCCCTGGCGCGACGATCACCGAGGCCG
>VBEZ01000001.1 GCA_005882255.1 Chloroflexota bacterium | reverse complement strand
GTCGAGGTCGACGTCGTGTCCGAGATGCCACCGCCGAGCGCGATGACGATCCCTGCCGCCGTCGCGACGCTCGTCGCGTTGTCGATCGCGCTGACGGTCACCGTGCCCGCGTTCTGGACGGTCCCGTTGAAGCCGGTATTGATCGTGCCGCCGACTGTGGCGGTCGGGTTGATCACGCCCTTACCCACGAGGAGCGAGACCGCCCATGTCGCCGCGTCGACCTCGGCATGCTGCCAGACGCGGCTCTTCACCGAGAGATCCCCGGTGATGTTCACGGTCTTGTCCGCACCGAGCGTCGTGTTGACGGTCGGCTGGTCGTACGCGGTCAGGTTCGCGCCCGCGCCGCCGAAGAGGTTGACCGTGCCGAGGCTTACCTCCGCGCTCGACGGGATGTCGAAGCCGACCGGGGTCGCGCGGTTGCCGGCCGCGTCGCTGTTGAGGCGCGACAGGAAGGTCGCGTTGCGCCCGGTGATCGATCCGGCGCCGATCGTGAACGCTCCGACCTCGGGATTCAGGGTCGTCGTCACCGTCGTCGTGCCTTCCTTGATGGCCCCGACGCCGACACCGCTGCCGTGAGCGCGGGCCGCCACGGTCGCGACGCCGGTGAACGTGAGGTCAAAGCCGCCAGTCGCGACGCTCGCGTTCGTGCCGACCCAGGCCTTCGCCTTCGCCGAGTTCGTCGCGAGCGCGGTCGTCGAGTCCCCGCCGCCGATGAGGCTCACGCTGACCAGGTCGGCGCTCGCCTGCGGCGTGGAATCGACGGAGGCGGTCGCGCTGACGCCCCCCGCGCCGGTGGTCGTGACGCTCGTCGTGAGGATGCCCGTGCCGGCCTCGGAGCCGACGAAGGCCGAGACGGCCGTTGTGTCCGTCGCCGAGACGGTCGCGCCGCCGATGGCGAACCCGAGGGATATCTCGGCGAACGAGTTGTTCGCGAACGGCACCTGGCTGCCGTGCGCCGACAGCATGAGCGAGCCGGCCTTCACGTTCGCTCCGTCGTCGACGAAGGCCCGCGTGGCGCCGCCGGTCGACGCGGAGATGGTCATCGAGCTGACCGAGATCGCGAGCGAGAGGCTGAACGCACTGTTCAGCGCGGTGGACGCCGCCGTCGAGAGCGGGCCCGACGCGCCGAGCGAGAAGCCGACGAAGTTCGTCGTCGCGCTCGAGACGGCGTCCCCATTCGCGGTGGCCGTGAGCGAGCTGGCGGCGACGGAGCCGTCGTCCGCGACGCCCGCCGATGTCGTTCCCGCAAGCCGGCTGTGGACGTCGACGATCGTGACGCTCGCGGCGACGGAGAGGTTCACGTTGTCGTTCGCGGCGATGGAGTGCGTGGTCGAGGTCGCCCGGAGCGTGATCGGGCCGCTGATGGTGACGGTCCCGCCGATGAGGGCGGAGGTCTGCTGGGTGACGTTCGTCGAGAGCTCCGTCCCGCTGCCGCCGACAAGGGAGACACCAACGAAGCTCATCGAAGCACTCGTGTTGTTCGTCGAGGTCGCGGTGGCCGTCAGCGACGCCGCGCGCAGCGTCGCGCCGGTCGTGCTGCCCGCCGCCGTCGAGCCGCCGAGGTTCGTCGTGACGAACTGCGCGGCGCCGCTGATCCCGCCGACGCTCACGCCGCTCGTGTGGACCGTCGGCGTCGACGTCGAGGTCGCGCCGAACGTCGCCGCGCCGGTGAGAGTCACGTTCGCTCCGGATCGCAGCTGAGCGCTCGTCGCGGTGGACACGACGGCGTTCGTCGTCGAGACGGTGAACGTCGCGCCGCTGACGGCGATCGTCGAGGAGGTCGGGGTCGCTCCGTTCGTCGACGTCGCGGTGAGGTCGAGCGTCGCGGCGCCGAGGGTGCCTGCGACGTACGCCTCGGTCGTGCCGCCAGCGTCGGTCTCCACGTCGACGAACGAGCCGCCGCCGAGGCTCACCGTGATGCTGTCGCCGCTCGCGGTCGCGGTGTTGGTACCCGTCGCCGTGAACGTCGCGCCGTTGGTGATCGAGGCGTTCGCGCCCGTCGCCTCGTACGCGGACGTGTTGTGCGCGGTGAGGCCGCGGACGCGGGCGCCCGCTCCGGTGACGGCCCCGACCCCGACGAGGCTCGCCTCGGCGTCCGCATTGTTCGTCGCCGTCGCGGACGCGCTGAGCGAGCCCGCGCGGAGGTCGGCCGTCGGCCCGAGGTACGCGCTCGTGGCGCCGCGCGCGTTCGACGTCGGGAAGACGACCGCGATGGAGAGCCCGCCGACCCCGATGCTCTGCGTGATGGCGCGCGTGCGTGTGTCGCGGTCGGTCGCCGTGATCGTGACCGCACCGCCGATGATCGCCCTGCCGTTGACGAACGCGGCGGTCGTGGCCTGAGCGTCCGCTGAGGCATCGGAGCCCGCACCCGCGAGACCGCCGACGCTCACGGTGTAGTTCGTCGCGTCGACCTTGACCTGCTTCGTGTCGGCGATGACGTCGAGACTCCCGGCGACGAGGTCGGCGCCCGCGCCGAGGTATGCGCGGACGATCCCGGTCACGAGCGCGGTCGGGAACATGATCGAGACGGTCACGCCACCGACGCCGATGCCGTCGGTGATCGCCTGCGCGGTGAACTTCCCGATCGACGTAACCGTCGCCGCGCCGCTGCCGACGGACACGGTCGTGTCGGCGGCGCCACCGGCCGCACGCCCGACCGGCGCGCCGATGAACGACTCGATCTTCCCGGCGACGGACGCGTCTGCGTCGACGACTGCGCCGCTGCCGAGACCGACGCTGGTCACGCCCGAGTACACCGTGGCGCGGTACGCGATCGGATCCGTCCCGTTCGCGTCCGACGTCCGCACGGTCAGCGAGGCGGCCCGGAGGTTCACACCGTCGCGCACGTAGGCGCGTGTCGTCCCATCGACGTGCGCCATCGGGAGCATCACGCCGATCGAGATGGCCCCGATGCTCACGACGCCCGCGGTCGCGTCGGCCGACATGCTCGAGCTCGCGTCGACCTTGACGAAACCGCTGACGTTCACGTCCGGCACGTTGCTCGTCGCCGCGTTCTCGGCGCGCTCGCCGATGAGCGCCTCGACCACGCCGGTGATCTCCGCGACGGAGGCGACCGCCGAGCCCGAGACGAGTCCGATGCTGATCGGCCGAGAGAGTGCCAGCGCGACATACGGGGCGGACGCCTCGACCGTGAGGCTCGCGCCCGAGGCAACGTCGCCGTTCATTTGCGCGCGGGTCGAGCCCGAGATCGACGCGGTCGGCAGCGCGACGGTGAGCGTCAGCCCGAAGCTGCCCGACCCGACGTCCGACTCGGCCTTCGCGAAGCCGTTGCCGGTCGCCTTCACCGTCACCGCGCCACTCGAGTTCAGCGTCGAGGTCGTGCCGACGAGGGCCTCGGTCTCGCCGGTGATGTAGGCGAGCGTCCGCGAGCCCGACCCGCTGAATCCGAGACCGAGCGACAGCACCGACGTCTGGGCGGTCGCCTCGGAGTGGCCGTCCGCGAGGATGTCGAGGGTCAGCGATGACGTGACATCGCCGTCCACCCGCGCGCGGACGTCGCCGTCCATCTTCGCGATGCCGCCGATGAGCGTTCCGGCTCCGACGCCGCCGAACGATCCGGAGAACGCCTCGGCGTGCACCTTGTTCTTGTCGCCCTTGAGCTTCGCCTCGATTCTCACCGCGCCCGAGGATCCGATCGACCCGGTCGCGCCGACGATCGCCTCGACGTTCGTGCTGACCGTGGCGGAGCCCACCGCGCCGGTCACCCCGATCACGCTGAAGCCCGCGACGATGATGTCCGCCGTCGCGACGTTCTCGCCGATGGCCTGGATCGTCGTCGACGACGAGCTCGCGATCGTGCCATCCACCCGCGCTCGGGTGTCGCCGGTCACGAAGACGAACGGCACGAGGATCGCGAGCGTCGCGCCACCCGCCGTGCCGCCGGGCGTGAACGCGGTCGCGATGTTCGAGACGTCGCTCTTCACGAGGACAGCGCCGCTCGTCGTGATGTTGGCGGTCGACGTGACGATCGCCTCGGTCGACCGGCCGTTGTTGACGCGCGAGATCGTGAGGCCGGCGGCGACCGCGCCGGTCGCGATGTTCAGCGTCTTCGCGGTCGCGGAGTGCAGCCCGCCGGCCGTGACGCTCATGCCGCCGGACCCGAGCGGTCCGTGCGCCCCCGACGACGCGCTCGTCGTCCCATCGAGGCTGACGAACGACACCGCTCCGCCGATTCCGACGCCGCCCGCGGCCGCGATCGAGATCGCCAGGGTCGGGGCTTCGATGTCGTCAGTCGCGGTGACGTTGATGTGGCCGACCGTCCCGACGCCGCCGACCGTGACGTTCCCGATGCTCGCGGTGTTGTCCCCGTCGACGTTCGTGACCGCGATGGCCGCGCCGGTCGTGAACGCTCCGGTCTGCACGCCGATGCCGAACGTGTTGATGGTCCGGTCGGCGGTCGACGTGACGTCGATCCCGCCGCCCGCGCGACCGATCTCGGCGAGGTCGTCGATGTGCGCCCGCTGCGTGCCCGTGTCGTTGAGGACCGCGACCTCAGCGCCGATCGCGACGAACCCGCCGGAGCCGGCGAACCCGATGCCGGTGAAGTCCTCGTGCATCGTCGCGTCGACGCTCACGACATCGCTTCCACCGCTGCCCGCGGTGACCTTCGAGCCCGGCCCGATCTGCGCCTCGGTCGCGCTCTGCACGTTGGTGACGACGACGGCGGCGCCCACGCCGACAAACCCGCCGGCGACCGCGCCGGCCAGGCTCAGGACCTTGAGGTCGTCGTTCGCGCGGACACGAACGCTGTGCCCGGCGACGATCGTCCCATTGATCGCCGCGAACGTTCCCGGGGGCACCGTCGTGCTGGGTGTGCGCGCGAGGGCGTTCGTCGCCGAGCTCGGGTCCGAGGGTGCCGCGCTCGCGATGCTCGAATCGGTCGAGGATTTCTGCGCCGCGACGCGCGAGTTCATGAGCGCGTCGCTGTCGGTGGACCAGTCGGCGGTGTTGTCGTGCGGGTTCATCGCCTGGCGCGCGAGCGGCACGTCGTGGTCGGCCTTGTAGTAGCCACCCGAGTAGGTGACCTTCGCTCCCGCGAGGTACGCGGTGCCCGACACCCACGCCGACGGGGCAGGAGCCGCGGATCCCATGAGGATGTTCTTGTAGCCGGGCGCGCCGTTCTCGTCGTTGCCCGATGCGGCCTCGTCCGCGCTTCCCTGCCCGCTGCCGCCCTTCGTGAAGCCATGCCACTGGTCGGCGTTGTCCTTCGGGTGCTTGGATGCGTTGAACGTGGCCGGCGGCTCGACATGCTGCCGCTGGTAACGGTTCCCGTCGGTGTCGAAGACCTGGTCGCCCTCGGCGTAGGCGAAGCCGGAGCTCCACTCGGCATTCACCCACTGGCCGAGGTTGGCGTGCGGCTGGAGCGTGGTGCTCGGGCCGGCAGCCGTCGCCTTGTAGTGGAGGCCATTGCTCGGATCCCGCACGAAGTCGCCGAGCGCGTAACTGGTCCCCTCGGTCCAGGTGCCCTTGTAGCGCCCGTCGTCGCTGGAGGGCGCCGGGGCGAGCGCGTTCGTCTCGGGCTCCCAATCGGTGGTGTTGGTCGGAACGGTGAGCGGCTGGTCCTTCTTGGCCGCGTACGTCTTCGCAGGCGAGCCGTACTGCACGACATCGCCCTTGTGGTAGTAGACGTCCGGGTCAGTGCTGGTCGCGGTCGTGTTCGACCATGTCCCCCGGTCAGGACCGGCGGGCGCGTCGTGGTAGGTAGTTGTGGCCTGCGTGCCGACGGTCCACACCGACACCGAGCCGGCGACGCCGACGAAGCCGCCGCCGATGCTGACCGCGTACGTCGACACGTCCTTGCGTGACAGGGCGTTCACGTCGACGTTGGCCGCGGCGCTCACCGTCGAGTCGTTCCCGATGTACGCCTGGACGCTCGTGTTGGCGATGCCGATGTCCACGCCGCCAGCGACGCCGACGAACCCGCCGCCGATGCCACCCGCGACGGTGAGCGACTTGAAGGTGTCCACCGCGGTGACGTTCACCGACTGCCTGTTGCTCGTGGTCCCGAGCTGGTTGACGAAGACGCTCTCGGCGATGAACGCCATCGTCGCGACGGTCAGGAGGGTGACGCCGACGCCGCCGGCAACGCCGACGAAGCCGCCGCCCGCGGCCGCCGCAAGCCCGAACACGTCTTCCTTCGACGTGGCCTGGACCGCGACGCCGTGGTAGCAGGTCGTGCCCGGGCACGCGCTCACACCGAACCCGCTGCCGCTCGACGAGCCGTCGTAGATGCCCGCGAGACCGTCACTCGTCTCGCCCTTCGCATCGACGCTCGAGTTGCGACCGACGAAGGCGCGAGTGTCCTTGTCCATGATCGCCACGCCCACGGCGACCCCAACTCCGACGTACCCACCCGCGAGGCTCGCGGTGATCAGCATGACCTTCGTGTCGTCGCTCGCCGAGACGAGCAGATTCCCGCCGGCGACGACCGTGACTCCGTTGGTCCGAGGTCCGAAGCAGCCGCGCTGCGTGCTCGTGTCGATCCAGTCGCCGAGGCACGCGTAGGTGTGCGTCTTCATGATCGTCACGCCGACCGTGCCTGCCACGCCGACCTCGCCACCGGCCGCGCCCGCGACGACCGCGATGACCGAGTCCTTTGCCGTCGCAGTGATGCTGACGTCCTTCGCCGCGTTGATCCAGGCGCCGTCATCGACGTAGGCGTCCGTCTTGAGCGTGACGAGGTGCACGCCCACGCCGACGCCGACGCCGACCGTCCCCGCGACGGCGATCGTCGCGGCGATCGAGAGCTCGTGATACTGGTTGCCGGCGGCGACGCGCACCGACTGCTCGGGATCCGCGCCTACGACGTTCGACGCGCACGAGGCGCCGCAGTTGATCTCGGCGGACTTGCCGATGTGCGCGGTGGTGTCCACGTTCACCACTTCGACGGCGCCGGACAGGTTCACCGCGGCCGTCCCGGCGAATCCGGCGCTCACGCCGATCGCGGCGATGTCGTCGCTGTTCGTCGCCGTCACGCTCACTCCGCGGGACGAGTCGGCGAGGGCCACGATCGTGCGCGGTCCCTGCTCTCGCGGGTCGCCCGCGGGCTGCGATCCAGACTTCACAAGGCTGTGCGATCGCTCCATACCCGCGGGCTTGCTTAGCGTGATCGGATTCTGCGTGTGCGGGGTCGGGCACGGATTGTTCGACGGACCGGCCTCGCCGGTATCGCAGAAGGTCGCCGCCAGCTTGAGGCTGTTCGGGCCGGTCTTGATCGCGTAGTAGGTCGTGCCATCGACGAGACCGCCAATTGGGGTGCCGCCGCCCGAGGCGTAAACAACTTTGTCACCGGTTTCGATGGCGGAGAAGTCATACGGCAGGAAGATCTCGTCACCGACGACGTCGTTCCCGTTCGGGTCGAACCGCGCCGACTTGTCCAGCCGCACACCGGCCGCGTTCGTCGGCACGAGGCGCTGGCTCTCGCCATAGAGCACGCCGCTCGAGAGCGAATGCAGCGTGATCGGATGCACCGACCCGCTGCAGCGGTCTGGGTCGCCAGAGTGGCCGACCGCGTCGCAGTACGTCTCGGCCAGCTGCACGTGGTGCGCGTCGATCACGATCACGTGGTAGGCGTGGCCATCCTGGAGCGTCGTACCGCCACCGGTCGTGTCGGCCGGGATGCTCGCGTAGTTCGGGTCGTCATTCGCGACGCCGTTGTCGTAGACGACTTCCTGGCCGTTGGTGAACCCATGGTCGAACCCGAGATCGATCGTGTTACCGACGATCGAGGTCGCACTGGGCGTGAACCGTGTGTCCTGCCCAATCAGGCTGAACCCGCCGGTCATGACGAGCACGCCGGCGTGGCCCGCGGCGCTCACCTTGGCGTTGTCGCCGATGGAGGCGTGCGTGTTCTTCGTGATCACCGGGACCGCGGCCGCGGCGCCGACCGCGGCGGTGCCGCCGCCGCCGATGTTGCCGCCGATGACGTCCATCTTGAGCTGCTCGTCGGCCGAGACGCGAACGCTGCCCTGCGCCCTAACGGCCGCGCTGTCGCTCGGTGAGAAGTTCCCAACGATCGAGGCGGTCGTTGTGATGTCGTAGACAGAAACGCCGACGTTCACGTTCACCGAGGCCGTGCCGCCGAAGCCGCCGCCGACGGCCAGCGACATGACCTTCTCGCTCGAGGTCGCGTCGACCGTGACGTTGCCGGCGACGGTCGCGCTCGTGTTCTGGCCGATCCAGGCCTTGGTGCGCTTCGTGATCACCTCGACGTCCACGCCGGCGCCGACACCGGCCGTGCCGCCGATCGCGATCGCACCGGCCAGGCTCAGGATCTTCGTCGTGTCGCTGGCCGCGAGCGCGACGCCGCCGCTCGGCGTCGCGAGGCTGCCGATCGTGACGTGGTCGTCGATGTGGGCGGTGGTGTCGTTCGTCATCACGTTCACGACGACCGATCCCGCGACACCGGCCGACTCGCCACCAGCGCCGCCCACGACGATCGCGGTCACGTCGTCGTCCTGCGCCGCGGTGAGGGTGAGCCCAGCCGGGCCGTTCGCCGCGATCGTGGCGTACGGGTGGATGGCCGCGTCGACGACGCTCGGCCGGACGAGGACGATGCTCGACACGCCGACGCCCGAGCTCGTGCCGAAGGCGCCGGCGCCCGCGTAGAACTCGAGCTTGTTCGCGCTGTCGGTCGCCGAGATCGTGAAGCTGCCGCCCGCGCGAACCGTCGTCGGCTGCGCGCTCGAGCTGTCGACGTACGCGCGCGTACCGCTGTGCATGCCGCTCTCGGCGTTCGGGTCGAGGACCACGACGATGATCGACGCCGCGACACCGACACCGTCCGCGCCGACGCCGATCGTCGCGGCGAACGCCAGGATCTGCTCGCTGCGGACCGCGTTGATCGTGATGTTCCCCGCGGCCTTCACGTTCGCGCCCTTGCCGATGTACGCGCGCGTGTCCTTGTCGATCACGGCGACGTAGAGGCCGACGCCTATGCCGGAGCCGCCCGTCGATAGCCCGAGCCCGCCGCCGCCCGCGACGAGGTGCGTGTCATCGGTCGCGCTGATCGTGATGTCCTGCGACGGGCCTGCCGTGATCGTCTGGTTGACCTGGGCGCCATCCTCGATCGCCGCGCGCGTCTTCAGATCGAAGATGTCGACGACCGCGGAGGCCCCGACAGCCGCGTCGCCGGTGCCGGCACCGCC
>VBEZ01000135.1 GCA_005882255.1 Chloroflexota bacterium | reverse complement strand
TACATGAGCATTGACGACTCAGCCTGCAACCTCGCCTCGCTCAACCTCATGCGTTTCGTGCACGCGGACGGAGAGTTCGATGTGGCGCGGTTCGCCCGCGCCGTCGACGTCGTGTTCACCGCGCAGGAGATCCTGGTCGGCTTCTCGGACTATCCGACGCCGGCGATCACGGCGAACGCGAGGAGCCACCGCCAGCTCGGCATCGGCTACGCGAACCTCGGCGCGCTGCTCATGCAGCGCGGTCTCGCCTACGACTCGAACGAGGGTCGCGCCTACGCGGCGTCGATCACGGCGCTCATGACCGGCGAGGCCTACGCGCAGTCGGCGCGGCTGGCCGCTGCGGTCGGGCCGTACGAGGCGTACCCGAAGAACAAGACCGCACACGACCGCGTGATGGAGAAGCACCGCGCGGCGGCGTACCGGATCATCGCCGACCTCGTACCACCGACGCTGCTCTCCGCCGCGCGCCAAGCGTGGGACGACGCGGTCTCTCTCGGCAAGACAGCCGGATACCGGAATGCGCAGGCCAGCGTCCTCGCCCCGACGGGGACGATCAGCTTCATGATGGATTGCGACACCACCGGCGTCGAGCCGGACATCGCGCTCGTGAAGTACAAGCGCCTCGTCGGCGGTGGGATGCTGAAGCTCGTCAACGGCACGGTCCCCGCCGCGCTGCGGCGTCTGGGATACACCGAGACCGCGGGCTCAGCGATCACCACGTACATCGAGCAGCAGGGCACGATCGAAGGCGCCCCGGGCCTGAAGGACGAGCACCTCGACGTGTTCGACTGCGCGTTCAAGCCCCAGAACGGCGTGCGCTCGATCAGCCACATGGGCCACATCAAGATGATGGGCGCGGTCCAGCCATTCATCAGCGGGGCGATCTCTAAGACGGTCAACCTGCCCGAGACGGCCACGGTCGACGACGTCGCCGAGGCGTACCTCGAGGCCTGGAAGCATGGCGTGAAGGCGATCGCGATCTACCGCGACGGCAGCAAGAAGGTGCAGCCGTTGTCGGTGAACGCCGACGCGAGCAACAGCAAGAAGGTCGCGGAGTCCGTCGTGACGGTCGAGCGGATCGTCGAGGTGAACCGCCCGCAGCGGCGTCGGCTTCCCGACACGCGGGACTCGCTGACGCACAAGTTCTCCATCGAAGGCCACGAGGGCTACATCACGGTCGGAAAGTTCGACGACGGCACGCCGGGCGAGCTGTTTGTCACGATGGCGAAAGAGGGCTCGACGCTCTCCGGGATGATGGACGCGTTCGCGACGAGCGTTTCCCTCCTGTTCCAGTACGGCGTTCCCCTGTCGCATCTGCCACCGCTTCCTCAGTGCCGAGGAGAAGACCTACATGGGTCTGACGCGCACGAGCGAGATCATCGCCGACCCCCTGGCGCAGCAGGAGCGTCTCGAGCAGATCGTCTCGATCACTCCGCCGCCCATCACCGAGAACTTCACCATCGCGAGTCCGTCCCCCGCACGGGGGATGCGGCTCAACTCGACACCCGATGCGCCGCCGTGTCCTCGCTGTGGGTGGCTCACCGTGCGCAGCGGCACCTGCCACAAGTGCGAGAACTGCGGAGAAACGACCGGGTGCTCATAACTCCCTAAGAAAGGCTCTGGCCGGCCCGCCCGCTGGCCAGTCCGCCTCGATGGCCCGGCACTCCCTGCTCCCCTGGGGTGCCGGGCCTTCTTTTTGCGTTTTTGTGACACAACTGTCGCGTGGACCACAAATTGCGTACGAGTTGTTGGTTACAAATCTGACGCGGATTGAAAGGAACGACGCGACCCTTTCGTTCGTCTCTTCAGAATGGATTTCACGGTGCCGGTGGGCACCAGATCGAGAGGCCGCTCCGCATGGCAGTAGCCGCAAGAGAAGGTGAGCGCGGCGCGCGACGCAGCCTCTCGCTGAGGTTCGTCGTGCTCCCGCTTTCGATTGTGGCTGCCGCCGCGGCGATCGTGTTCGCGGCACCCTACCTCTACGCCGAGCGAGCGCTCCCCGGCGTGACCATCGCGGGCGTGGACGTTGGCTCGCTGGAAGCGGCGGCGATCCGCGATCGGATCGACGGCCAGCTCTCGCGGCCGTGGGCCGAGCGAGCCGTGGTCGCCGCGTACGACGGCCTGAGCTGGCGAACGACCAACGGAGAGCTCGCCGTGTCACCGGATGTCGACACGGCCGTCGCGGCGGCGCTCGCGTACGGCAAGAGCGGCTCGTTCACCGAACGCGCGAGCTCCTGGATCGACGCGCTGCGCGGCGAGGCGCAGATCCCGCTGACGCTTCGCGCGCAGGGTGACGCGCTCGACCGCTGGGTGGCGAACGTCGCCGCTGCGGTCGACCGCCGAGCCGTCTCCGGCGAGATCGCGCTGAGCGCGAAGGGCCTGACCGCCACCGATCCGGTCCTCGGCCGCGAGCTCGACCGCGTCGCGGCGACCGACTCCGTGATCGCGGCGCGGACGCTCGACGACCGAGAGATCGACCTGCACGTTCGCGCGATCTACCCCGCCGTCGACGACTCGGGATACCGCGATGCCCTTGCCCGCGCAACGGCGGTCGTGACCCCGCTCGAAGTGACTGTTGAGGATCGGCGTATCGCCGAGGACGCGGCGGCTCTCGCGACGCTGCTGTCGATCGACCGCGTCGCGGCGCGACCGGGCGAGCTTGCCGCGCTGCCGGTCGACGCGATCGCTCCGGCCGCGCGCTACCGGTACGTCGTGTCGCTGAAGCAGGATCGTTTGAAGGACTGGGTGACCGCGGTCGCCGCGAAGCTCGATCGTCCGGCGGTGAGCGCGCGCTTCACCGTGAACGCCGACGGCATCGCGTCGGTCGTGCCCGGCGCCACCGGCATCCGCGTCACGCAGGACAAGCTCGTCGCGCAGCTCACGACGGACCTCCTGGGTGCGGCCGTTGGCACGCGCAACGTCGCGGCGCCCGCGGCGATCGAAACGCCGGCATTCTCGACGGAGCAGGCGAATTCGTGGCTGCCCAAGATCTCGCGCACCTCCGAGTTCACGACCTACTACCCGTCGAACCCGTCGCGGCACGCGAACATCTCGACCGGGTCATCGCAGTTCGATGGCATCGTGATCCTGCCCGGAGAGACGTTCTCGTTCTGGGAGCGTCTCGGGCCGGTCACCGTCGAGCGCGGTTACGCGTACGCGGGCGCCATCATCAACAACCGGTCCGACGAGAACGTCATCGGCGGCGGCCTCTGTCAGGTCTCGACGACGATGTTCAACGCGCTCTCGAAGCTGGGCTACGAGATCGTCGAGCGCCACGCGCACGGTTATCTCATCGACCGTTATCCGCTTGGGCTGGACGCCGCGGTGTTCGAACCCGGTGTGGACTTCAAATGGAAGAACGACACCGAGGCGCCGGTCTTCCTGTGGTCGTGGAATGACATCAACAGCGTGAGCTTCGATGTGTGGAGCGTGCCGACCGGTCGCACCGTCGTTTTCAGTGCCGCGGTGCAGAGCAATTTCGTTGATGTCCCCGCGGACCAGCCGGCGGATCCGGCGTTCATTCCCGGCTCAAAGGTCGCGGGGCGCGACGTGGTCCGCACACGAACGGTGTACGAGAGCGGAAAGGTCTTGCATCTGGACACGTACTTCAGTCACTACGCACCGGTGTGGGGCGGACCCGTACCGACGGCCGCGACGACGACGCCGTAGCGCGCGCGTTTCTTAGCCCGCACACGCGACCGCGCCGCGACTAAACCTCCCCCGCGCGGGTGACCACCCGAGATAACGGGCAGACAGGCAAGGCGTTAGACGACCGTGGTGGGAGCAAGCCGCCCGGAGAAGCTGGATCTCCTCATCGAAAGCGTCGCGCGTGGGGAGCGTGAATTGGCCTCGATCCGCGACGCGAAACTTCGCGACGCGGTACGCGTTGCGCTTCGTGTGCACATGAGCGCGCAAAGCGGACTGGACGCGCTGGCGCGGGAACGGATGCGCGACCGCGTCCTCTCGTCGCTGCGACCACGCCGACCCACGTTCGCGGATCGCGCCGCGGTCGCCTTCGAGATGCTGGCGACGCCGGCACCATACGCGGTGCGGGTGATCGCCATCGGCGCGCTCTGCATCGCGACCCTCGCCGGCGCCACCGTCGCCGGCGCGGACACGCTTCCCGACGATCCGCTCTACTCGTTCAAGCTCGCCGGTGAAGACCTGCGCCTCACCTTCGCGCTCAGTGCCAACGATCGTGCCTCTGTTCAGCTTTCGATCGCCGAGCATCGCCTCGCGGAGGCCGAGGCGCTCGCGACCAGCGGCCGAGATGAGGACGCGCTCGTGGCGTCGAGCACCTACTCGCAGCAGATCGCCGAGGCCGCCGCCGAGCTCGCGGAGCTCGGGGAGCTGCAACCCGAAGTGGTTGCGCTGGCGGCGCAGCTCGACGATCGGTTCAACGAACAACGCTCTCGCGTGCAGTTGCTCGCCACCAAGCTCTCGGCGGATCCCGCTACGGTTCGCGCCTCTCAGATCCTCCAGGTCGTCGCCGCGCCGACGCTCGCGCCGGGTCTCTTCGGGGTCCAGCGCATCGCGGAAACGGCGGCCGGGGTGGCCGAGGATCTGGCGACACAAACGTTCCCGACGCCGCAGCGCGCCAGCGCGCAGACGCGCGCGGTCCGCGCGGCCGAGGTCGTGCGTCGAAACGCCGAGCAGGCGCGCGCGGCAGCGGATCGCGCGAAGGCGAAGAACGCGAAGAACAAGAACGCCGATAACAAGGCGACCGAGGAGCGCGGCGACCGCGACTGACCGCGCGCTCGACGCGGAGCGGGATCGGAGTGGGAGCCTCGTCTCACTCGAATGCGGGCGCGGAGGGGAGAGTTCTCTCGCTCGAAAACGGGATCGGAGTGGGAGCCTCCTCTCGCTCGAAAACGGGCCCGCTCCATTCGCTTTGTGAACAGTCCACCTTTTCCGCGGTCTCGACTCTCGCTCGAGGAGGCATCCCACTCCTCGTCGTTCACTACCCGCCGAGTCGGCGCGTAAGGATTCCCTTGCATCTCGATCGCGTCTGCATCCGTCTTATCAGTCTTGGATCGCGCGGCGGAGGAGGTCGAGAGCGGCGAGCAGTGCGCGGCGGCGTCCCTCGACCGGCGATCCGAAACGGATCGTGGCGCTGCGTGGTCGGTCAGGTGTCGAGATCCGCAGCTCGGCGCTCTGTTCGCCGTAGGGCACGACGAGGCGCACCTCGGGCGGAGGCCGGAGGTCATCGATGAGCTGAGCGAGCTCGTCGGCTTGCGCCATCGGGCGCACGAACCCGCGGACATACCAGGAGGCCGATCCCGGCGATTCGGCGAGCGTGCGTGCCACGTCGCCGCCCGAGAGCGACTCCGCCGTCGCGAGGTGCCAGCCACGCTCACTGAGGCCATGTCCGATGACCGAGCCCAGCGTCTCGTCATCGGTTCCCCACACGTATTGACCGAGACGCTCGCGGACAAGGGCTTCCATGTCCGCGATGCGCGCATCCATCGTCGCGGCGTCGGTGTCCTTGTCGGTGATCCGCACGTGAACACCGTCGTTCTTCGCCTTGGTCACGACCGTCGGCGTGGTCGAGCGCACGAGCTCACCGAGAGCCTCTTCGGCCAGCGACTCGCCGATGCCGAGCATCTTGAGCGTGCGCGATCGGAGCACCGCGCCCGCGGCGAGCGTGGGCTCGACGTGGTGCTCCCACATATAGGTCATCTCGCGCGGCACGCCGGGCATGGCGACGATCCGTTTCTCGCCCTTGCGTACGTCCCAACCCGGTGCGGTGCCGTTCGGATTCGGCAGCGCGCGAGCTGAGGGGATGAGCCAGGCTTGCTTCCGATTTCGCTCCGGCATCCCAATGCCGCGGCCGGCGAACCATTCGCGCAGCTCGCGTTCGAGGATTGCGTCGACGACCGGCTCCTCGCCGAGGACGGCGGCGATCGTCTCGCGCGTCAGATCGTCCTCGGTCGGTCCGAGACCGCCGGTGGAAACGACGAGGTCCGACCGACCAAGCGCTCGCTCAAGGGTCTCCCGGCAGCGGGCCGGATTGTCGCCAACCGTTGAGATGTAGAGGCAGTCGATGCCGAGATCCGCAAGGCGGCTCGCGAGGTACTGGGCGTTCGTGTCGACGATCTGACCGAGGAGGAGCTCGGTACCGATGGAAAGGATCTCGGCGCGCATCGGCTTACCTCCTCGCTCATGGTGCTGGCACGCCACTTGCTCTCGATACCGCTGACAACTCAAGAAATCCCAACCCTTCCCTTCCTCACCACGAGACCCCGCCGAAAGGCGGGGTTTTGTGGCTCTAGGGGGTCGGGAGGCCTAGGGTACGATGCCTCGGTCCGAGACCATCGTGGAGGTGCGTCGTGGCGAACGGCTATTGCGTCAAGTGCAAGGCCTCGCGCGAGATCAAGGACGCGAAACAGATCACGATGAAGAACGGGCGGCCCGCTACTCAGGGCTCCTGCCCGGTCTGCGGCACGAAGATCTTCAAGATCGGCGCGGCCTAGTTCCTGCTGCCGGCCGAGTGGTCGGAGGTGCTCGCCCAATGAAGGTCAAGGATCTGATGACCCCGAACCCCACCGTCGTCCGGCCGGACGACACCGCGTCCCAGGCGGCGACGCTCATGAAGCAGCACGACTGCGGGGCGATCCCGGTCGTCTCGGAGGCGGGGATGCTGGTCGGCATCCTCACCGATCGCGACATCGTCGTGCGCGTCGTGGCCGCGGGCAAGGATCCCAAGGTGACGCCGGTGTCCGCGGCGATGAGCGCCGACCCGGTCACGCTGTCGCCCGATTCGAACGCGGATGAAGCCGAGAAGGTGATGGCCGACCGTCAGGTCCGGCGTTTGCCGGTCGTCGATGATGGCCACCTCGTCGGCATCCTCGTGACCGCGCAGCTGGCGCGGCGCGGCAATGCGAAGGACGTCGGCGAGACGATCAAGGGGATCAGCGAACCGATGAGCGGACGAGGTTCGCGCGCGCGCGGCTGAGCCTCGCGCAGTTCTCCACAAATCCACATCGTCCACAACATTTCCGCGTTGGTCACGTGGGCTGTTGGTCATTACCATTTGAACGGGCCAGTAGCTCAGCGGTAGAGCAGGGGACTCTTAATCCCTTGGTCGTGGGTTCGAATCCCTCCTGGCTCACCGATGTGATGTGTCGAGACATCGGAGACGATGTCTCGGAGCCAGCCCGACAGTGAGCCGCTCGGAGCGAGGCGATCGCTCATCCGGATGCTGAACTGAGCAGCGCCGTACGCAGTTCTACGGATGTCGGCCGCCCTGGTGGACGCATGCTTCACCGGACACAGCCACCGAGTTAGGTGGGGCGGAGGGAACACCGCGTGATCGGGCGAGCGTTGGGCCTGCTTCTGACCGGCGCGATGCTGGCTTCGTGCGCGGCGTCCGCGCCGCAGCCGGCGGCCTCGGTCGGCCCGATCCGTTTTGCCGGACCGGCGAAGAACCTTGTCCTGCCGGTCACCGAACTTCCGACCGGGACGCGGATAACCACGGAAGGCCCATTGACCGCGGGCGACCTCGACGATGCGCTCACCACCGGCGACCCCGGCGCCTTGGTCGCGCTGCTCGACCAACACCTGTTCATCGCGGCCTACGTCCGCACCTTCACCGTGCAGAAGGGAGCGGGCAGCACCGCGGACCTGGAGTGCATCGTCTTGTTGTTCCCCGACAAGTCCGGCCCGCAGGCGGTCGTCTCCGACCGAGGGGACGCGATGCTCGCCTACGGGTATCGTCCGATCTCGGTGCGCCAGACCTTCGGCGACAGCTCGCGGGCGGTCGCGGCCAACGGTGTGATCAAGGATCCGAGCGGCGGTCAGATGAGCGTGACGAGCGTTCGCATCCTCTACGCGCTCGCGAACGTCGCGGTCCAGATCTCGATCGAGGACGAGCCGCAGAACGTCGATCCGCTGGACGCCGTCGAGCTCGCGAACCGCGAGCTCCAGTACTTACGCCTCAGCGCACCGCTGGCGCCGAAGTAAGACCGTTCGCGCGGCCCGTCGTTCGATCTCGCCCGTACGGGTGAACTGGGTATTAGACCCGCCTCATTTGGCCCCGCAGAGGTAGTACGCGCGCCTCCCATGGCGCCATACAGGGTGGGCCGAGCGGGCCTTCCGGCGCCGGCGCACCTGCGTAACCTCTTCTCTGTGAGCGATCTCAGTCCCCTCAGACGCGCCCTCGCCCTGCGCTCGTGGCGCGCGGCACTGGCCGGCCTTGGGGCCGTCCTCGCGGTCTACGGACTCGAGCAGCTCGTGCCCGCGGGCTGGCCGCGGGGCGCGGTGGCGTCGGTCGCCTGGCTCGCGCTCGGCATGGGGGCGATCCTTGCGGCGCTGCGCGCGGCGCAGACGACCCCCGGTCGCGAGCGCCTCCCCTGGGTCTTCGTCACCATTGCCGCCGGCGCGTGGACGATCGGCATGCTGGTGCGCAGCGCGTTCGTCATCGCGGAGATCCCGACGCCGACGCCGGGCCTCGACGACGTCGCGCACCTGAGCGCCGCGGCTCTCCTCGCCTTCGGCTTCATCGCGATGCTCCGCGGTCAGCGTCTCGCGATCTACGCCTTGCTACTCGACTCCGGGGCGGTGGTGTTGCTTCTCCTCGCCGCGATCGCGCTGCTCCTCTCCGGCGCGATCGCGAGCGAGATGAAGCAGGAACCGCTCGTCGCGACGATCGTCCTTCTTTACGCCGTGCTGTGGTCCGGCGCGACCGGCGCTGCGCTGTCGGCACTCTGGGGCTCGCCGATGGAGCAGCCGCGTCGCGCGTTCGCGATCCTCGTCGTCGGCGTCGCGCTGAATGCGCTCGCGTTCACGCTCAGCCTGCCGGTCTTCCTCTGGGGTCAGTTCCAAGCGGGCACTCCGCTCGACCTTCTCTGGATGCTCGGCATGCTTGCGATCGGCGTGTCGGCCGGGACCTGGATCGAGGACCGCAGCGCGGGACCGAGACGGCTCTTCTCGCGCGATGTCGTCGAGCTCTCGCGGCTCGCACTTCCGGCGATGACCGCCGTGTTCGCAGCGGGGCTCGTCGTCGTCGCGAACGTAAGCAACTCGAGCGCCCAGCTGTTCGTGGACTCCGCCGTCGCAACGACGATGGTCACGCTCGCGCTTCGGGCGGGCCTGGCGCTGTACACGAACTGGCGCCTGAGCGAGACCGAGCGCCGCCGCGCGGTGCAGTTCGAGGCTCTGTATGAGGTCGGTCTCGCGGCCGCCGGCGAGCGCTCCCTCGACGACCTCGTGAACCTCGTCGTCGAGCAGGCGACGCAGCTCTCACGCACGCATGGCGCGATGCTCGCTCTGGCGGAGCCTGGCGACGGCTACGTCATCCGCGCGGTTCGCCCCAATCCGGATCTCGGCCTGCGCGACTCGGTCGGCGAGCCGCTCGCCGGTATCTCGCTCGCGGCGATCGAGACGCGCGACATCGTCGTGGCGCCGAACTACGCCGAGCACCCGAGCAGCACGCGACCACTCCATGCAACGATCGCGTCCGCCATCGCGGTTCCGCTGATCGCGCAGGGCGAGCTGGTGGGCACCCTCGCGATGTACTCGGCGACGCCGCGTCGCTTCTCCGGCGACACGCAGCGCTTGGTCCGTCTGTACGCGGCTCAAGCCGCGATCGCGATCGCGAACGCCCGCCTGCTGGCCGAGACCCACCGCCTCGCGCGCGACGACGATCTCACCGGCGTACTGAACCGTCGCAGGGCCTGAAGAGCGTGAACGACACGGCCGGCCACCTCGCCGGCAATGAGGTCCTGACCAAGGTCGGGCGCCTCATGCGCGAGTCGGTGCGCGCCGAAGACGTCATCGCGCGCATCGGCGGCGACGAGTTCGTGCTTCTCCTGCCCCGCACCGGTCCGCTGCCCGCGCAGGCCCTCGTGAGTCGCATCGAGTCGCGCCTGCGTGAGGAGACCTATCACTGGGCCGGCCGTGATCACGCGCTGCCGAGCGTGTCGTTCGGGATCGCGTGGTTCCCGGAAGACGGCCGCACCGACGACGCGCTGCTCGGCGTCGCCGACGAGCGCATGTACGAAGACAAGGCGCGCTCGCGCGTCAGGCGCGAGGGTGCGTCCGAGGCCGACTAGCGTTTAGGCTGCTCCTGCCGATCAGGCGGGAGGGATCCGTGGCCAAATGTCCCGAGTGCGACGCTGAGGTGACCGTCGGGAACACTGCCGTGAAGGGCGAGATCGTGTCGTGCCCCGACTGCGGCGCGGAGCTCGAGGTGACGGAGACGCGGCCGCTCGCACTCGCGCTGGCGCCGGAGGCCGAAGAAGACTGGGGTGAGTAGCCCGACCGTCGGCGTGCTCCTCTCGCGTGTGCGCGTGGAGGAGAAGCTGCTTTTGGAGGAGCTCGAATCGCGGCACGTTCCCACGAAGGTGCTCGACGACCGCGAGATCGTCTTCGAGCTCGAGCGGAAGCCGGACATCGGCGTCGACGTCGTGCTGGAGCGATGCATCCAGCACAGCCGCGCGCTGTACTCGCTCTGGGTGTTCGGCATCTGGGGGATCCCCACGGTGAACACCTTCGAGGTCGCGGACATCTGCGGCAACAAGCTGCTCACGACGATGCGGCTCATCCGCCACGGTGTGCCGTCGCCGCGAACGCGCGTCGCGTTCACGCCTGAGTCCGCTCTCGTCGCGGCGGAGGAGCTGGGCTATCCGGTGGTCATGAAGCCGCTCGTCGGCAGCTGGGGCCGTCTCATCTCTAAAGTGAACGACCGCGAGGCCGCCGAGGCGATCCTCGAGCACAAGGACGTTCTCGGGACCTACATGCACTCCATCTATTACGTACAGGAGTACGTTCCGAAACCGGGACGCGACATCCGCGCGTTCGTCGTCGGCGACGAGACCATCGCCGCGATCTACCGCTACTCCGATCACTGGATCACCAACACCGCGCGTGGCGGCAAGGCGACGAACTGCGTCGTGACGCCCGAGCTGAACGACGTCTGCGTGCGCGCGGCCCGCGCGGTCGGTGGCGGCGTCGTCGCCATCGACGTGCTGGAGGGCGCCGAGGGCCTCCTCGTGAACGAGGTCAACTACACCATGGAATTCCGAAATTCGATCGACACGACCGGCGTGAACATCCCGGCGAAGGTCATCGACTACGTGCTGTCCGTGGCTCCGAGGTGAGGGCGGGCATCATCGGCGCCGGCGGCTACGCCGGCGGTGAGCTGCTGCGTCTCCTGCTCGGTCATCCGGAGGTCCGGGAGATCGTCGCCGGCAGCGAGTCGCTCGCGGGCAAGCCGGTCACGACGGCGCATCCGAATCTGCGCAAGCGTACCGATCTGCAGTTCGTCAACTACGAGGATGTGGCGCGCTGCGACGTGCTCTTTCTCAGCCTGCCGAATGGGACGCACCGCGCCGACGAATTCGAGGGCCGTGCCGCCCTGATCATCGACCTGTCCAGCGACCATCGCCTGCGCGACCCCGCCGACTACCAGCGGTGGTACGGCGAGCCACATCCGCATCCGCACGCGCTCGGCCGCTGGGTCTACGGCATCCCGGAGCTACACCGTGACCGTATCGCCGGCGCGCCGCGCGTGACCGGAGCCGGCTGTAACGCGACCGCCGCGATCCTCGCGCTGCTGCCGCTCTTTGCTGCGGACGTCGTCGACCGCACCCGTCCGGTCGTTGTCGAATGCAAGGTGGGCTCCAGCGAGGGCGGGCGCGAGCCGTCGGAGGACTCGCACCATCCGGAGCGCGTCGGCGTGGTGCGCTCCTTCCGCCCGGTCGGGCACCGACACACCGCGGAGATCGAGCAGGAGCTCGCGCTCGGCGGGGCGCGGCCGCGCGTCGATCTCTCGGTCACCGCGGTCGAGCTCGTGCGCGGCGTCCTCGCGACCGCCCACGCCTACGTGAAGAGTCCCCTCGAGGACAAGGACCTTTGGAAGATCTACCGGGAGCGGTACGCGAGCGAGCCGTTCGTGCGCATCGTGAAGGAGCGGGCCGGGATCTTCCGTTACCCCGAGCCGAAGCTGCTCGCAGGCACGAACTTCGCGGACGTCGGATTCGCGGTCGATCCGCGCGGCGAGCGAGTCGTCGCGCTCTGCGCGATCGACAACCTGGTGAAGGGCGCAGCGGGCAACGGCGTGCAGGCGATGAACGTCGCGCGCGGCGTGGCGGAGGACGCCGGGCTCGGCTTCGTGGGACTGCATCCATGACCCTGCGCGCCGTCGTGAAGGCCGGTGGCTCGAAGGGCGTGGACCGTGACGCGGTCGCGACCCTCGTGGCCGAGGTCGCGCGTCTCGACGAGATCGTCCTGGTGCACGGGGCGTCGGCGGAGACCGACCGCCTCGCGGCCGCACTCGATGTGCCGCAGGAGACGATCACCTCGCCATCGGGCCACACCAGTCGCCGCACCGATCGGCGCACGCTCGAGGTGTTCGCGATGGCCGCCCTCGGCGTGGAGAACTTCCTCTACGTCGAGAAGCTCCAGCAGCGCGGCATCGATGCGGTCGGCCTCTCGGGTATCTCGGGCCGCCTGCTCATCGCGAAGCGCAAAGACGTGCGCTCGGTGAAGGACGGCAAGACCCTGCTGCTGCGCGACGACTACACCGGCACCGTGGAGGCGGTGAACCTGCCGCTGCTCACGCAGTTCATCGGACCCGGTCGCGTGCCCGTCGTCGCTCCTCTCGCGCTGTCGACGGAGAACGAAGCCGTCAACGTCGACGGCGATCGTGTCGCGGCGCGGATCGCGGTCGCGATCGACGCCGACGCGCTGCTCATACTCACGAACGTGCCCGGTCTGCTAAGTGATCCGAACGATCCGTCGTC
>VBEZ01000134.1 GCA_005882255.1 Chloroflexota bacterium | reverse complement strand
GGCAACGATGAGCGCCGCGCCGGCATTGAGGAGCACCGCGCTCCGCCGCGCGCCGGTCTCGCCACCGATGATTGACCGCGCCGTCGCCGCATTCGCGGCAGGGTCGCCGCTGAGGATGTCGCCAACGGACGCGAGCGGCAGGCCGAGCGCCGCCGGATCGATCGATGACTGGCGCACCGCACCGCCCCGCAGCTCCCAGACCAGCGTTGGGCCGGTCGGACTGATCTCGTCGAGGCCGTCAGCACCGTGCACGACCAGAACGTGATGCGCACCGAGCTCGCCGAGCACGCGCGCCATCGTCTCGCCGAGCTCAGGCGTCGCAACGCCGAGGACCATGCGACGCACTCCCGCTGGATTCGCGAGGGGACCCAGGATGTTGAACACGGTGCGGATCCCCATTTCGCGGCGCACCGGGCCGGCATGGCGCATCGCGGGGTGATACCGCGCGGCGAAGAGGAACGCCAGGCCGACCTCGTCCACGCAGCGCGCTGCCGCTTCGGGCCCCAAATCGATCTTCACACCTAGCGCTTCAAGCACGTCCGCGGCGCCGCACTTTCCGGAGGAGGCGCGGTTCCCGTGCTTGGCGACCTTCGCGCCGGCTGCGGCCGCGACAACGCTCGCGACGGTGGAGATATTGAACGGGTCGTTACGCGATCCTCCGGTGCCCACGATATCGACCGCGTCCGCGACCGAGAGCGTGACCTTGACCGCTGCGCGCCGCATCGCCGACGCGAAGCCGGCGATCTCGTCCATGGTCTCACCCCTGACCCGCAGCGCAGCGAGAAGGCCGCCGAGCTGCGCCGGCGTCGCCTCACCGGCCATCACGGAGCCCATCGTCGCCTCCGCCTCGGCTCGGGTCAGCGTCTTGCCCGACCCGATGAGGCCGAGGGCCTCACGCGCGTCCAAGGAAGTTCTCCAACATGAGCAGGCCGTCCTTAGTCAGGACCGATTCTGGGTGGAACTGCACCGCCTCGAGCGGCAGCCGTGCATGCCGCAGCGCCATGACGACGCCGTCGTCGCTGCGCGCCGTGACGGCGAGGTCGGCGGGCAGCGTCCTCTCGTCGACCATCAGTGAGTGGTAGCGCGTCGCCTCGGTGGGGTCCGGGACACCGGTGAAGATGCCTTTGCCGTCGTGACGCACGAACGAGGTCTTGCCGTGCCGTGCCTCCGGCGCCCGCACCACCCGGGCGCCGAACGCGATCGCGGCGCATTGCAAGCCCAGGCACACGCCGAGCGTCGGGATCCCGCGCTCGGGCGCCTCGCGCACGAGCTGCGGGGAGCGCCCGGCGGCCTCAGGACGCCCCGGTCCCGGCGAGATCACGAGGCGATCCGGGCGCGCGTCGAGGGCGGCGGCGAGCCGCGCGTCGTCGGCGCGCACGACGTCGACGCTCGCGCCCAGGGCGCCGAGCGCCTGCGCGAGGTTGTAGGTGAAGCTGTCGTAGTTATCGACGAGCAGTACGGACGTCATCGCGAGAGACCTTCGCCGGCGAGCTCGACCGCACGCAGGAGAGCACGCGCCTTGGCGCGCGTCTCGGCCTCTTCCGCGGCGGGGTCCGAGTCCGCGACGATACCGGCGCCTGCCTGGATCCGACAGACACCGTGCGCGATCGTCGCGGTGCGGATGGTGATGCAGGTGTCGAGCGCGCCATCGAACCCGAGGTAGCCGACCGCGCCCGCGTACGGCCCGCGCTGATCGGGCTCGAGCTCCGCGATGCGCTCCATCGCGCGGATCTTCGGCGCGCCGGAAACGGTGCCCGCCGGGAAGCTCGCGCGGAACGCATCGAGCGCATCGAGCTCCGGCCTGAGCTCGCCCTCCACGACCGACGTGAGGTGCATGACGTGCGAGAAGCGGTCCACCCGCATGAGCTCCTTCACCTTCACGCTGCCGGCGCGCGACACGCGGCCGACGTCGTTGCGGGCGAGGTCGACGAGCATGACGTGCTCCGCGCGTTCCTTCTCGGACGCCCGCAGCTCCGCTTCGTTCGCCGCGTCCTCCTCGTCATCCTTGCCGCGCGGCCGCGTCCCCGCGATGGGATGCATGACGACGCGACCGTTCTCGACGCGCACGAACGGCTCGGGCGACGCGCCGACGAGCGTGGCTGCCGCCGTCTCGAGCAGGAACATGTACGGCGAAGGGTTGACGTGCCGCAGCGCGCGGTACAGCGCCAGCGGATCCGGCGCCGGGCGGACGTCGAACCGCTGCGCCAGAACGATCTGGATGCAGTCGCCCTCGGCGATGAGCTCGCGCGCCTTCTCCACACGCCGCATGTACTCCTCGGGCGTGCCGTTCGCGCGGATCTCGACGTTGTCCGCGCTCGCGCGGGCGAAGGGCGGTAGCGGCGCATCGAGCGCGGCGAAGACGCGTTCGATGGTCCGCTCGGCGCCCCCGGGGGCGGCCGCGTCGTCGTGTGCGAGCACGGTCAGCGTGTGTCTCAGGTGGTCGAACGCGACGACGGTGTCGTAGATGCCGAACACCATCTCGGGCATGCCCCACGGCGCATACGGATCGTTCGGCGCGAGCGGAAGGCGTTCGAAGCGCCGAGCCGTCTCGTAGCCAACGAACCCAACGGCGCCGCCGCTGAAGCGCGGCAGGCCCCTGTGCGGCGCGCGCTGATAATGCGCAAGCTCTTCGCGCAGCGTGGCGATCGGATCCGTCGCAGGCCGCGCGACGATCTCACCGCGTCCCTGCGGACGCCGGAACTCGTCCGTCAACGCCTCACGGGTCACCTCGCCGTCTCGGAAGTACAGCGTCTCGCGCGGGGCGACGCCGATGAACGAGTAGCGGCCCATACGCTCGCCGCCCTCGGCCGACTCGAGCAGGAAGGCGCCTCCGAGCGGCCGCAGCTTCGCGAACGCCGAGACCGGCGTCTCGAGGTCCGCCAAGCGCTCGCGCATGACCGGCACGAGCTCGATCGTCTTTGCTGCGGTGATCGCCACGTTCGTTCCCTCCGGAAACAAATAGCCCTCGCCCGCTCTCGGGACGAGGGCTCGTGGTGCCACCCGATCGTGCCGCCGCATCGCTGCGACGACCTCTGCCTCCCCCATCAGGGAGTGCCCGGTGATAACGGTGGGCTGCCGGCCGCGGCTAATCGTTCCCTTTCGCCGCGGCGTCTCGCGAGAGCCATTCGATCGCGCTCGCCGTCCCGGTTCTCACCGGCTCCGGTTCGCTTCCCGGTCCGCGCGACCTACTCGTTCCCGCTCGAACGACGCTTTCCGCATCCTAGCGAAACGGCCGATTTTTGGCCATCGCTGCGCCCAGGCTCGGTAGCGCAGGGCCGGTCCGTACAGTTGATAAGTGAAGAACTTACGAGCGTCTGGTCGGCCCCTTGGTCCCATGGCGGTGCGGTCCACCCTGCCCAGCCACCCCCCGCTGAAGGTGCGCGAGACCCTGCGCGGGCTGCCTACGGCGACCGGCTACACGGTCACCGTGAAGCCCCTGCGGTACCGCACCGGGCCGCACCTGCAGGCCTTCACCTACTGGGACCACCCCGAGATCGTCCTCCAGGTACCCGAGCCCTTCCGGCCGTTCCGGGAGGAGGTCGACCTCGGCTCGTGGGGCTCGCCGCGCGTTCTGTTCCGCACCCGGCGCGACGTCATCCGCTTCCTCTATCTCCACGAGTTCTGCCATTGGTGGCTCTATCTCACGCACGGCTGGGGCGCCGCCGCCGAGATCGCCTGCGATCGCTACGCGTACACCAACTACCGGAAGCGCGGGCCGGTCCGGCCACCGGCGCTGCGCACGCGCGGAGAGCGCGCCGCCTAACGACCCCGCGGGGTTACGACCGCTCGCGCAGGTGCTCGAGCGACAGCGGCGGGATCTGAAGCGCGAGAGGCACTTTCAGGTTGTGACGGGCGACGAGCGCGTTGATCTCACCCATCGCGCTCCGCAGCCCGGCCTCGACGCGGACGTCGAAGTCGGTCGTGGCACGGGCCGCGTCGAGGATCCGTTCGGCGGGCAGGTCGCGGAGAAGCGCTGCCCGATCCTCGAGCCACTCCCGGTGCGCGCGTAAGCGGCGGACCAGCCGGTCGCGACGATCGGCGATCTCACGCCGCAGCTCGACGAACTCCGGCGTGACGTTCGCGTTCTTCGCGATGTGCCTGGCCGCCCACCCCTCGCCGGCACCCCCGTCATCGTCGACGAGCGGCACGCCCTCGCCGGGGAGATTGGCGAGCTCTCCCATCTCTGCGAGCTCGCGCAGCTGCTCGTCGACGCGGCGCTCGCGACGGTGCAGCCTCGCGTCCGCGGCGTCGTCCATCGCCTCCAGTATCAGGCGAGACGTGCGGTGACGATGCCCCCGGGTCCGACCGCGACGGCGGTCGGCACGAGTGCCACGCCGTACTTGCGGGCCAGCTCCGGTCGCCGCGACACGTCGACGGTGAAGACGTCGCGTCCCGCAGCGACGAGCTCGCGCTCGAGTGTGTGGCAATCGGTGCACAGGGGATGCGTGAACTGCACGACGACCTCACCGGCGCGTCCAGCGGCGCCGATCTCCAGGAGATCGACGCGCTCGATCCGGCCCGGACGGATCCCGCGGATGCGTGCCGCAAGCCGGTAGATCTCGCATCCGGCGCACAGACCCGTCGTCGCCGCGAGGAGCGCGAGCGCCGCGACGAGGAGGCCGAGCCCCCAACCGACGACGGTGAGGCCCACCGCGTGGGCGACCGTCGCGCTCGTCAGGAACACCACGCCGACCATGTTCGCGAAGCGCGGTGGGCGGCTGTCCTCGATCGACCCTTCGCCGAAACGAGGCTGGATGACGTCGAAATAGAGCAGGCAGGGTAAGCACCAGCGGCGTCCGAACCGCAGACCGATCGCGAGCTGAGCCGCGAGCAGGCCGAGTATCGGCCACCACCCCGTGGCGAACGCGAGGAGCGACAGCGTTCCAACGATCGCCTGGTTCGTACGAGGCGCGCGCGCGTCGATGACGGCGGTGTCCGTCCATGGATCGGCGGTGCGGGCGAGCGGTCCCATCTGTTCGTGAGGCTAGTCCGCGATGGGGCGATGGGTACGAAATGCGTGCAGCCTGGCTACAAACGGAGCTCGGGACCCGGCTGGGCGGACGCGCCCCCGAGCCGAAGCCGAGGGCTCGAGCGCGCGGTGTAGCGGGGGCCTCGGGGCGACAGGACGCTCTCGAAGACGACCACACCGTCGACGCGGAAGCGCATATGCGGGACGCGCATCGCTTCCACCCCGGCGGCGATCGCGCGCGCGTCCACCAGAGAGACGTCCTCGCGAGCGCGCCCGAGTGTGACGTGCGCCCGGAGCGGCTTGGCATCGAATCGGACCTCGCGCCGCGCGAGCTCGGCGCGCACGCGCTCGCCGATCGCCAGCACGCTCGACGCGCCGGCACCCACCCCCAGCCACACCACCCGCGGTCGGCCCGTGGGCGGAAACCGACCCGCGTGGTCGAGCTCGATGTCGAACGCGGTCACACCGGCCGCCGCGGTCTCGACCGCTGCCGCCACATCCGTGAGCCGCTCTTCGGTGGTCTGCCCGATGAACGCCAGCGTCACATGCATGAGCTCCGGCTTTACGCGTCGAAGAGCGGGCAGGTCAGGAGCGCAGCGGAATGCCGCCTCGGCGATCTCGGTGGGAAGTGGGAGCGCGACGAAGAGCCGTATGCGCGAAGGTTAGAACCCCGCGGCGTGCGCCTCGTCCGCGACAAGCAACGCGATGAACGCGACCCCGAGAATGCCGCTGAAGCACGCGAGCGCGGTAATGCGAAGACGCTCGCTGCGCGTGATGCGTTCCCGTGTGTCGGCGATCAAAGTGGCCATTGCGAGACGTGGTTGAGCAAGCGGCGTGCCGCATGTTCATCGCGCGCGCGTTACCGGATCGTTACCTACGCGTGGGACTACGCCGGCGTCGGTGCGGTCGCGGGACCCTTGGCCTTCTTGGACTTCTCACGCTCGGGCTCGCCGGCCGGAGCGCCGGGCGGTGGGCTCTCCGGACCAGGGGTCAATGCGGCGACCGGAGTCTCCTCGCCTGGCTCTTCGAAGAGCGCGTCGAATTCCGCGGCCTCGAGCGATTCCTGTGCGATGAGCTTTTGCACGACGAGGTCGAGCTTGTCGCGGTTCTGCGTGAGCACCTCGTACGCGCGCTGCCGCGCGCGCTCGACGATGTCGTGCACCTCGGCGTCGATGACCTTCGCGATCTCTTCGGAGTAGTTGCGCTCCTCCTGGATCTGACGGCCGAGGAAGATGAGCTCGTCGCTACGTCCGTACTGAAGCGGGCCGAGCTTCTCGCTCATGCCGAACTTCGTGACCATCTGCCGAGCCATCTGGGACGCCTTCTCGATGTCGTTGCTCGCACCGGTCGTGGCGTCGCCACCCAGGTGGAGCTGCTCGGCGACCCAGCCGCCGAGGGCCGCGGCGATGTCGTCCTCGAATTCCCGCTTGGTCCGCATGTAGCGATCCTCCTGCGGGAGCGACCACGTCACGCCCATGGCCATGCCGCGGGCGACGATCGAGATCTTGTGCACCGGATTGGTGTGCTTGAGCAGCTTGAAGCAGAGGGCGTGGCCTGCCTCGTGGTAGGCCACGATCCATTTCTCTTTCTCGGTGATGACGCGCGAGCGGCGCTCGGGACCAAGGGCGACCTTCTCGAGCGCCTCCTCGAAGTCGATCTGGCCGATGGTCTTCTTGTTGCGACGCGCGGCGAGGATCGCGGCCTCGTTCACGACGTTGGCGAGGTCGGCGCCGGAGAAGCCCGGCGAGATCTGCGCCACCCGAAGGAGCTCCACGTTCTTGTCGAGCGGCTTGCCGCGGACGTGCACGTCGAGGATCGCGCGGCGGCCCTTGATGTCGGGGCGATCGAGCACGACCTGGCGGTCGAAGCGGCCGGGCCGCAGGAGCGCCGGGTCGAGGACGTCCGGACGGTTCGTGGCGGCGACGACGATGACGTTGGTGCCGGTGTCGAAGCCGTCCATCTCGACCAGGATCTGGTTCAGGGTCTGCTCGCGCTCGTCGTGCGAGCCGCCGAGGCCGGCGCCACGTTGGCGGCCGACCGCGTCGATCTCGTCGATGAACACGATGCAGGGCGCGTTGCGCTTCGCCTGATCGAACAGATCGCGGACGCGCGACGCGCCGACGCCGACGAACATCTCGACGAACTCGGAGCCCGAGATCGAGAAGAACGGCACGCCCGCCTCGCCTGCGACGGCGCGCGCGAGCATGGTCTTACCGGTGCCGGGCGGTCCGACGAGCAGCACGCCGCGCGGGATGCGCGCGCCGAGGCTCGAGAACTTCTCCGGGTACTTGAGGAACTCGACCACCTCGGTGAGCTCCTGCTTGGCCTCCTCGACGCCCGCGACGTCCTCGAACGTGACGGTCGGCTTGTTGCCGATGAACATGCGGGCCCGGCTCTTTCCGAAGGAAAGGGCCTGGTTATTGGTGCCCTGGGCCTGCCGCATCATGTAGAAGAAGAAGCCGCCGATGAGCACGACCGGCAAAAGGCTCAGGAAGATCGAGCCGATGACCGAGAACGTGGCGCTCTCGGCCTGGTAATCGATGATGATCTGCCGCGACGGATTGGCCACGTTGTAGTCGTCGAGCAGCTTCTGGAACGTCTCGGGTCGGTCGGGCAGGGTCAGCTGTTGTTTGTCCGTGCTGTTGAGCAGCTCGATCGTCGCTTTGTTGGCGACGATCGTGACTTTCTTCACCTGTCCGGCATTGATCTCCTGGACCGCCTGGCTGTAGACGACCGGCTGCATCGAGGGCGTCTGGGAGCGGTACGCGTAGAGCAGCGCCAGTCCCATCACCACCAGGAGCAGGGTCAGGATGCCGTTCTTGAAGATGCGGTTGTCTAGGTTCGTGGTCGGCCTCTCTCTTCGCCTCGTCGGCGTACTTCTATCAACGATGCTACCTGCTTGCGGTTATCAAGGGTCATTTCTCGGGAGTCCTCCCCCATTCGGAGCACTCGGAGGGCCGCTCGGCCCGAGCGCGGCGGTGGCGTGATGCCGGGGATCCACACCACCCTCGCGCCGACGCTGACCAGCGGCCACCCGTCGCGCTCGCGCGCGGGGACCTTCGCGTTGGTGAACACATCCTGGACCCGTGCACCTCGCGCGCCGTTCATTCGGTCTCCTGGTGCGCGTCCGCGAACGACCACTCGCTCTGCGTCCAAGAGGGCGACCTCCGAACTCCCGTGCAACTCCACAACAAATGCGAAACGCCATCCATGCCAGTCCGCGGTGCTCCCGCGCACGAGCGTGATCGGCGCGTCTCTTAATGACTTCTTACCCGCCGTCACGGATCCCTCGTCCCGAGCCGCGATCCGCAGCGTCGTGTATTCCCGAAACGCCCGCCCACCCGGTAGGTCGAGGGATCGCGAGCCGTTGGTCGACGCTGCGAGCTTCGCCAACGCGGCTCGGTGGCGCGTCGTCAGCCGCTGACCCGTACGTTGCTCCCACCACAGCGTGAGCGCGCCGACTCGGGCGTCCGGGCGGACCGGAAGACGGTCGAGAGCGATCGCGTCTTCGTCCGCCGCAGCCTCGAGCGTGGCGGCGGCCTCGACCGCGGTGGTGTTCCCGACCGCGGCGGCCGCATCGGCCA
>VBEZ01000243.1 GCA_005882255.1 Chloroflexota bacterium | reverse complement strand
GGCGACACCTTCGAGGACGAAAGCCTCGACCTGCTCCGACTTCCCCTTGACGCTGAAGTGACCGAGTGGCCGGACCGTCGCGTGGTCGCGAACGAGCGCATACGTGGGCGCCGAGATGACAACTTCTCCCGCTTTCGCGCCCGTCTGGAGCCGCGCGGCAAGGTTGACGGCGTCCCCGTGCGCGACGTAGTTGCGGAACTCCTCGCTCCCCACGTTACCGACCAGAGCGGCGCCCGTGGCGATCCCGACCCGGAATCGCGGGAGTGACGGATCCTCTCGCACGATGTCCTCGATGGACCGCTGCATCGCGAGTGCGGTCCGCGCCGCTGCGAGGGCATGCCGCGGCTGCTCGACGGGCGCGTTCCATACGGCGACGATCGCGTCGCCGGCGAACTGGATGATGGTTCCACCGTTCGCGAAGATGACTGGCACGACGGCGCTGAAGTAACGATTGAGCACGAGGACCGTCTGCTGTGGAGGTCGACTCTCGGTGAACGGCGTGAAGCCCTCCAGGTCCGCGAAGAGCGCCGTCACGTCGCGGTTCTCGCCGCCGAGCGCTGCGCGCCGAGGATCGGCGAGAAGCGAGCGCGCGATCTGCGGTGAGAGGTACTGCCCGAACAAGCGCCGGATGGCCGCGAAGGCCCGGTCGCGCTCCCGCACGAACCCGTAGAGCGCCGCGAATGCGACGGCCGACACAGCCGCGATGTTCACGATGAACATCGCGCCGATGAGTCCCGGCGGCAGGTTGTTCGCCGTACGAAGTGCGCCGCCGACGATACCGACGACGACCAGGAGCACGCTGTATGCGACGAACCAGCGCAATGCTTCGCGCGGGCTCGCGAAGGCGAGCGCGCCCAGTGGCGCGACGAAGGCCCAGGCCGCGACGACGCTCGACGGGATGAAGCCTCCAAGAACGATCATCAGCGCGAATGGCAGCACGAGCATGAGAACGAGCTGCATGAAGCGGAAGACGTCATAACGCCGCGTGAGGGTGAGACCGACGATGCTCGCGAGCGAAAGGACCGTGTACGTCAGCGGGATCGCGCCGCCGAGTGGCTCGCCGAACACGATGTAGAGGAGCCCCCAGAACACCGCGAGGATGCTGATGAGCAGGGCAAGTGCGACGAGCAAAGATCGGCGCAAGCGTTCTTCATCCGTCTCCGAGGAGCTGGCGCCGACCGCGCCAAACAGTGCAACGATTCGCTCCACGCGGAGATGCTAGGCGCGCACTCTCAAGACTATTGGCCGCGGAGACCATTGCACCCCCCGGACTGCCGGCTCCCGCGCTCCAACGCGAGCGCGCCCTGGTCCATCACACCACGTGGCGCTGGATCGCGAGCTTCGGGAACCTACTGCCCCGCCTGCCAGCGGTCGAGCGGCGTCAGCTGGGTCTGCTTCGCCAGGTCGTAGGCGGTGCCAAGGTCGCTGTTGCTCTCAACGAGTACGCGGCCGACAACGAACACCGAGTTGTCCGGCGACGACAGCTGCGTCGCGCCGCTCGGAACCGTGCCCTTCCAGCCCGGCCCGGTGATCAGGAAGTTGCCCGCGTTGGTTCCGGTGACGCGGCGACCGACGTAGCCGAAGACGGTGCCGTCCCGCGGATCGACGAACTCGACGCTGTAGTAGCGCCCGGCCATGTCGGGAACGTGGAGGACCTGTGGCTCTGTGCTCAAGTCGAGCCAGCCGCCGACATAGAGCGTGTCGGTGTTGCTGCCGGTCACCAGGACGGCGCGGTTGGACGCGGCCGGCGCGGCGAGCTGGGGCACCGCATACAGCGTGTTGACAGGAATGCCCGAGCTGGAACCGGCATCGACGCCGTGAGCCACGATGTCCGTTTCCCAGGCGTTGTAGATCAGGTTCGGGTAGACGTAGACGAAGGCGACCGTGCCGATGGCCGAGGCGGCGATCGCGACCGCCCAGAAGGTGATCAGGTGGGGGCGCTTCAGTCGCCGCGGGGCCTGATCGGTGCTCCCCGCTTGCCCGCGTCGGCGGGCGAGGTAGGTGACGACGATCGCCAGGACGGCGAGGCCGAGGAGGATGCGGACCCACGGCACCCGGTCCACGATCACCGCCGGTGCGTTGGCCGCGGCCACGTCAGTGCTGGCCTTGCCGACCGGCGGCAGCCGGCGACGCGGTCTGGAAGTAGATGTCGAGGGAGCCGTCCGCGTTCGGCACCAGTCCCGAGCGGTCGCCGACGGCGTACCGGTTCGCTGGGTTCGCCACCAGCCGCTTCTGCGCGTCGGTCATCGTGAGCGACCAGAACGCATCGTTCGGCGGAAGGCCGCGCGGTGGGAAGTGGAGCACGTAGTCGTGTCCGCCGGAGAGCGTCTGCCCCGCGCTGTCGACGGTCGTCGTCCAGTACACCGCCTCGGGCGCGAGGTTCGCCGCGGTCCAGTCCCTGGCGCACGCGGCCTTCATCAGGATGTCGTTGCCGGGCTCGCCGCACTGCCGGACGGTGCTCCAGCCGTCGATCGTCGTCTGCATGCCCTTGGCTTCGCGGTCGACGAGCACGCCCCCCGCAACGAACGCCACCACACCACCGACGAGAAGTCCCAGCACGACGGCAGCGACGGTTCCCCTGTTGATCCGGTCAAGGAAGCGCGGGGCGGGATCGGAGATCTGCGCTCTCATGTCGTCCATTGTGCCGACCTGCCCACCGACTTGACGCAGGTTGGCATCGCGGCCAGGCCCACGACCCAGAGCCACGACATGCGCACAAACGGTACTTGGACCAGAAGCCGCGGCGGCTCACGGGGCGCTCCCGCTCACCGTCGGCTTGGGTTCCGCGCACGTCGTGCACGT
Organism: Chloroflexota bacterium; assembly: GCA_005882255.1. Classification (GTDB taxonomy): domain Bacteria; phylum Chloroflexota; class Limnocylindria; order P2-11E; family P2-11E; genus CF-39. The sequence goes on along the minus strand of VBEZ01000243.1, from coordinate 3,779 downwards.
CGCCGTAAAGGTGAAGGCGTCGGTACTCGGCCGCGGCTGATCAGCACGAAAGCGAAACACGATCTTGACGGGCTTCCGACGACCGCCGATGGATCTGTGAGCGCCGACGTCTTCTCTTCTCGTATTCTCCAAGTCTGACGTCCGACGCTCGCACCGAATCAGGTCAACGCCTCGCTAGCGATGCGCGGCGCCATCACACGTTTGGCATCACCTTGTTCTGGACTCTCCGCGTGAACTGGATTGTCGTTCGTGGCTCACGCATCTGCGCTGCCGTCACCATCTCCTACGTTCGAGACGCCGAGCGTGACCTCCGCCGTCACCGCGAGTCCGCCGGGGTCGCCGGGGTCGCCGACGCTCACTTTCGACAACCCGATCCTCGGCTATCGCATCGCCTTTCCATCGGGGTATCGCAGGTCCGCATCCAGAATCATTGCGGGGAGCGAGGAGGATCTCGGTCGAGACGATTACACGCCCTTGTCGGAGGTGGGTGCTCGCACCCTCTGCCTCCAGGACAGCGGAGATGTCGCTCTGGACTATCCGCAGAGGGAGTCCGAGGTCGGGATCAGGGTCTCGAGGAATGTTCACCACTTGTCCGTGACGGAATGGGTAGCCACCCCGCAGTCGACAGGGACGCAGCCGCTGAGCGCGCACCAAAAGGTGCAACAGCTGACAATCGCCGGGCTCGAGGCCGTCCGGCTCGTGACCGACAATGTGTTCGCCGAGACGACGCTCTTCGTGATATCGGCCAACGACCGCATGTATGTGATCAGCCCTGACTTCTGGAGGCAGCCCTCGTCGCTGCCGAAGGGCTGGCTCGATGAGATCGCGAGCTCATTCGTCGCTACTGCGCCTGCCCCTTTTCCCTCAGCCTCGCCCACGACCCCGCCGGTGATCGCCACGCGAGCTGTGGCGGACGCGCTCGCCGGCGCGTTCACGGGGCGCGACGCCGATGCGATCGCGCGGCTGATGCCTAGCTGTCGGATCACAGTGTTCCCAGCCGTCGACGGTGTCTCCGGGGTCGGCCCATTGAACAGATCGACGGCATCCTTCGTAAATGGGCTGCGGGCTCGTTTCGCCGCCGGCGATCTCACCGTGAGTGTCGATCCAACAGTGCGCGTCACGACCGAATTCGGCGAACAGCGTTACTGGCTCAGCGATGGCTAGGCACAACTACACGGTTGCCGAGATCCGCGCCGCCAAGTGCTCGCTGTCGCGCCTCCCATGGAGCGCTACGGGAACGACCAGCTACTGCTGATCGCGAGAACCCGGGACCACTGCGAACGTCTCCGCGACCAATGGTTTCCGTGGCGCGGGCCGCTAGGGCCTGAGTGCCGAGTAGAGCTCGATGAGGTTGCCAGCGGGATCGCGCAGATAGGTCATCACGGCTGCTGACCGGAGCGACCTGTGGCGGACGGCGCGGCGCGGCGCGCTTCTCGCAGGTCCGCGACCGTCGCCATGAGCTTGTCGCCGCCGCTCATTCGCGTCATGGCCGGCCCCATGCCCGGGAAGAGATCCATGAGCGCCTTCATGAGTCGGCCGGGACCGGGCATGACGACGATCTCCGCCGTGTCTTTCTCGATCGCCCTCACCACCGCATTCGCGACCTGCTGCGGAGTCGCGAGCATCGCGCCACCCGTCTTGAGGCCGAGCTCGTCGAGCGTCCGCTGACCGAAGCCGTCGCCCTTCACCGCGCCCAGGATCACGGCCGAGGCGGAGACGCCAGTGCCGCGGTAGTCGTTCCGCAGCACGCGGCTGAAGGCGATGAGACCGTCCTTGCTCGCCGCATACGCCTCGGAGAGCGGGAAGCCCACACGACCGGCGATCGAGGAGATGTTGACGATCCGGCCGTACCCGCGCTCGATCATCCCAGGTAGCAACACGCGCGCGAGCGCCACTGGCGTGATCAGGTCAAGTCGAATGACCGCCTCGATCTCCGCCGCAGTAAGCGTGTGAAAGCGCCGTTGGAGCTCGACGGCCGCGTTGTTCACCAAGATGTCAGCGCTGCCCAGCTCGGCCGTGACCGCGGCCGCAACGTCTTCAGCAGCGCTCGGACTGGAGAGGTCCAGGGCCGCATACGCTACCGAGCGTCCGGGGGCGCCAAGCTCTCGGGCGACGCGCGCAAGCTCTGATGCGGATCGTGCCACCAGCAACAGGTCGATGTCTCGCGCCGCGAGCGCCCGAGCGATGTGGACGCCAATTCCGTGCGAGGCTCCCGTGACGACAGCTCTGCGTGTCTCCATGTACGGCGCTATGGAACGCAAGCACACGAGAGCAGCGCGAAAGCCGGAACGGATCGGGCAGCTGCTCACGGTCGCCGCGGCCGCCGCCCAGAGCCTCGCGCGCGAGCGGCTCCGACCGCTCGGGCTAACGCCTCGCGGCTGGACCGTGTTGAGCGCGCTCGCTGAAGGGGGCCCGCGGCCGCAGATCGACCTCGCGACGGCGACCGGCACGGATCGGACCGTGATGACATACCTGCTCGACGATCTCGAACGGCAAGACCTCATCGAGCGCGCCCGCGACGCCAGCGACAGGCGTTCGTATCAGATCCACCTCACCCGCCGAGGCGAAGAGACGCACCGGAGGGTCGCGTCCGACCTCGCCGCGCAGGCGGACACGCTCCTCAGACCGCTCGATGCGCCCGAACGTCAGCGGCTGGCCGACCTGCTCGCGCGCGTCGCCGACGGCTGGGCCCTGCGCCAGGGCACGCCGGCCCTGGCCGCGCGTTCGAGCCAGGCGCTCGCGGCGCTCGACGCGCTCGCCGGCGCCGAGTCGAGGACACGGCGACGGACCCGCCGTCCGACGCGAAGCCGCGTCGTGTAGTGCTCCGTTTACGGACAGCTCGCCACCACCTGAGCGACCTCGGCGGGACAAGGACCGTTTTAGGTAGAGTCCAGCCAACGTGAAAGCCTGGAAGAAGGCATCGCCCGAGCTCGTCGCGGCCTTCGACAAGGCGCTCCCCGCTTCACCGAGCGTCACCCGACGGCCGATGTTCGGATACGCGAGCGCCTTCGTGAACGGGAATCTGTTCGCCGGGACCTTTCAGGACACGATCATGGTGCGCCTCGCGGAAACGGATCGCGCCGCGCTGCTCAAGCTGAAGGGCGCCGCGCAGTTCAAGCCGATGGGCCATGTGATGAACGAGTACGTCGTCGTCCCGGCGACGATCGTGTCCAAGCCGAAAGAGCTCGGCGCGTGGATCGAGCGCGGTCACCGCTACGCGTTGACGCTGCCGGCCAAAGGCGCGACGAAAAAGACCACCGCCAAGAAGACCGCCGCAGCGAAACGAACGACGAAGAAGACCACGAGGGGCGCTCGCTAGCGCGCCGTGCGCGAAGTTCGCGAAGACAGCGGCTACGTTCGGCGCGTCGCCTTTCTGATGTGGATCTTCGCCTTCCTCGTCTGCGTCGCCTTCCTTGGATTTATCGCCTACGGCTACCTGGGCGACGCGCTCGATCGGCTGCCGAAAGTTCCCTGAGGTAACGACTCTGTCAATAGTTCGTCATAGCGCTGGACGCGGCAGCGATGCTGCGAGGCCTCAGTCGGTGAAGCCGTGGCGGGAAGCCGGTGTGACCCTCGCCGATTGGCGCAAGGCCCGCCGTGCGGTCGTCGGTCTGGTGGCGGATCTCGTCTGGCGTGCCCGCGGCGCGAAGGAGACTCGGCCGCTCGAGCGCGAGGCGGCGATGCAGCGGCTCAGTCGCATCGCGGACGGCGATCCCGAGTCCACGCGCTACGGTCTGGATCTCGCTCACGCCGACGAGGAGCACTCCGGGCACACGGAC
>VBEZ01000133.1 GCA_005882255.1 Chloroflexota bacterium | reverse complement strand
TACGCGCGCGAGCCGTTCGTGCGCATCGTGAAGGAGCGCGCCGGCATCTTTCGTTATCCCGAGCCGAAGCTGCTCGCGGGCACGAACTTCGCCGACGTCGGATTCGCGGCCGATCCGCGTGGTGAGCGCGTCGTCGCACTGTGCGCGATCGACAACCTCGTGAAGGGCGCGGCGGGCAACGGCGTGCAGGCGATGAACGTCGCGCGCGGGATGCCGGAGGATGCCGGCCTCGGTTTCGTGGGACTGCATCCATGACGCTGCGTGCGGTCGTGAAGGCCGGTGGCTCGGTTGGCGTCGACCGCGATGCCGTCGCGACGCTCGTCGCCGAGGTCGCGCGCCTCGACGAGATCGTGTTGGTCCACGGAGCGTCGGCGGAGACCGACCGCATCGCGGCCGCGCTTGGCGTGCCACAGGAGACGATCACCTCGCCGTCCGGTCACTCCAGCCGCCGCACCGATCGCCGCACGCTCGAGGTGTTCGCGATGGCCGCGCTCGGCGTTGAGAACTTCCTCTACGTCGAGAAGCTCCAGCAGCGCGGCATCGACGCGGTCGGCCTTTCCGGGATCTCCGGCCGCCTGCTCGTCGCGAAGCGCAAGGACGTGCGCTCGGTGAAGGACGGCAAGACGCTCCTGCTGCGCGACGACTACACCGGCACCGTGGAGGCGGTGAACCTGCCGCTGCTCACGCAGTTCATCGGACCCGGTCGGGTACCCGTCGTCGCTCCGCTCGCGCTGTCGACCGAGAACGAGGCGCTCAACGTCGACGGCGACCGCGTCGCCGCGCGGATCGCGGTCGCGATCGACGCCGACGCGCTGCTCATACTCACGAACGTGCCCGGTCTGCTGCGGGATCCGAACGATCCGTCGTCGCTCGTCGCCGAGACGACGCTCGACGAGGCCGAGAAGCTCGCGCAGGGCCGCATGAAGAAGAAGATCCTCGCGGCGCGCGAGGCGATCGAAGGCGGCGTGGGCGAGGTCGTCATCCGGAGCGCGTCGGGCGACCCACAGATCCGCACGGTGATCCAGGGATGACCGTGGAGCGGCGCTCGGCCGTCGGGCGCGAGGACGCGCACACCTCGGGCCTGTACACCAAACGGCCGCTCGCGATCGTGCGCGGCGACGGTGCGCTCCTTTACGACGAGGACGGCCGCGAATACATCGACTGCGTCGGCGGGCAGGGTTCGGCGAACCTCGGGCACGGCAACGCGGCGGTGGCTGACGCGATCGCAGAACAGGCGCGGACGCTCGCCTCGTGCACCGAGCTCTTCTACAACGACCGCCGGGCGGAGCTGTACGACGTCCTCGCCTCGCTGCTGCCGGCGTCGCTCGACCGGATGTTCCTCTGCAACAGCGGCACCGAGGCGGTGGAGGGCGCGCTCAAGTTCGCGCGCGCCGCGACGAAGCGAGCGGGCGTGGTCGCGACGATGCGCGGCTTCCACGGCAAGACGATGGGTGCCCTGTCCGCGACGTGGGGCCCGGAGTACCGCGACGTCTTCGGTCCGCTGGTGCCCGGCTTCTCGCACGTGCCCTTCAACAGACCTGAGGCGCTGGGCGCGGCGATCACGACCGAGACCGCCGTCTTCATCGTCGAGCTCGTGCAGGGTGAGGGTGGCGTGCGACCGGCGACGCGCGAGTTCGTCGCGGAGGCCGCGCGCGTGTGCCGCGAGCGCGGCGCGCTCCTCGTGTTCGACGAGGTGCAGACCGGTTTCTGCCGGACCGGGACGATGTTCGCCCTCGAGCAGTTCGACGTCGTCCCGGACATCCTCTGCGTCGCGAAGTCGATCGCGGGCGGCGTGCCGATGGGCGCGATCGCCTTCTCGCGCGCGGTGGGAGATCTCCCGAAGCGCTCGCACTCGTCGACGTTCGGCGGGAATCCGCTGGCGTGCGCCGCGGCCATCGCCGCGATCGGCGAGATGCGGCGACTCGAGCTCGCCGCGTGCGCGCGCGACAGGGGAGCGCAGCTGCTCGACGGGCTGCGCGCCATTCGCAGCGACAAGGTGCGCGAGGTCCGCGGGCTCGGCCTGTTAGCGGGCATCGAGCTGAAGGAGAACGCCGGCCCGACGCTGAAAGCGCTGCAAGCCGAGGGAGTCCTCGCGCTGGGCGCGGGCCCGACCGTCGTGCGCTACCTGCCGCCGCTCGTCATCAGCGCGGCGCAGATCGACCGCGTGCTCGTCGCAACAGCCAAGGCGCTGGCATGACCGATCCCGCCGACCCCACTGGCGAAGCGTTCATCGTCTCGGGCATCCTCGGCTGGATCTACTCGCGGCTTCCGCGCCGGGCGCACGTCGTGATACGGCGACGGCTCCGCCTCGTGATCGTCGCGATGTGGCTCCCCGTGCTGGGCTTCGTCGTCGCGAACGCGTGGACGCAGTGCTCTCGCCCGGTACCGTGAGCGCATCGCCACCTCGCGCGGACGTGGACCTTGTGCGTGGCCTCGTCAACATCCCCAGCACCAGCCGCAACGAGGGCGAAGCGGTGGAATGGCTCGTCGCGCGGATGGCCGAGCGCGGCTTTCGCGCATCGGTCGACGACGCGGGGAACGCGGTCGGCGAGATCGGGGACGGCTCCACGCATGTCGTTCTGCTCGGCCATATCGATACGGTCCCCGGCGAGATCGCGGTGCGCGTCGAGGACGGTGAGCTCGTCGGACGCGGCGCGGTCGACGCGAAGGGACCGCTCGCCGCGTTCGTCGCGGCGGCAACGACGCGCGTGGCCGGCCTGCGCGTCACGGTGGTCGGCGCCGTCGAGGAGGAATCGCCGACGAGCGCGGGCGCACGGTATCGCGCGACGCTCCAGGCGCCGAACTGGTGCGTCGTCGGCGAGCCATCCGGATGGGACGCGGTCACCGTCGCGTACAAGGGCCGTCTCGCGCTGCGCGTCGCGCTGTCGCGTCCCGCGCGACACGGCGCCGCGCCCGGCCTCACGTGCAGTGAGGAGGCGCTCGCGCTGTGGTCGCGCCTTCGGGCGTCGGCGGACCGACGCACGACTGACGCTGAAGGCTTCGCGAAGCTCGACTGCCGTCTCGAGGGCATGAGCGGCGGGACGAGCGACGGCCTCGTCGAGCGAGCCGAGCTCCGCGTCGGCTACCGCATCCCGCCCGGCATCACGACCGCGGAGCTCGAGGCGGACCTTCGCGCCGTCGTCGGGGCACACGCGGGCAGCGCGGCGATCGAGATCGAGCGCATCGGAGCCGAAGAGCCAGCGCGCACCTCTCGCACCACACCACTCGCGCGTGCCTTCGTCGGCGCGATCGCGGATGCGGGTGGCAAGGCGACCTTCAAGGTGAAGAGCGGCACGAGCGACATGAACATCCTCGCTCCCGCGTGGGGCTGCCCGATGGTGGCCTACGGTCCCGGCGACTCCCGGTACGACCACACGCCGATGGAACGCCTGTCGCTCGCCGACTACGCGCGCTCGATACGCGTCCTGGAAAGCGTGCTCGCGCGCGCGCACGACCCCATAATCTGACCCGACCCGCCGCGGCGGGCACGAAAGGTGGCGGGAAGGGTGTTTTCGAAGCGCCAGCGGCGTCAGCGCGCGGTCGTCGCCGCGCTCGCGGTGCTCGCGGTGCTGTTCGGCGCGGTCGCACTCGTCACCCAGCTGTTCGACACGACGCTGCAGACCGCGATCTACGACAAGGCCATCGACATCTCGCCGGCGCAGGTGAAGAACCAGATCACCATCGTCGCGGTCGACGACCTCACCATCAGCAAGTACGACGTGTATCCGCTGCCGCGCCGCGCGTACGCCGATCTCATCCGCGCCCTCCGGGCGCAGAGCCCGACCGTGATCGCCATGGACGTCAGCTTCTACGACCGCTCGCCGAGCCCCGAGGACGACGCGCTGCTCGCGTCGGCGATCAAAGACGCCGGCAACGTGATCCTCGCCATGCAGGGCGCGGGCGACGGCATGCTGACCGACCACTCGACGAAGTTCGCGGTCGTGCAGCTTCCGATCGCGCAGCTCAGCTCGGCGGCGGCCGGCCTCGGCTCGGTGAACGTGACCGCCGATCCCGATGGACACGTTCGCGACGCGCAGATGCGCATCGAGGGCCCCGACGGAACGACGTACTACGCGCTGCCCCTCCTCGCCGCGGCGCGGCAGGTGCGCGCCGACCTCACGAAGGCGAGCCTCACCGGCGACCGGCTCGTCATACCCGCGCCGCTCGGCCAGCGCGTGCTGCCGCTCAATCAGCGCGGCGGCATGCCGGTGTACTACGCGTCGCGGCCGGCCACCTCCACGACGGAGCAGCAGAAGGTCGGTTTCTGCGCGAACCCGCTCGAGTTCTGCGTCGTCTCGATGAAGGACGTGATCGCCGGCGCCGTGCCTCGCGACCTCATCGTCGGCCGGACGGTATTCGTCGGCTTCCACTCCGTCTCCGCGGTGCCGGACGACTACCCCGTGCCGAACAGCGTCGGGCGGAAGATGTTCGGCGTGGAGATCTGGGCGAACACGGCGCAGTCGATCTTCACCAACCGCTACCCCGTGCTGGAGCAGGGCTTCATCACCACGCTGGCGCAGCTCCTGCTCGTGACGCTCGGCGGCATGCTCCTCGTCGTGCGCTGGCGGCTGTGGGGCTTCCTCGCCGCGCTGGGCGTCCTCGTCCTGTACATCGCGGGCGCCTATGTCCTCTTCTCGCTTCAGACGCAGGGCGCCGTGGGGAACGGACCGGTCGAGGTTCCGTCGATCGGCTACGTCATCCCGGCAGCGTTCTGGTGGGTGATCGGACTCGGCTACCTTCTCTTCGAGGAGCAGCTCGCGGTGTCGCGCACGCAGAACACGTTCGGCCGCTTCGTCACTCCCGCGGTCGCGCGCACGATCATGGACCGGGAGGAGACGGGCCAGCTCGCCCTGGGCGGCGAGGACCGCCGCGTGACCGTGCTCTTCGGCGACATCCGGGGGTTCACGACGATCTCCGAGGGAATGACGCCAGCCATCCTCCTCGGGCACCTCAACCGTTACTTCGACGGTATGGTGACCATCGTCAACCGCTATGAAGGCAGCGTGAACAAGTACAACGGTGACAACATCATGGTCATCTGGGGCGCGCCGATCGAGGTCGCCGACGAGGCGCGCAAGGCGGTGGAGTGTGCGTTGGAGATGCAGAAGTGGATCCAGGCCGAGCGCGCGAAGGGAGGACCCGACGTCTCGTTCGGCTTCGGCATCAACACCGGGCATGTCGTGGCCGGCTTCCTCGGGGCGCTTGGGCGCATGGAGTACACCGTCATCGGTGACACCGCGAACGTCGCCTCACGCCTCACGTCGGCCGATATCGCGCGTCGCGACCAGGTCGCCTGCAGCGCCGAGACGCTGGGCGAGCTCGGCAGCGACGTCGACTACGTCGATCTCGGCGCGATCCAGGTGAAGGGCCGCGCGGAGCCGGTCGCGTGCTACCAGATCAACCGCATCGGCGCGCTTACGAATCCGAACGCCGCGCCCGCGCCGCCGATCAGGGTCGCGAGCGCGGCCGCGGCCGGGTTCCATTGATCGACATGCTCGACGACAAGGTCGCGCTCATCCTGGTGAAGCTCGGGCACCTGTCGGTGCAGCGCGACCGCGAGGCGTACCTGCGTGGCCTCGTGGAGCTCTGCTCGCAGGCGGTCGACGCCGAGCGCTGCACCTTCTACGTCGTGGATCAACAGAAGCAGGAGCTCTGGGCTCGTGTCGCCCAGCGCACCTCGACGGAGATCCGCCTCCCGATCGGCCAGGGCCTCGCGGGTCAGTCCGCGCTCACCGGCGAGACCATCAACGTGCCGGATGCGTACGCGGACTCACGCTTCGATCGCAAGTTCGACATGCGCACCGGGTTCCGCACGCTGAACGTGCTGGTCGTCCCCGTCTGGGGGAGTCAGGGAAAGCCGGTCGCCGTCATCCAGGTCCTCAACAAGCGCAACGGCACGTTCGAGCGCCGCGATCAGATGCTTCTCGAGCAGATCGCGGAGACGATCGCGCCGGTGGCGGAGCACATCACGTCGGCGGACTGAGCGGCCGGCCGGCCGACCGCCGGAGCACGCAGCGTCGAGCCGCGGCCGGAGCACCACCGGAGGGCGACGACCGGCGCGCCGCGGAACGACGCAGCCGCGAGCGGCGGACCGCCGGCCATCGGCTCGAGGTGATCCTCGATGTGACGCGGCGACTCATGTCGGTGACCGACCTGGATTCGCTGTTGCACCTCATGGCCGAAGCGACGCAAGAGCTCCTCGCGGCGGACCGGGCGACGATCTTCATCGTCGACGCCGACCGCGGCGAGCTGTGGTCGCGCATCGCGCTGGGGACCGGCGAGATCCGCATCGCGCTCGGGACCGGGATCGCCGGCAGCGTCGCGCAGACCGGCGAGGTCATCAACATCCCGGACGCCTACGCCGACGCGCGCTTCAACCCCGAGCCGGATCAGCAGAGCGGCTATCAGACGAAGAGCCTCCTGACCTATCCGATGACAGGACAGGAGGGCCGGGTCATCGGCGTGTTCCAGGCCGTCAACAAGCATGGCGGTGGCCCCTTCACGACCGCCGACGAGGACACGCTCGCCTCGCTCGCCGCCTCGGCCGCCGTCGCCGTCGAGAACGCCCAGCTCGTGGCCGAGCAGAAGCAGCTGTGGCAGACGCTCATCGAGACGCTCGCAATGACGGTCGACGCGCGCGACCAGCAGACCGCCGGTCACAGCCTGCGGGTCACGCGGTACGCGGACGTGATCGGGCGCGCGATGGGCCTGCGCGGCAAGGACCTCGAGAAGCTCCGTGCCGCAGCCCTGCTGCACGACTACGGGAAGATCGCGGTGCGCGACAAGTTCCTACAGAAGCCCGGGAAGCTCGACGACGCCGAGTTCGAATACATGAAGGCGCATGCCGAAAAGACCGGCGAGTTCCTCGCGCATCTCGAGTTCCCACGTGACATGCGGGATGTGCCGGTGATCGCAGCGCAGCACCACGAGCGCATGGATGGCAAGGGCTACCCGAAAGGACTTGCGGCGGAGTCGATCGTGCTCGGCGCACGCATCGTGGCCGCGGCGGACGTGTTCGACGCCCTCACCGCGCCGCGCTATTACAAGCCGGCGTATCCGCTCGACCGGACGCTGGAGATCATGGACGGTATGGCCGGCGAGCACCTCGATCCCAAGGTGATGGCCGCGGTGCACGCCGCGAAGCCGCACCTCGAGGCCGCGCTGGCGGCGCTGAAACATACCTGGCCGAAGCCGGGTTACGAGGGTATGGGGACGATCCAGGAGGCGGCCGGTCTCTCGGAGCGCGATCGGGCAGCGGCGAAGGCGACGACCTCGTGAAGATCCGATTCTGGGGAACGCGCGGCTCGATCCCGACACCGGGCCCGAGCACGGTGCGCTATGGCGGCAACACCGCCTGCGTCGAGGTGCGCGACTCGACCGGCGCGCTGCTGGTCCTCGACGCCGGGACCGGCCTGCGCGAGCTCGGCATCGCGATGATGAACGGCGGCAGCGGGCGCGCCTTTGACGTGGACCTGCTCCTCTCGCATCTCCACTGGGACCACATCCAGGGCATCCCGTTCTTCCGTCCCGCGTACGACCCGAAGAGCCGCCTGCGCATCATCGGTCCCAAGCAGTCGCGCACACTGAAGGACCTGCTCGGCATGGGCATGGACGACCCGTTCTTTCCCGTGGCCATCGACGACCTGCCCGTTCGGCTGAGCATCGAGGAGATGACGGACGGATCCGACCAGCGCGTCGGGCCGTTTCGCGTCCATTCGTCGACGATCTTCCATCCGGCCCCGGCGCTGGCGTACCGCGTCGAGGCCGACGGGCGCTCGCTCGTGTACGCGACGGACACCGAGGATGCGTTCTCGGGCAGACCGAATCCGGTGATCCCGCTGTCGGCCGACGCGAACACGCTGATCCACGACGCGCAGTTCCTGCCCAGCGACTTCAAGGCGACATGGGGTCACTCGACCGTCGATTCGGCCATCGACGTCGCGGTGAAGGCGCGGGTCGGCAGGCTCGTGCTTTATCACCACGACCCCTACCGCAGCGACGACGCGCTCGACCGCATCGGGAGGGACGCGCAGCGCGCGGCGAACGAGCGACGCCCCGGACTGGAAGTCGTCGTCGCGCGAGAGGGACTCGAGCTCGAGATCTAGGGGTATCGTCGGACTCACGACACAAGGGGGGCCAGGCGATGAATGCGCTCGAGACGGTCAATCAGGCGCGCGATGCGATCACGGTGCGACGCGTATACGGCGAGCCCCTGCAGCAGGACGGCGTCACGGTTATCCCGGCGGCGGTCGTGATGGGCGGTGGCGGCGGCGGCGGTGACGCGCAGGGCAACGGCGGCAGCGGCTTCGGCCTGGTGGCGCGCCCAGCCGGGGCGTGGATCATCAAGGACGGCGATGCGATCTGGCGTCCTGCCGTCGACGTCAATCGCGCGATCCTCATGGGTCAGGTCGTCGCGATCGTGATGTTCCTCTCGCTGCGATCGATCTTCAAGGCGTGGGCGAGGCGACGCTAACGGCGGTCTCGCGGCGCCGGTCGATCGCGCGATCCCGATCGAAAGCGACGCGAGCGGGATCCGGCGGAGGACGCCTTTGCGGTCGCGTGCCTCGATCGAGCCGCGCTGGCGGTCCTTCTCGTCGTACAGCGACGGCGTGGTCTCATCGAATCGCCGCGTGATGCACCCTGCGAGCGTCTCGGCCTCACCCGAAGGAGCGAGAACGACGAAGTCGTCGCCGCCGATGTGACCGATGAACGTGTCTTCGCTGATCTCGCCGACGGCCTGGCTCAGCAGCTCGGCGAGATGGGCGATGACGCGGTCGCCGCGCGCGAACCCATGCCGGTCGTTGAAGTCCTTGAAGTGGTCGACGTCGACGTACAGGCACGCGACCTCACTGCCGTCCGCGAGCCGCGCGTCGATCTCATGCGCGATGCTCAGATTGCCCGGCAGCCCCGAGAGCGGATTGAGCGCGCGCAGCTCGGCCGCGCGGCGCAGGGCGGACGCGATACGGGCCACCAGCTCGTCGACGTCGAACGGCTTCGCCACGAAGTCGTCGGCGCCGTTCCGAAAGCGCGCGGTCATCTCGGCGGTGGTCCGCTTCGCCGTGACGAAGACGACCGGGATGTACCGCGAGCGCCGGTCGCGGCGGAGCTCGCGCTGCACGTCGTCGCCGGACAGGAACGGCATGGCGACGTCCAGGACGACCAGGTCGGGCCGCGTCGCGCGCGCCTGCTCGAGCGCCGCCTTGCCGTCCGCGGCGAGGACGCAGTCGTAGCCCGCCTCCTGGAGGGCCAGATCGATCAGGGCCCGGGTCGACGGGTCGTCGTCCGCGACTAAGACGCGGGGCCGCATTTGTTCAGGATTAGCGACCCTGGACGGGTTGAACACTGAGAAAACGGTACCGCCAGCCCACCGCTGGTCCTGTTGCGAGGCCGGCGAGCGATCGAGCCGGGCGGCCCTATTTACCGGCTATTGACCCTACGTGCCTGTGCACCTCGTAGCTAACTCACTCGGTGGGCGAGGAGGGACTCGAACCCTCACGCTCTTTCGAGCAAGAGCTCCTAAAACTCTCGAGGCTGCCATTACTCCACTCGCCCAAGCGAAAGCCTAGCCGCCGCGCCTCGCCGCGACTAGGCCCCGACGGCGTCCGCCTTCGCGAGCAGCGCCGCGTCGAGCGCGTCGAGCACCGCGCGTGGCGAGCGCCGTTCGTGCGCGCCGCGCATCGCCCCGATCGATCGCACCACGGCGCTTGGGTCATTGAGCGTCACACCCAGCGACGCCATCGTCTTTTCGCACTGGACGGTGTGCTCGACGATGTGCGAGGCAAAACGGTGCAGCCGAAACCGAACGTCGATGACCGCGGGGTCTTGCGCCGCGCCCCACTGTGACGGCCGCCGCAGCTGCGTCTCGCTAAGCGTAGACAGCGAGTCGTCGGTCTCAGCGCGCCGCCTCGCGAAGGCCGCGACGATATCGAGCACCCCGCCCGCCGTGTCGGCCGGGTCCGGTCGCGGGCGGCGGTACTCGCCGGTCGGCGTGCGCACCGGCACGTCGGGATCCTGCGGCAGGCTGAGGGGATCGCCGTCCGCGCGCACCAGCGCGAACTCGGTGTTCGCGCGATACGACCGCTCCACCCCGATCGTATGCGCGAGCGTCTGTCGCAGCGACCACTCGCCGACCGCCGGCTC
>VBEZ01000132.1 GCA_005882255.1 Chloroflexota bacterium | reverse complement strand
TCGCCCGCGAGCTGCGCCGCGGAGATCGTGCGGCAGAGACTCCGCCAGCCGATGCGATCGCGCGCGATGAGCACGAGGTGCCCGAAGTCGAGCGTCTGGATCTCCGCGCCGTAGAGCGGACGGATGCCCGCGTCCTTGGCGGCGTTCCAGAAGCGCACCGCGCCGTAGAGGCCGTTCGTGTCGGTGAGGGCGAGCGCATCCATCCCTCGCTCGACCGCCGCCGTGACGAGCTCCTCCACATCGGAGGCGCCGTCGAGAAAGCTGTAATTCGAGTGTGCATGGAGCTCGACGTAGCCGGTGCTCACGCAAGGACCATCCGTATGAATTGAGGGCACGCTGGTAGCGCATCGCCATGCTGTATGTTGTGCTGTATATGGGAGCCGTCCGAACGCAGATCTACCTGACCGAAGAGCAGCGCAAGGCTCTTGACGCTCGACGCCGTCGCGAGCGCAAGACGCTGGCGGCCGTCGTCCGCGACGCGATCGACGCATACATCGGCACGCCCGCGACCGCCGACGCCCAGCGGATCCTCGACGAGAGCTTCGGCACGCTGCCGAAATTGAAGGTGCCGCCGCGCACGTACTGGAGGAAGCGCGAACGCAGGTTGGGATGGCGTGTCCGATCTTCTGATTGACAGTGATGTCTTCATCGACATACTTCGCGGCGCACGCCGCGTCAATGTCAGTGGACACGCCGTGTGGTATTCGGTCATCACTCGAGCGGAGCTGTTCGCCGGCCGCGATACCGAGGAGCCGCGAGTTCGAACGGTGCTCTCGCCGTTCCGCGAGATTCCCGTAGATCGGACGATCGCCGAACGTGGCGGTGCCTTGCGTCGAACCTTCGGCATGGGCGCTGCGGACGCACTCATCGCGGCAACAGCGCTCGAGCACGGCCTGCAACTCACGACACGAAACGTTCGCGACTTCAAGAAGATCCCAGGGCTGCGTCTTCGCGATCCCGAAACGCTGTGAGCGGCACGGCCCTTGCTCCATGTCTTACATGCGACTTTTTCCCTTGCTTTTCGCCATCGCGATCCTGGCTGCGATCATCGGAATGAGCGCGAACGCTTCCGAGACGGTCGTTCGCTGCGGCCAGGTGAGCGATGTCACGCCTGCTTCGTTCGTCGTGTCGACACCCGACAACGATCCATTGCGCGTCGTGGTGCCGGACGGCAAGCGCCTGAGCGAGACGAGCGGGTACATGTGCGTGTCCGTGCTGCCCGGCAAGCCGGCCGCTCAGCTCGTCACCATCCTCGCGCCGGGCATGCCGGGATACGTGGCTCAGCCCTAGTCGTTCAGGCATCGCGCTCCCCTACTGCCTGTTAGAACGTATGTTCTAGTCTATCCACATCCGAAAAAGGGAGCGCGGTTACTTGCTGGAGTTCAACTTCACCGTGCGTGTCGCGTCCGAGTGAACGCACTGCGGCTCGCATGCCGTGGCGGTCAACACCACTGTCGCTTGGCCAGACCCAAATCGTCCGCCCTCGCCGGTCACCGTTGCCGACCAGGTGACTGACGGCGTCGTGCAGGCAACGGTCGTCGAGAAGGCGCCGGTGACGGTCACGCGCTTCGTGACCTGCTGCGTCAACGTGCCACCCACCTCGACGGTTGCTACGCGCGAGCACGACACGGTGCCGGAGATCGTCGCGACACCGGTCTTGCTACTTGCGCTCCCCTCCTCGCGCACGGTGACGGCGAGCGTCACCGGGGGGATCGGCGGCGCATTTTGGATGCGGATGCGCCCGTAACGCGCGGTGAAGCTCGAATCGCACCACTGCTCGAAGGTAGCCTGGAACACCAGAAGCTCGCCGCTGGGCGCGAACGAGAGCTCGTCAACGTCGAACTTCCCCTTGATCTCGTTGCATCCCATGCCGTCGCCAGATATGTCTAAGCCAGGGGAAATAGCAGTGCGAGACATCGCACGGACTGCGTGGACGTAGGAACCGGTGGTAAGGGGCTGGCCGAGCGGCGCGGCGATGTTGACATACCACCAGTGCACGTAGTTGCCCTGGATCACAGATGAGTAGAACAGGTTGGCGCCCTGGGCAAACGATGGATTGAATGTTGAGTCGGCGGACGTGTACAGCTGCTCGTAGCTGCCACCCGTAGTGTTCGGCTGGTTCATATAGAGGAACGTTCCGGAGGTTGGCACCGTCATGGAGCCCGGCGGCAGCGTGACGCCTGGTGTCGGAGGCGGGATCTCAAGTCGGATGCGACCCGTGAGCGCCGTCGTGCCGCCCTCGCAGTGCTGTTCGAACGTCGCATCAAATAGCGATACGTCGCCGTAGGACGAGAACGAGACGGCCGTCACGTCGAACTGCCCGGTCAACTCGTTGCAGCCCCGGCCGTTGCCGTTGATGTCGAGACCCGGTGTGCCCGCCGGTCTGAACGCGGCGCGCACCGCAACGCCGTAGTGGCCCACCGCCAGCGGTTGGCCGATCGGCGCCGCGATCGTGACGTACCACCAATCGACGTAGTTGCCCTGGACCACGCGAGCGTTGAACGTGCTGCCGCCCTGTGGCAGCGAACCGTCGATGAACGAGTTCGTGGAGGTGTAGAGCTCCTCGGCGCCCTGGCCGATGTAGTCGCCGGGCTGGCTCTTCAGATACAGGAAGGTGCCCGAACCCGGGAGAACGAAGGCGACCGCGGTGGCGACGCGGACGGCGCCGTGGTCATCTGACGCAGTCACGCTCACGGCGATCCTGTCTCCCTCGTCACCGTAGACGCCGAGATCGAGCGACGCCGTCGTCGCACCGGGGATCGCGACGCCGTTGCGTGCCCATTCGTAGGTCACGGTGACCGGATCGCCGTCGGCGTCCGACGGCGCGGCGTTCGCGACGAGCACGTCATTTGTGCCCGGCGACGTGCTGCTCAAGCTCAGCGTGAGCGCGGGTGGCGCGTTCGCGATGAGCACCGAGCTGCCTGCGCTCGTCGCTAGACCCTCGGGATCGATCGCGGTTACGCGGACAGCGATCGTGTCGCCGCGATCGCCATGACCCGCGACCAAGAGATCGAACGACGACCCGGTCGCGCCGGCAACGATCACCCCGTTCCGCGACCATTCATACGAATACGTCAGCGACTCGCCATCGGGGTCATGGGCACCGACGTTCGCCCGAAGAACGACGTCCGTAGTTGGCTGCGCTGGCGAGAACGTAACGCTATCGATGACCGGGGCGGTGTTCATCAGGTCGATCGCGGCCAGACGTTGGTCGCTCAGTTCGGCGACATACAGACGGCCGTTCGCGTGCAGCGCGATCTGCCCCGGCTGCCAGGGCAATAAGACTCGCTGGACTACCTGCTGCGTGCCGAGGTCAAGCACGACGATGCTGTTCGGGCCGTACTCCACGGACTGTGAGAGATAAAGCCGATCTTCGGCTGCGACGAGCGTCGCGGAGAGCGGGAAGCTGCCTCCCGTCTGAAGGTCCAGTGCCCTCGTGAGTCGTCGGAGAGTCGCGTCGACGACATAGAGGCGGCCGGCGGTGGAATAGCCGCCGACGTACACGAGCTGTCTCGCCGTGTCGACCGCGAGCGCGAGGCGGGGCACTTCGGGCAGCAGCACTTCACCGACGAAGGACAGATCGTCCGCATCGAAGATGACCAGGCTGGGCGCGCTCATATCCAGGTTGGTCACATACACGCGGTGCGCGCCCGCGTCGAGAGCGACGGCCCACCAGTTGTCGTTGTCGCCTGGTGTCACGGTCGCCGTGTGGAGCACGCTGCCAGTCACCCCGTCGACCATCGAAAGGGAGGTCTCAGACGCCGCGTACACGCGATGCGTGGCCTCATCGACGGCGACACCGAGCATGCCGGCATTCGGGATCCTATTGACCACCGACTGGGTCGCGATGTCGACGAACGTCAGCGTGCGGTTGTGCGTCGTCACGAATAGACGTCCGAGGCCGCGATCGAGCGCGCTCATGGTGGGCGAAGAGTCGAGGGCGATCTGAGTAAGTGGGCAGGAGCTTGGTGAGCAACTGAGAGCGGGGTCAACGACGGAGAGAAACCCGGGATTGTTCGTACCGCCGTCGCTATTAGCGACGTAGATCCGCCCGTCAGAAGGATCGATCGTAACGCCAAACGGCTCATTCCCGACCGGGTAGGCCCACACAACAGAAGCCGCATCCGCAGCGTTAGGCAGCGCCGCGCCGAGAATCAACGCCAAGCCAAAGGCTGCACCAAGGAGTCGCATGTGGACGGTGATTACAGGCTGCGATCAGCGCCCAGTCAGTAGCAATGAACTAGCAAGTCGACTAGTACCAACGGCGCGCCTGTGCACCTGCGAACCACGGACTCAGTCCATAACACGCTGCAGCCAGCTCGATCCCGAGCCGCGGTCGGTGTATACGTCGCAGACCATGCCGTCCGCGGTGCGCAGTGTGAGGTAGTCGCGCGCGGGCCCGCCCTTCCACCACTCCGCCTCGACACGCCAGCGGCGCATCACTTCGACGACGGTGAAGCGCCGACCCGCGACCTGTAGCAGCGTGAGCTCCCCTTCATCCCACACGAGGCGTGCCGGGATCGGGTCGGCGAAAAGACGAGTCATGAGCGACGAGCGGCTTTGCCGCGAGGAGCGAATTCGGCCAGCCTTGAGCGGATCTCCTCGGCGAAGCCGAGAGATTGAGCAAGACGTGTCACGTGATGACCTCCTTCCACTCCGCTGCGCGTTCGGGTAGCCGCGCATCGGCATCGGCGACGCGCGCCCGCAGCACGCGACCGACGCCGAGCTTCTCGCGCAGGTAGCGCGCGCTCGCGATCGCCTCCTCCCAGCGCGCGCCGTCCGCCGCGAAGAGACCGATCTGCCGGCCGCGCGCGGCCTCGGCCTCGCGCACCTCGACCGCGCAGCCGATCACGCGACCGATGTGCGCGCGCTCCTCGAGCGCCCAGCGCAGCGATCGCAGGAGCGCGGCGCTCTCGCGCGTCGGCGGCAGCACGGAACGTTCGAGACGCAGCGGCTCGTCGTCCTCGCGCTCGAGCTTCACCGCAAGACGTAGCGCGGCGAGCCCGTCGGCGGCGAGTGCGGCGGAGATCTCGTCCAGCGCGGTGCGCAGCGCGAAGACGAGCTGCTCCTTCGACGCGAGCGGCTCCTCCCAGAGACGTCGCGCGTAGATGCGCCGCGGCGGTGGATCGGCGTGCACGCGCTCCTCGTCCTCGGCCCGCGCGAGGGCGTGCGCGCGTGCCGCGCCACGGCCGAAGCGGTCGAACACCGCGCCGCGCGGCAGGCCGGCGAAGTCACCGACGGTCCGCAGCCCGAGGAGACCGAGCTCGTCGCGCAGCTTCTCGTCGAGCGGCAGGACCTCGAGCGGGAGCGGCGTCAGGTATTCGCGCGCATCGGTCACGAGGCGTGTCTCGCCCGGCCCGGTGCGCTCCGCGGCAACGCGCGCGGCGAACGGCGTGAGCGCGACGCCCACGGACGCGTGCGCACCGATGCGCTCCAGGCGCTCGATGATCCGCCGCGCGATGCGCGAGGGCGCACCGAGGACGCGCTCGGTGCCGGCGAGATCGCAGGCGAACGTTCCGGTCGCGACGACGCCGACGTGCGGGAGCAGCGCGCGCAGCGTGATGAGCGCGCGCGCATGCAGCGTGTCTGTCGCGTCGCGCACGACGACCGCGGCGATCAACTCGCGAGCTCCGCGAGCTCAGCGCGCGTGCCGAGATCGCTCGCGTCCGCGCCGAGCGCGGTGACGGCGAACAGCGCGCGCTCGCGCGACGCCGGCGCGCCCGCCGCGAACGACCATCCGACGGTGCGACCGAACCGCTCGCGCCAGTCGAGCGGTTCGACCCGCACCATCGGGAGCGCGATCCGCCGACCGCGCTCTTCCGCCACGACGAGCAGTGCCGCGGGCGAGCCGCGTACCACCGGCAGCAGCGGGGCGAGATCGTCCACGTCGCAGCGCGACGCGAACGATGGCCCGACATCGATGACCGCGAGACGGAATCCTTCGCTACGCAGTGCGGCCGCGCCGGCGATGAGCACCTCGCTCGCATCGCGCGCGCGCACGACGACGACGCGGTCAAGATCCACGCCCGCGCGTACTGCCGCGAGCGGATCGAACGAGGCGGACGGATCGATCCATGCGACCATGCCGCCCTCGCGCTGCGCCGCGGCCGCGACCTGGAGCGCGAGCGCGAGCTTGCCCGCGGTCAGTGGCCCGACGAACGCGAGCGGCTCCCCCGCCCGGATGCCGCCGCCGGTGACACGGTCGAGCGACGTCCCGGACGCGATGCGGCGCTCGCCATCTTGGCGCTCCGCGACATCGCCGCGCAGGACGGCGTGCGTGCCGTATCTCGTCTCGATGCGCGCGATAGCTGCGGCCAGTCCAGTGGCTCCCACGGCGGCTCCCCTTTGGCCGTCCCACCCGCCCGGAGCCTGGCCTCACCGGATGGGATTAGAACGTATGTTCTAGAACGTAGAGAGCCACGAGTGGCCTGTCAAGAGGGCTGAAAATAGGCCCGAATTGGCGAAGACCACAGCGTCTTTCTTGCTGAGGTCCGCGATGACAATGAAATCGTCCTGCGCAAGAAAAGCCCGTCGATGCATCACAGGCATATTTCTGGACGGACGAATGGCAGCGTGGAGAACGCAAGGCGCAAGAGGATATCCGGCGTGGACGCACGAAGCGTCTCCAATCCGCCAAGACGCTCGTCGCTGACTTGCAGCGGTGATCTTCGAGCGCGCGCGAAAGGCCGGTCGCTTCTTCAGGAGGCCGCGGAACGCCCGAGTAGATCAATGATCCGGTGAACCTTCGCCAAGCGATTGTCATACACCTCGTTAATACGGTGGCATCACCGGCGTGGTCCCCGACGGCCGTGATTCAGTGAGAGCCAGAACGCGCGACGACTTGCCCCTGTGTGGTCGCCAGCGCGTCGCGCAATGCGGCGGCTCGCAGCACCGCGAAAACGGAGACGCACACGACGACGAGGCCGCCCGCGAGGAACGCGGTGTTGATGCCCGCGACGGTGCCCAGCGATCCGAGCAGCATCTGGCCGAGCGGCATGAAACCCATGAAGACCATCGTGTGCACGCTCATCGCGCGGCCGCGCAGATGGTTCGGCGTGCGCGTCTGCATGAGCGTGTTCGCCATCCCGAGGAACACCATGACCGCGAAGCTCGTGAGCCCGATGAACACCATCGCGCCGAGGACGGAGCGCTGTTCCGCGAACACCGCGAGCAGCAAGCCGTGCATGAGCGCGCTGCCGACCAGGAGCGCGCCGCGCCGTTTCCACCCACCGAGCGACGCCGTCACGAGTGCGCCTGCGAGCGCTCCGACCCCCGACGCGGCGAGGAGCCACGAGAGCTCGAGCGCGCCGACGCCAAGGAACTGCGCCTCCGCGGGCAGCAGCTGTATGTACGGGCGCGTGAACAGCGCGGTCGTCACCGTGAGGAGCACCACCCAGCGCAGCACCGGATCGCGGCGGATGTACGCGAGTCCTTCGCGGATCGACGCGAGCATCGAGAGACGCGTGCGCACCTCGATCGGCTGCGGTGAGATCACGAAGAGGGCGGCGACGACGGCGAGATAGGAGATCGCGTTGATGAGCATGAGTCCACCGACACCGAACGGGATGATGAGCACGCCGCCGATGAGCGGACCCACGAGCGTCGCGCCGTTGAAGGCCGCCGAGTTGAGGCCGATGGCGCTCATGAGCTCGCGGTCGGTGACGAGGCGCGGCACCATCGCCTGACGCGTCGGGGCGTCGAACGAGAAGATGATCGAATTCATCGCGCTGATGAGCACGATCTCGACGATGGTGATGTGCTCGGTGATCGTGAGGAGCGCGAGGATGAACGCGACGATCGCGGCCGAGGTCTGCGTGACGATGAGAAGGCGACGCCGGTCGGCTCGATCTGCGACGGCGCCTCCGAAGAGACCGAACGCGAGACCGGGGATCGCGCGGGCGAGGCCGACGAGGCCGAGGTAGAACGGGGCGAGCTGCGGGGCCCCGTCGCGGATCGCGAGCTGCACCACCAGCCAGCCCAGGCCGTAGATCTGCATCCACGACCCGATGTTCGACACGACCAGGCCGAACCAGAAGAGGCGGAAGTCGCGGAAGTCGAGCGCCGCGAGCGCCGAGGTGCGCCCCGGTTCGGCGGCGCTGGCCTCATCGAGCCCGCCCTCGGTCTCGAGGGCGGGCGCAAGCTGCTCCTTCGACGTCATCGACCCTACCAGTGTGCGCGCGCTACGCGCACGACGCTGGTACTTCGGTCACACGACGCGCTCGCCGCCAAGGAACACCGCGTGGGGCCCTCGCTGCAGCGCGCGGATG
>VBEZ01000125.1 GCA_005882255.1 Chloroflexota bacterium | reverse complement strand
GCAGGTCACGGCCATCGGTCGCGGCGATGCCGGCCGACTCCTGCCCGCGGTGCTGCAGCGCATATAAGGAGAAGAACATCAGCCGGGCGGCCTCGGCCGGGTCAGCGCTCGCCTGCTCGCGGGGGCTCCAGATGCCGCAGATGCCGCACATGTCTAGGCCTCCCTCCCCAGCGCTCGCGCGAGCCCGCTCGCGTGTGCATCGACCAGCGACGCGATCGGCAGACCGAGCACCGGCGCGATCTCGAGCAGATCTCCGCCGATCGTCCCCAGCGTCCACACCGGAACGTCGTGCTGGGCCGCGAGCGCGCGCAGGCGCGACTCCAACGATGGACCCACGACGAGGACGGCGCCAGACGGACCTTCACCAAAGAGCGCGGCGCGCTTGTCGATGCCGCGGACGGCCGGAAGGGTGACCTTCATCCCGACGCGATCGCGCAGCGCGAGCTCCGCCAGCGCGACCGCCAGGCCGCCCTCCGCACGATCGTGCGCGGCCCGCAGCGCGCCGGCCTCGTGGGCGGCGAGGATGAAACGCTGGAGGCGCGCCTCGAGCGCGAGGTCGATCGCGATCGGCCCTTCGTGCACGCCGATGGACGCGCCGTAGGTGGACGCGCCCACCGCGACGTTGGCGCTGCCGGCGAGCATCACGACGTCGCCGGGGCGACCCGAGGTGACCGGGATGTGGCGCGTCACGTCGCCGAGGTGGCCGACCGCGCCGATGACCGCCGTCGGCCAGATGTCCGCGCCGCGCGTCGCGTTATAGAGCGACACGTTGCCGGACACGACCGGAACGCCCAGCGCGACACACGCCGCCGAGATGCCGGCGATCGTTCGCTCGAGCTGCCACGCCCCTTCGGGCCGTTCGGGGTTGCCCAGATTGAGGCAGTCCGTGATCGCGAGCGGCGTCGCGCCGACGCACACGACGTTCCGCAGCGCCTCGGCCACGGCTGCCGCGGCGCCGACGAATGGATCGAGCGCCGCGACGCGCGGCTGGGCGTCGATGGCCACCGCGATCCCGTCGGCTCGACCTTTGATACGGAGCACCGCGGCGTCCGCACCGGGCCCGAGGACCGTGTCGGTGCCGACCATCTGGTCGTACGTTCGATAGATGACCGCTCGCGACGCCACCGCCGGCGATGCGAGCAGATCGAGAAGCTCCAGTCCGATCTTGTGTAGCGGTCGCTCGTTCCCCGCAGCGGCGGCGACGTCGGCTCGGTCGGGGAGGGTGTCGCCGGCGACGCGAGGTGGGGCGGCCCACCGCGAGACGTCGTATTCGGGCGCCTCGTCCGCCAGCAACGCCGGCGGGAGGGTCGCAACGACCTCAGCGCCGCTCGAGATGGTCAGCACCTTTTCCTCAGTGACTTCGCCGATGCGCACCCCCTGCAGCTCCCAGCGGCGGAAGATCCGCTCGACGTCGCCTTCGCGACCGGGCCGCGCGATCACGAGCATCCGCTCCTGGCTCTCGCTCAGCATCACCTCGTAGGGGCTCATGTTCTTCGCGCGCCGTGGCACCCTGTCGACGTCGATCCGCATGCCGACGCCACTTCGCGCCGCGACCTCGCTCGAGGCGCAGGTGAGCCCGGCGGCGCCGAGATCCTGGACCGCCTCGACAGCATCGAGCTCGACCAGCTCGAGCGTCGCTTCCATCAGCAGCTTCTCGAGGAACGGATTCCCCACCTGCACCGACGGTCGTTTCGCGTCGCTCCCGGCCCCGAGCTCGAAGCTCGCGAGCAGCGACGCACCCGCGATCCCATCCCGGCCGGTGTCCGAGCCGACCAG
Organism: Chloroflexota bacterium; assembly: GCA_005882255.1. Lineage (GTDB taxonomy): Bacteria > Chloroflexota > Limnocylindria > P2-11E > P2-11E > CF-39. Next base: position 33,378 of record VBEZ01000125.1, on the reverse strand, counting down.
GTAGACGGCGCTGCCCGGCTTCGCGGTGTTCGCGCGCGAGAGCCGGTCGCGTTGGACCAGGCCGACGCACATCGCGTTCACCAGCGGGTTCTCCAAATAGCAATCCTCGAACGAGACGTGGCCGCCGACATCGGGGATGCCGACGCAGTTCCCGTAATAGGAGATCCCTCCGACCACACCGGACAGCAGGCGCCGAGCGCGTGGCGCGCTGGGCGGCCCGAAGAACAGCGCGTTGAGCACCGCGACCGGCCGCGCGCCCATCGCGAAGACGTCGCGCAGGATCCCGCCCACACCGGTGGCCGCGCCCTGATACGGCTCGACCGCCGATGGGTGGTTGTGGCTCTCGACCTTGAAAGCGCAGAGCAGTCCGTCGCCGATATCGACGGCCCCCGCGTTCTCGCCGGGGCCGAGCGCGACGTGCGGTCCCTTCGTCGGCAGCGTGCGGAGCAGCTTCTTCGAGTGCTTGTAGGCGCAGTGCTCGCTCCACATCGCGCCGAACATCGCCCACTCGAGCGCGTTCGGCTCGCGACCCACGAGCTCGCGCACGCGGGCGCCCTCGAACGGCGTCAGGCCGACCTCGCCGAGGATGTCCAACTTAGGCTGCGCCGCTTCCGTCCCCGTGAGCATCGGGGACGAGCTCATGTCGCGGCGTCGGCTCCGATGAAACGCTCGATCTGATCGGCGAACGCGAGCAGATCGGCCACGCGGGTCTGGACCGATGCGTACACCTCGTCGATGTCCGTCTGCTCGCGGTCATAGGCCAGCAGATTGCGCAGGTTCGCGAGGTGCTCGAGGCGGTAGGCCAGCTGTTTGTCGATGATCCCGTGCTTGCCGATCGCGTCGAGGATGTCGTGGTACGCCTCGGGCTTCGGCAGCGCGAGCGCCATCACCAGATACGCGCCGGTCCCGAAGAGCAGCTCCACCGCCTGCTGCAGGTACCACTGCGCCAGACCGTAGAGCTTTGGATCCGAACGGAACTTCACCCGGTCGATCGGCCGCAGGTCAGAGAGCAGCTGCGTGTATTCGCGCAGGCGCGCGAGACGCGCGAACACGTACTCGGCGTCGATCGCGAAGCGCTCGCCCTTGGTGCGTTCGGCTAGTGCTTTGCTCTGGATGTCGTCGTATTTCTGGAACTCGAGGTACTCCATGACCGCGCGCGCCTCCCACTGGACCCGGCGCTTGTGGTCGCGTTGGAAGAGAAGGCTCCAGCTGCGGATGACCTGCGCGCGCTGGAGGAGCGACGCTTGGTTGAGGATCACGACGTCGAGGCCCTCGGTCTCGAGGGTCTTCGACAGCTCACTCACGAAGTAGACCTGATAGTCGAAGAACTCGTTGGCCCGCACCTTGGCATGAAGCAGGAGGCCGACGCTCTGGTCGGCGAATGCGCCCGCGAGCTTGCGCGCGGCGGGGGTGCCCTGGCCGTAGGCAGCGTCGACCGGGCTCGTCTGAAAGAGCGACTGGAGTTGGGCCTGTTTCTCGAAAAGGTCCATCTCTATACCTATCTATATAGGGCAGGAGCCGTGCCTGCCAGAGCCGGGGCGAGATTGGCCAGGACCCGATACCCGTCAGTGCCCCCCAGGAGGGCTTCCGAGCACCGTTCCGGGTGAGGCATGAGACCCACGACGTTGCGGCCCTCATTGCACACGCCGGCGATGTTGGCGAGCGATCCGTTGGGATTCGCCGCCGCTGTCGCGCCGCCGCGCTCGTCCGTGTAGCGGAATACGACCTGCCCGCGCGATTCGACATCGGCGAGCGTCTCGTCGTCCGCGACCCAGCAGCCCTCGCCGTGCGCGATCGGCATGCGCAACACCGCGTCGCGCAGGCCCGTGGTCCACGGCGTGTCATCGCGTTCGACACGCAGGTGGACCCAGTCGCAGCGGAACTCGAGGCCGCGGTTGCGCACCAGCGCGCCGGGCAGAAGCCCGGCCTCGCACAGGATCTGGAAGCCGTTGCACGAGCCCAGCACGAGCTTGCCCGCGTCGGCGAAGCGCCGCAGCTCGCGCGTCGCGGGCGAGAGCTTCGCGATCGCGCCCGCGCGTACGTAGTCGCCATAGGTAAAGCCACCCGGGACGACGGCGGCGTCGTAGCCCTTAAGGTCGGCGTCCTCGTGCCAGAGGATGTCGCTCTCGACACCCGGCACGAGTGACAGCGCGTGCTGGAAGTCGCGCTCGCTCCAGGTGCCGGGGTAGCGGAGGATCGCGACGCGCGTCATGCCGGCGCGCCCTCCTTCAGCTCGTACGCGTAGTCCTCGATCACCGGGTTCGCGAGGAGCTCGGTGCCCATGACGCGGACCGCGTCGCGCGCCGCGGTCTCGTCGGCAGCTTCGAACGTCACGACGATCTCCTTGCCGGTGCGAACCTCGGACACCGCGAGGCCAAGCGACCGCAGCGCGCCGCGCACCGCCTCCCCCTGCGGATCGCGCACCTCGCTCTTGGGCAGCACGCGGATGGTCGCGACGAAGATCATCCGAACCACTCCTCGCCGGTGAGCTTCCCGTAGCACTCGCGGTAACGCTGGCTGGTCCCGGCGATGACCTCGGGCGGGAGCGCCGGCGCCGGCGGCTCCTTGTTCCAGCCGCTCCGCACGAGGAAGTCGCGCACGTACTGCTTGTCATAGGACGGCGGCGAGCCACCCGGTTTGTACGAGGCCGCGTCCCAGTACCGCGACGAGTCGGGCGTGAGCGCCTCGTCGATGAGCGTGAGCTTCCCGTCGTAGAAGCCGAATTCGAACTTCGTGTCGGCCAGGATCAGCCCGCGGCCGAGCGCGTACGCGTGTGCCTTGCGGTAGAGCTCGAGCGTCGTCTCCTCGAGCTGCTTCGCGAGCTCGCTGCCGACCAGGGACGAGAGCTGCGCGCGCGAGATGTTCACGTCGTGGCCGGTCACGGCCTTCGTGGCGGGGGTGAAGATCGGCTCGTCGAGCCGCTGCGATTCCTCGAGTCCCTTCGGCAGCGTCTCGCTCGCGACCGTGCCGAGCGCCTTGTACTCCGTCCAGCCCGACCCAGCGATGTACCCGCGCGCGACGCACTCCACGTCGATGCGCTCGCAGCGCTTCACCAGCACGGCGCGGCCATCGAGCTCCGGCACCTCGCGGAACACCGCGGGCAGGTCATCGATGTTCGTCGACACGAGGTGGTTCGGGACGACGCGCTCGGTCCGATCGAACCAGAAGCTCGAGAGCTCGGTGAGCACGCGGCCTTTGTCGGGGATCGGCGTGGGGAGCACGACGTCGAACGCCGAGAGCCGGTCGCTCGCGACGATCACCAGGCGGTCGCCGCCGGCCTCGTAGACGTCGCGGACCTTGCCGCGCCGGAACAGCGTCGCGCCGGGCACGGCGCTCTGCATCAGGGTCTTCACTCGGGCAGGACTCCTTTCAGCCGCTCGCGCCAGGTCGTCGCGACGTCGCGCGCGACGTCGGCGGCGAGACCGCGGTAGTCCTCGGGGCGCTCGAGGATGCGTCGCTCCTCGGGCGAAAGCTTGGTGAGGTACTCGCGCAGCTCGGTGTCCTGGGCCAGGACCTCGAGCACCGAGCGCGAGCCGCGTTCGGCCTCGAGCGTCAGCCGCCGCACCGCCTCGTGCGCGTCGGGATGGCCGTACTTCGCGAGCAGCACGTAGAGCGGCTCGGCGACGATCGCGCCGCGTGACATCGCGAGGTTCGCTTTGAGACGATCCCGGTCGACGCGGATCCCCTCGAGCGAGCTCGCCAGCCGGCCCGCGGCATACGCCGTCGCGGCGACGATCTCGCCGAGGAAGCGCTGCGACGCCGAGTTCGTCAGGTCGCGCTGGTGCTCGCTGATCTGGTCGAGGTACGTCGTCAGGACGCGCGGCGCCATCGCCTTCCAGATCGACTTCACGTTCTCGAACGACACCGGGTTCCGTTTGTGCGGCATCGTCGACGAGCCGACCTGCTCCGCCGCGAACGACTCGGCCACCTCGCCGATCTCGGTGCGCTGGAGCTGGCGCATGTCGTCGGCGAGATTCGCCATGACGCCGAGCGCGGTGACGCAGGCATGCGCGAGGTCGGTCCAGCCCTCGGGTTCGACGATCTGGGTCGAGCTCGACTTGGGATGGAGGCCGAGTGAGGCGAGGAAACGACGTTCGAGCGCGCGCGGATCCGCGGTCAGGAGTCCGACGGCGGCGTAGGCGCCGACCGCGCCGGAGAGCTTGCCCGGGAGGCGCCGCGCCACCGAGCGCAGCAGCTCGATGCGGTCGCCCAGGCGCGAGACGTACTCCGCCATCGCGAAGCCGAAGGTGATCGGCTCGGCGTGGCGACCGTGCGTGCGTCCGATCTGCGGTGTGTCCGCCTCTGCTTCCGCGATCGAGATACAGCGCGCGACCAGCGCACCGAGCGCGGGAACGACGACCCGCTCGACGCATTCGCGATACCGCAGCGCGTTCGCGGTGTCGACGATGTCGTACGACGTCGCGCCGAGGTGCACGAAGCGCTTCGCATCGTCCGGCACCTGCGCGCGGATGACGTTCACGAGAGCGCGCACGTCGTGGCGCGTCCTCGTCTCTTCGTCGGCGACCTCCTGTGGCGTGATGCGATCGGCGGCGCGCGCGATCCCGTCCGCGACCAGGCGGTCGCAGATGCCCACGTCGGCCATCGCCTGCGCGAGCGCGCCTTCGACGCGCGCCTGATAGCGGATGGTCGCCGCAGCGGAGAGGTACGGATGCAGCGTCCGGTACAGCGTCGCGTCGCCGCCGTAGAAACGGTTGTCCAGCGGCGAGATCGTGTCGAAGCGGTTCTGGATGGTCATGCCACTTCTATCCGGCCAACACTTTTGCGGCCATGCCCTCGCGCAGCATCCGCAGGCGGCCCCCGAGCTCGTCGTTCCCGATGGCGAGGATCTCGGCCGCGAGGATCCCGGCATTCGCCGCGCCCGCCTCGCCGAGCGCGACGGTCGCGACCGGCACGCCGCGCGGCATCTGGACCGTAGAAAGGAGTGCGTCGAGCCCGCCGGCGACGGCGTTCGGCGACACGAGCGGGACGCCGATGACCGGGCGCGTGGTGAGCGCGGCGACCGCGCCGGCGAGATGCGCCGCGCCTCCGGCCCCGCAGATGAACACCCTCACGCCGCGTCGATCCGCCTCGGTGACAAAGTCGCGCAGCGCGTCGGGCGTGCGGTGCGCGGAGAGAACACGCGTCTCGCATTCGACGCCGAGGCCGCGCAGCGTCTCGACCGCCATCTTCATGACGGTCTCGTCCGATGAAGAACCCATGAGGACACTCACCGACGGCGTCATGCGACAGCCACTCCGCTCCCCGCGATGTCCGAACGATAGAACTTGCCGGTGAACGTCACGCGCTCAGCGCCCTGATAGGCGCGGTCGCGCGCTTCGGCGATGTTCGAGCCTCCGGCGACGATGTGCATGACGCGGCCGCCGGTGGTGATGAAGCCCCCCGTGGGCGTCGAAGCGGTCGCGCCGTGGAATCCATACACGCCGTCGGGCAACGCGTCGAGCCCCTCGATCCGGTCGCCGACGCGCGGCGAACCCGGGTAGCCCTCGGCGCAGAGCACGACGTCGACGAACGCGCGCTGGCTGAGACGCAGCGGATTCTGGGCGACGTACTCCTTTAATCGGCCCTCGCCGAGCGCCACCATGAGCTTCGCAAAATCTCCGCCGATGCGTGGCAGCGTCACCTGGGCCTCGGGGTCGCCGAAGCGCGCGTTGTACTCGAGGACTTTGAATCCGCTCGTGGTCCGGATCAGGCCGGCGAAGATCACGCCTCGAAAAGGCGTTCCCCTCGCGACAAGCGCGCGAGCGATGGGCGTGATGAGCTCGTCCGCGACGCGCTGCGCATCCTCGTCGGGCAGCACCGTGGTCGGTGAGGATGCGCCCATGCCGCCGGTGTTCGGGCCGATGTCGCCGTCGCCCACGCGCTTGTGATCGCGCGCGGGTGGGAGCGCCACGACGGTCTCGCCGTCGACGAGCGCCTGCAGCGAGGCCTCCTCGCCTTCGAGGACCTCCTCGAACACGACGCGACCGCTGTTCGTCGGCGGCGTCGCGAGCGTCATGAGCGCCTCCTCGAGCGTGCGGCAGATCGTGACGCCCTTTCCGGCGGCCAGCCCGTCGGCTTTCACGACCAGCGGCGCCGCCCATTTGTTGCGATCGAGCGCGTTGCGCGCCTGCTCCGGTGTGGTGAAGGTCTCCCAGCGCGGCGTTGGAACGTGCGCTTCGGTCATGAGCTCCTTCGCGAAGGTCTTGCTCCACTCGATCTTCGCGGCCTCCTTCGACGGCGCCACGACCGCGACGCTCGCGCGGCGCAGGTGATCGCCGAGGCCTTCCGCGATGAGCTCGTCCGGTCCGACGATCGCGAGGTCGATCGCCGACGCCGCGAGATGCTGCTGCAGACGACCGACGTCGTGCGGTGAGAAATCGATGACGCGCGAGAAGAGCGCGACGCCGGCGTTTCCGGGCACGACGTCGATCGTCGCGACGCTGTCGCAACGCGCGAGGCGCCACGCGATCGCGTACTCACGCCCGCCGCCGCCGAGCACGAGGCAGTTGAGACCGGGTGCACCGAGCGAACGTCCCGGGCTGCGCTGCTTGCGCTGCTCCTGGATGAGCTGCTGCACCTTCTCGCCGTGGCGGAAGTAGTCCCGGATCTGCTTCACGTCACTCCCACCGCTGCCCGGTCACTCCCATTCGATCGTCGCCGGTGGCTTCGACGAGATGTCGTAGACGACCCGGTTCACCGCCGCGATCTCGTTCACGATCCGCGCCGAGGCGCGCGCGAGCACGTCGTACGGCAGGCGCGCCCAGTCCGCGGTCATGAAGTCCTCGGTCGTCACGGCGCGGAGCGCGACAAGCGCGCCGTAGGTGCGGAAGTCGCCCATGACGCCGACGCTTCGCACAGGAGTGAGAACGGCGAAGGCCTGGGCGACGGTGCGGTACAGGTCGGCGGCGCGGAGTTCCTCGAGGAAGATCGCGTCGGCCTGCCGGAGCGTGTCGAGCGCATCGCGGTCGACCGGGCCGAGCACACGCACGGCCAGCCCGGGCCCCGGGAACGGATGGCGCCAGAGGATGTCCTCAGGGATCCCGAGCTCCGCGCCGACGCGACGGACCTCGTCCTTGAAGAGACGCCGCAGCGGCTCGACGACCTCGAGCGACATGACCTCTGGCAGCCCGCCGACGTTGTGGTGCGTCTTGATGCGTGCGCTCGTCTTCGACTCACGCGAGCGCGACTCGATCACGTCGGGGTAGATCGTGCCCTGCACCAGCAGATCGACGCCGCCGACGCGCCGCGCCTGCTCCTCGAAGCAGCGGATGAACTCCTCCCCGATGATGGTGCGCTTCTGCTCCGGATCGCTGACCCCATCGAGGCGACGGAGGAAGCGCTCCGCCGCGTCGACCTGCACCAGACGCAGCCGCGGACCGAAGGTCGCGACGACCTCCTCGGCTTCGTTCGCGCGCAGGAGCCCGGTGTCGATGAAGACGCACGTGAGCCGGTCACCGATCGCGCGCGCGACGAGTGTGGCCGCGACAGCTGAATCGACGCCGCCGGAGAGCGCGCAGATCGCGTGCTTGTCGCCGATCGTCCGTCGCAGCTCGGCGACGGCCTCCGCGATGAACGCCGCGGGCGTCCAATCGCCGGCGCAGCCGCATACGCGATACAGGAAATTGCGCAGCACCTCGGCGCCGCGCGGCGTGTGCATGACCTCGGGGTGGAACTGCACGCCGAAGCGGTTGCGTCCGTCGCTCATCGCCGCGAGCGGCAGCCGCTCGGTGCGCGCGACAGCGTGGAATCCGGGCGGGAGACGCTTCACGGTGTCGCCGTGGCTCATCCACGCGCGCTCGTGGTCGGAGAGACCTTCGAACAAGCCGCCGGACTCGGCGATGTCGACGGTCGCCGGACCGTACTCGCGCTTGCCTTCGGGCGCGACCTCGCCACCGAGCACCTGCGCCATCAGATGCATGCCGTAGCAGATGCCGAGGACCGGGAAACGCCCGTCGAGGATGGCCGGCTCGATCTGTGGCGCGTCCGTGTCGTACACGCTCGATGGTCCGCCGGAGAGGATCACGCCCACGACCCCACGACGCTCGAGCTCCTTCGCGGTGACGTCGTGCGCGAAGATCTCGCAGTACACGCGCGACTCGCGCACGCGGCGCGCGATGAGCTGCGTGTACTGGGATCCGTAGTCGAGGATGGCGATCGTCGCTCGGCGCTGCGGGGCGGACTCCCCCTCCGTCGTCAGGAGGCGGCTTTCCGGCGCGCTCACCTATTGATTATCGCGTACACGCCTGCCGGCACGACAGCCGCACGCGCTGCCTCTGAAAGACACCGCCATCGGTACTAACCTGTGCTCGACGAAACAGGGGAGGCGAATACATGGAGCCCAAATCCGGCGACATCGTTCACTTCGAGATCAATACGCGAGACCCCGAACGCGCGAAGAAGTTCTACAGCAAGGCCTTCGGCTGGAAGTACAAGGACTCGGCCATGCCGGGGATCGAGTACTACCTCATCGACGGCGTCACGCCCGGCGGCGCGATCAACCCGTTGGCACAGGACTCCAAGGTCAAGGCGCCGACCGTGTACTTCGGGACCGACGACATCGACGCCACGCTGAAGAAGGTCCGCGACGGCGGCGGCACGGCCGACGAGAAGCAGCCGATCCCCGGCCAGGGGTGGTTCGCCGGTTGCACCGATCCGGACGGGAACTCCTTTTCGCTTTTCCAGAGCGATCCCAGTGTCACCATGGAGACCGAGCACGAACACCAGGAGGCGCGCGCCTAGCCGAATAGCGCGAGTACGCGCCGCAGCGACCCCGCAAGCCCTCCGGGATAGGTGTCGATGACGCCTGGATAGGCTCGGGCGACCGCATCGAAGGTCAGCGTTCGCGAGACCTCGCCGATGCGGCGCCCGAGCTCGGCGGCATCTCGCAGCTCCCGCCTCGAAGCACGATCGCTCCACGGCTCGAGATACGCGTCGCGAAGCGCGGCGATCTCGGCTGAGTCCTGCGCGCGTCCAGTCTGCTGCGACGCGAAGCGCAGCGTGACCGCAAGCGTGAGGAAGGGATGCGACACGCAGGCATCGCCCCAGTCGAACATCACCATGCGGCCGTCGCGCACGAGCACATTGTTCTGGTGGAGATCGTCGTGATTCAACGTGTCGTCGATCCCGAGTGCGGCGAGCGCGTTCAGTCCCTCGGCGACCCTCGACTGCACGGACGTGAGCGCGCGGCGTTCGTCGGCCGTCAGTCGGTCTGGACGCTGACCGGAGACGGCAGGCTCACCCGCGACGACGTCGGCGAAACCCGCGAGCAGCCGCGCCGCGCGACGATCGGGCGTGCCGAACGCGATGATCTCATCCGTCCGCGGCGTGATGTCACGTTGCAGCACGGCGCACCGCGGGAGGATCTCGCGCCATTTGCGGAGCAGCTCGGCGCCGGAGTACGCCTCGCCGAGCTTCTTTCCGCCCTCGGCGACGAGCATCCAGGGCCGGGTGGGGTGCAGCGCGAGCACCTCGGTGACCAAGCCCGGGAACTCCCGATGAAGGAGCGCGGTGAGACGCGGCTCGTGCGCTTGCGTCGGTCCGCAGCACTTCACATAGACAAGGCCGCCGCTCGTCGGCACGCGGAGGACGGTCGACCACGGCTGTACGTGAACGGAGTCGATCGGCGCGATGACCGGGATCCCGCGCGAACGACACGCTTCGCGCGCCCAGTCGTGGGCCTCAGCGATGTCGCGGCGCGTCAGTCCGGCGGGTGGCGCCAATCGCTTCCGCTCTCGATCGCGAGCCGCGAAAGTCTTGCGGCCGCAATCGGATCTCTCAGTACCGCGTCGACCCCGTGAAGGTGAAGGCGGCGAGATGGAGCGCGGGCACGCGCTGACAAGACGTCATGAGACCGAACTGTTCGCCGGCCACCAGCAGCGACAGATCCTTGCTGGCCCCGCGCACGCCGCCGAGCGCCTCGTGATAGGACTGCGTGAAGCGGAAGTTCTTCACCGGATGGGCGATCTCGCCGTCGACGATCGCGAACGTGCCGTCGCGCGTCATGCCGGTGACGATGGTCCGAAGCTGATGCACCCAACGCGTGTACCAGAAGCGCGTGACCAGAACGCCCTTCTTCACCCCGGCCACGAGCTGTTCGCGCGTCTTGTCGCCAGCCTCGAGGCGCAGGTGCATCGGGGCGGGCAGGCCGACGAACGGCAGGGCGTGCCCGGTGTTGATCGCCTTGTTCCGGTGCGCGGTGACCGAGTCGTAGACGACCGCGCGCGCGACGCCGTTCTCGATGAGGGCCACGCGGTCGCTGGGCTGCCCTTCGAAGTCGAACGGGCGCGGGATCGACCGCGAATCGAAAGGGTCCTCCACCAGCGTGATCGGGCCGGTGACCTTTTGTCCGATCTTGCCGCCGACGAACGACCGGCCCTCCTCGACCGCGAGCCCGTTGAGCTGCATGCCGAGGAAGCTGACCATGTCGCGCACCGCGTAGGGCGTGAGCACGACCTCGTACGTGTCGGGCGCGAGATCGCGCGGATGCTGCGCGATGGCTGCCTTGCCCACCGCCTCCGCCGCGGCACCTTCGACGTCCAGCCCCGTCACGTCGGTAGAGACGCGCTGCGCGAAGGCCGAGCCGTCGCCGCCGATCGCGGCGATCTGCGCCTCCGCGTAGGTCTGCGGCGCATAGGCCCAGGTCCCGAGCGTGCTCGCGACCGCGATCTCCTGGACGTTCGTCGCGACGAATCCGGCCGCGATGAGCTTCACGGCGCTCGCCTTGTCGCAGAGCGTCTTCGCCGCACGCGCGCGGTCGAGCGGTGTCGCCTCGGCGGTCTTCTCGACGTACCCCGACGGCGCCGACGGGATCGGCCGTGGCGCGGGCAGTCCCGGGAAAGTCGGGTCCTCGGGCGCGCGGCGCGCCAGGTCGGAGGCGAGCTCGGCCGCGCGGCGGATGCCGTCGTCGTCGAGCCGGTTCGTCGTCGCGGTCGCGCGCCGCGTTCCGAGCACGACGCGCACGCGCAGCTCGGCCTCGCGGCTCGTCACGTTCTGGTGGATCGCGGAGTTGGCGAAGCGTGTGAGCGAGACCGTCTTTCCGATGACCAGCGCCTCGGCCTGATCGCCCTTCGCCGCCCGCATCGCGCGCTCGGCGATGGTGCGCAGCTCGCGCTCGCCGAAAAGGATCCCGTTCACTTGATCACACCGACGCGCACGTCGCGGAAGCGGGCGGGCGCGGCGCCATGGCCGGTGTGCGCGCCCTGCCCCGGCTGGCCCTTCCCGCAGTTCGGCGTGCCCCACATCACCCACTCGCTCTCGGAGCAGATCGCGTCGCAGCTGCCCCAGAACTCCGGCGTGAGCCCGGTGTACGTGGGGTTGCGGACCATGTCGCGCCGCTTGCCCTTCTTGATCTCCCACCCGATCTCGGTGCCGAACTGGAAGTTGAAGCGCTTGTCGTCGATCGACCACGAGCGGTTCGTGTCCATGAGGATCCCGTCATCGGTGTCGGCGATGAGGTCGTCGAGCGTTCCCGCGTTCCCCGGCATCACCGACACGTTGGTCATGCGGATGATCGGCACGCGCGCCCAGCCGTCCGCGCGCATCGTGCCGTTCGAGCGCGTGCCGAGCGCCGCGGCGGTCTCGCGGCTCATGAGGTAGCCGACGAAGATGCCGTCCTTCACGGCCCAACCTTCGCTCGCCGGAACGCCCTCATCGTCGAAGCCGAACGTGCCGAGGCCGCCCTTGGACGTGGCATCGATGCGGATGTTCACCTGAGCGCTGCCGTAGCGGAACGTTCCGAGCTTGTCGGGTGTGAGGAACGACGTGCCGGCGAAGGCCGCCTCGCTTCCGAGCGCGCGGTCGAGCTCGATCGGGTGACCGCAGCTCTCGTGGCACTGCAGCGACAGCTGATTCCCGCTGAGGATCACCGACGTGATCGTGTCCTGGGGGCACGGCTTCGCCGACAGCAGCGCGACCGCCTCGTCGGCGACGCGCTCGGCGTTCACCATCAGGTCCCAGCGCGTGAGGATCTCCCACCCACCGGCGTTCTGATAGCGGAGCCCGTCGGGATACGTTCGGATCTGCAGCTCGCCGTTCCCCACCGCTTCAGCCGCGATGCCGCCGCCGACCTCGGTGAGGCGCTGCGCGATTTCCGCGCCCTCGCTCGACATGAACAGCTTGTCCTCGCGCCAGACCGCGTACGCGGCGCGCGTCGTGCGCAGGCCCTTGCGCTCGCGCATCCGTGCTTCGGCGGCCATGAGCAGCTTGATGCGGTCGTCGAACGACATCGCGAAGGGGTCGAGGTCCACCGGCGTTTCGTACGTCGCGCGCACGGCCTCGACCGGAGCGAGCGTGGCGTCGCGCTTCTTGGTGAGCGCGGACGCCTTCGCGATCTCGACCGCCAGCGCACCGACACGGTCGGCCTCCGGCGCGCTCACGATCTGGGATGCGGCGAAACCCCAAGCCCCATCAGCCATCGCGCGTACGCCGAAGCCGAACGAGTCGCTGCGGTCGACGGCATCGAGGCGCCCGTTCTTCACGAGCGCGTTCTCCTCGTCGCGGCGCACGAAGCGGACGTCCGCGTACGTGGCGCCGCGCGTCCGCGCCGTATCGAGCGCGCGCTGCGCGAGATCGCGCTCCGACGCGAACGCGGGAATGCTCAGGCTTTGATCCGATAGTTCGGCGGTTCGGTCGTGATCCGCACGTCGTGTGGGTGCGATTCGCGCAGCCCCGCCCCGGAGATGCGGACGAACGTCGACTTGGTTCGGAGATCCTCGACCGTCGCGGCCCCGACGTACTTCATTCCCGCGCGCAGGCCGCCGACGAGTTGGTGGAGGAATGGCTCGAGCGGCCCGACCGACTTCACGTGCGCCTCGACGCCCTCCGGAACGAGCTTCGAGAACTCTCCGATGTCCTGTTGCCCGTAGCGGTCGCGCGATGCGCCGGTCTTCTGCCCGGCGCGCGCCTGCATGGCACCCATCGAGCCCATGCCGCGGTACGACTTGAATCGCCCCTCCGCCGTCTGGGTGGTGCTGCCCGGCGACTCGTCGACGCCCGCGAGCAGCCCGCCCAGCATCACGGTGGACGCGCCCGCGCCGATCGCCTTCGCGATGTCGCCCGACTGCTGGATCCCACCGTCCGCGATGATCGTGATGCCGTGGCGATCCGCGACCTCCGCGCAATCGAAGACCGCGGTGATCTGTGGCATGCCCGCGCCCGCGACGACGCGCGTGGTGCAGATCGCGCCCGGCCCCACGCCCACCTTCACGCTGTCGGCGCCCGCGGCGATGAGCTCCTCGGTGCCCTCCGCGGTCACGACGTTGCCGGCGATCACCTGCACGCGATGCCGCGCTTTCACCTTTTCGACCATGCGGATCACACCGGCCGAATGGCCATGCGCGACATCGACCACGATCACATCGACGCCGGCTCCGACGAGCGCCGCGGTCCGTTCGTCCGCGTCGCCAGAAACGCCGATCGCGGCCGCGACCAGCACTCCGGCATCCTTCGCGAGCTTCACCTCGCGCACCTGCTCCGCGATGGTGAGATTCCGGTGGATGACACCAAGTCCGCCGAGGCGTCCGAGCGCGATCGCCATGCGGGATTCGGTGACGGTGTCCATCGCCGCGGACAGGATCGGGATCTCCAGCGTGATGTCGTTCGTGAGCCGCGCTCTGGTGGAGACCTGGCTGGGGAGGACGTCGCTACGTGCAGGGATGAGGAGGACGTCGTCGAACGTGAGACCTTCCTTGGTGAAGCGCTCCCCCACGCGGCTCACGTGGGACGGAGTGTACCGGGACGCTACCGTCGGGCGCGCGCTAGGCGGCGCGTCGTCCCCTCTCCTCGCGGCTGGCTACGCGCGCCTCGCCCGGGCTAGCGCTGCTGTTGTCGGGACTTCGCGAGACGCTCGCCGTACGCGGTTCCGCCCTGCGCCCAGAGGTTGAGCATGTCGATGCGTTGCTTGGTCCACTGACGAGCGCGCCACCAGAAGACCGCCGATGCAGAAAGCGCTACGAGGCAGGCGCCTGGAAGGATGATCGGTTGTAGGTCGATGAACAGGTCGAGGCGGTGCGCGACGATCGCGACCGCGACGAAGACCAGGAGCTCGATCTCGCCGAGCAGGATGAGGAAGATGAGGGCGAACGACGCGGCGCCGAAGCTGCGCTTGGTGCGATGTGGGAAGGCGACGTCGAGGAGATTTGACACCGGCGCGAAGTCTAGAGCAGCGTCGCGCTGCGCTCGGGTCCGATGCCGACCATTCCGATGGGCGCGCCGACCACCGCCTCGATGCGCGAGAGATACGCGCGCGCCGCCTCCGGGAGATGCGCGCGATCCGCGACGCCGCTGAGCGGGTCGCACCAGCCGGCGAGCTTCTCGTAACGCGGCACCGCGCGCTCGAGCACCGCCGTCGGCGGCATGTCCGTCGTGAGCGCCCCGTCCAACTCGTAACCGACGCAGAACGGGATCTCGCGGTAGGCCCCGAGCACGTCGAGCTTCGTGACCGCGAGCTCGGTGAACGCGTTGAGGCGATGCGCATGGCGTGCCGCGACGGCGTCGAACCACCCCACGCGCCTCGGACGGCCGGTCGTCGCGCCATATTCGTTGGCCCGTTCTCGTAGTGCGTCGCCCTCACCCCCGGCCATCTCGGTCGGGAACGGTCCCTCGCCGACCGCGGTCGAGTACGCCTTCACGACGCCGATCACCTTCGTGATGTACCGCGGCGGGATCCCGGCTCCGACCGAGGCACCGCCGGCGAGCGGGTTCGAGGAGGTCACATAGGGATAGATGCCCCAGTCGAGATCGCGCATCGCGCCGAGCTGTCCTTCTAACAGGATGCGCGCGTCGGTCTGGAGCGCCCGCTCGACGAGCGGGAGCGTGTCGACGATGCGATCGCCGAGCGTCGCCGCCGCCGCGAGCACCTCGTCGGCGACGGCCTTCGCGTCGAGCGGCGCGTCGCCGTACCGCTCCAGGACCTTCTTCTGCCGCTCTAGCTCGTGCGCGACCCGCTCGCGGAAGCGACGCTCATCGCGTACCTCGTAGACCTGGATCCCGTGACGCGACACCTTGTCCGCGTAGGCCGGGCCGACGCCCTGACCGGTCGTGCCGAGCTTCTGCCGGCCGCGCTCGCGCTCGTCGAGTCGGTCGATCGCGACGTGCCATGGCATCAGGAGATGCGCCCGGTCCGCGACGCGCAGGTTGCCGGTGCGGATGCCGTTGCGCTCGAGATTCGCGAGCTCTTCGCAGAGCACTTGAAGATTCACGACCGTGCCGGGGCCGACGATGCAGAGCGCGTTCGGATTGAAGATCCCCGACGGCACGAGATGCAGCTTGAACGTGCCGTGCTGGTTCACGACGGTGTGGCCGGCGTTGTTGCCACCCTGGAAGCGGATGACCACGTCCGCCTCCTGCGCCAGGAGGTCCGTGATCTTGCCCTTGCCCTCGTCACCCCACTGGGCCCCGACGACGGCGGTCACTGGCACGTATTAGGACGATACGCGCGCGGCGCTCACTTCGTCTGGCTGAGGTAGACCGCGCCGAGCTTGACCAGCTCGAGCAGCGTCCGCGAACGAACGGGCTCCTGCCTCCACCACAGGAACGCGTTCCACTCCGGATCACTCGCGGGGTGATTCCGGAAGACGAGCCCGCGCGGATCGAAGGCGCGGTGGAACTCGAACGCCGCGCGACGCTGGTGGTACGGACTGGTCACAAGGATCGCGGAGCGCAGCTTGCGCGCCGCCATCAGCTTCGCGACCTCGGCCGCGTTCTCCTCGGTGGTCGTCGACGCTCCTTCGACGAGCACCGCGCTCTCCGGAACGCCCTGGCGCAGCGCCTCGCGGCGCATGATCTCGGCGGAGCTCACCGATTCGGGGTCGATCGCCGCCCCCGAGAACACGATCAGCGGCGCCCAACCGGCCTTCCAGAGCGTGATCGCGGTGTCCGCTCGCGCTCCGGTATCGCCGGAGATCGCGACGATCGCATCGACCTTCTCGAGCGGATCCTCGACCGCGAGCCAGCTGCCGATCAACAGGAACGCGGTAAGGCCGGTGCCGACGCTGAGCAGGATGCCGACCAGCACCCCGGAGAGGAACCTACGCATGACTCGAGGCTACCCGGGGTGTCGCGGTTCGACCGTCAGGCGGGTGGCGCGGCGGCGGGCGGCGGCGCGTTGCGGTGTGTCTCGAAGCACTCCGAGCAGTACACGGGTCGGTCGGTGCGAGGCTCGAACGGGACCTGCGCCGCCTTGCCGCAGTCGCTGCAGATGACGTCGTGCATGTTCGCGGCGCGCGCGGCGGCGCGCTCGGCTTTTGCCTTCTTCCGGCAGTCGGAGCAACGCTGCGGCTCGTGCAGCAGGCCCTTCTGGTGGTAGAACTCCTGCTCGCCCGCCGTCCACACGAAGGCGTTGCCGCATTCGCGGCAGGTCAGCGATTTGTCGGCGAAGGCCATGGTCATCGCGTCGATTTCCGCGCGGAATCGTACCGCGCCCGCGCAACAGCGAGGCCGGGCAACTTGCCCGGCCTCGCAACGGATCGGCTACGACGACGGCTCCATCAGGCTGCCGGATAGAACCGGAGCTGCAGGAGCTTCAGGCCCTGGTTGTCGTAGTTCCAGAAGTAGTTCTGCAGACAGCCGTTGAACAGGGACACGGCGACCGTCGATGTCGTCGTGACACCGAGGCACGTCGCGAGAGTCGCGTTGGTCGTGGGATCGACGGTGATAGTGATGAAGAGCAGGTCACCGGACACGTTCGTGAAGGTCTGCTTTCCCTTGGTCCGGTCCAGCGACAGTGTGCCCATCGAGCAGATCACCTCGTCGTCCGCAGTACCGAGGATGCCGTCAAGCCCGGCGGTGGTCGCGCACGTCGTCATGTTCGCCTTTCCGCCAGGTGTGCCGAGGGCGCGGCCCCACACCGTCCAGGTGGCTGAAACGTCGGCGGGAAGTTGGAAGAGTGCTCCGTTGGCGTCGGTCGCGTTGGCGTCGAGTACTTGGAAGCTTTCGCCCGCTGGCGCGGGCTGCAGGAAGATCTTGTTGACCTTGAGGAGCTGGTTGCTGAGCTTGCCGTTCAGGCTCACCGCATCTTCGCCGCCCCAGAGCTGCACGAAGATCCGGTGCCCATCGCCGGTGGTCATCGTCGCTGTCTTGTCCTTCGGGACACCGATGACGTTCAGGTTGTAGTGCGCGCCGCTCGGCGCGCCGTTGCCCGTGGTCGCGACCGAGGCGGTCGTGATCGTGGACGCAGTCGTGCTCGGCATGACGTTCAGTGGAATGTCGGCGGTGACGCCCTGTGTGGCCGTGGTCTTCGCGGAAGTGGTCACCGTGGCTGTGGTTGCGCTGCTCGATGTCGCCGGTGATGCGACGTGGCTGCTCGCCACGAACACGGTCGTCGAGGCCATCGCCAGCGCCGCAAGTGCGGACAGGATCCGTAGCATTTGTATCCTCCCGCCCCTTCCCCCGACCAGAGCCGTCCGCTCCCCAGGTTGTTGCGCCTCCCTTCAATGCGAGCGCTCGACTCGCTCGTTTAACGGCTGGATGGAGGCCTCAACGGGGGCACTCTCGTCGAGATGGCTGGGACCATCTTCTGCGGCGTTCAGGTTCGATTCACGGGTGGCGCGGATGCGCTAAGTGCGCACGCCGATGGATGCGGCCGTACGGCGGAGGCCATCGACGAGCGTCGTCCGCGGTAGCCAGAGGCCGTCGCGCTTTGCCTTCGACGCGTCCACGCAAGAGCGCTCGATCTCCGCTGGGCGCGCGGCGGTGTGACTCAGTCCGGTCGGCCGGCCGAGGATCTCGCTGAGCGCGGCGATGAGATCGTTCACGCTGGTCGCCACGCCCGTGCCGATGTTGTACACGCCGTGCCAGGTGCCGGCGAAGGACGCCACGACGGCGTCGACGACGTCGGACACGAACACGTAGTCGCGCTGGGCGCTGCCGGCGCCGAACACGACGAGCGGCTCGCCGCTATGCCACCGGGCCAGGAAGATCGCCACGACGCCACCCTCCAGGTCCTTGCGCTGCCGCGGTCCGTATACGTTCGCGAGGCGGAGAGTGATGGATGGGACACGGCTCGCCGCGACGATCTTTTCGGCCTCGGCCTTGTACTTGCCATAGTTCGACGTTGGTTCGACCGGCATGTCCTCCGCCGCGCAGGCGGCTGTCTCGCCATAGATCGCACCACCGGTCGACAGGTTCACGAGCATGCGTACGCCGAGCTCGTCCGCGATCTTCACGATGTTGCGCGTGCCATCGACGATCACGCGCCGATACAGGTCGGGCTTCTCCATCGACTCCACGACCTTCGTCTTCGAGGCGGCGTGGACGACCACGTCGAATGCCTCTTCACGCAGCGCCCCCCGCAGCTGCCGCTCGTCAGACACGTCGGCTACGCGCAGCGGCGTACCTGTCGCGACGTTGGCGCGCGCCCCCGTCGAAAGGTCGTCGATGGCGACGACGGTATCGCCGCGCGCCACGAGCGCATCGACGATCGTGCTGCCGATGAAGCCGGCACCGCCGGTGACAAGTACGCGCATCAGTCAGGTGCTCCTTTCCACAGCTGTGGACAACTCTCAGTGGATAGGGCCGCGAGCCAGAGAAAATCGGTGGACCATCGCGGTGATGCTCTGGGGATAGTGTCCTAGGCGGGCCGACCCTTCTCAGTCACCCTTTGGTCCTATGGCGAGCGATCCCCAAGGCGCATTTCATCGGATTCCGCGCCTGTCTACACCGAACGTATGTTCTAAGATAGCGGCGACCCTGCACCGGGAGGCGGAATGACGCTGGAGAGCACGGACCGGGCGCTTCCATACGACGAGTCGGCCGAGCAACAAGTGCTCGGCAGTCTCCTCATCGATCGCGACGCCATCTTCAAGGTCGCCGACCTTCTGGGAAGAGACGATTTCTATCTGGCTCGGCACCAACGGATCTACGGGACGGTGCAGTCGCTGCTCGAGCGCCGCGAGCGCATCGACCCGCTCACCGTGCAGATCGAGCTGGCGCGCCGCGAGGAGCTCGACCGCGTCGGAGGTCCGGCGTACCTGCGCGAGCTGACCGAGCTCGTGGCCACGGCGGTGGAGATCGAACGCCACGCCCGCGTCGTGCGCGACCGCGCGATCCTGCGCCGCCTCCTCGGCGCGGCGACCGCGGTCGCGGCCGACGCGTACGGCGAACCGACAGATATCCCGCTCGCGCTCGATCGCGCCGAGCAGCGCATCTTCGCGCTACGCGATGAGTCGGCGAACGCGCAGCTCCGACACATCCAGGCCGCCTTGCAGGAGAACTTCGACCACCTGAGTCAGCGGATGGAGCGACCGTACGAAGTGAGCGGCATCCCGTCAGGTTTCCGCGAGATCGACTTCTACACCGAGGGCTTCTCCGCCGGCGACCTCGTCGTCGTCGCGGCGCGCCCCTCGGTCGGCAAGACGAGCCTGGGGCTCGCGATGGCCTTCAACATGGCCAAGCGCGGCCATCCCACGCTCGTGTTCTCGCTCGAGATGGATACCAAGCAGGTCGTGTCGCGCTTCCTCGCGATGAACAGCCGCACCGATCTGCTCGCGCTGCGCACCGGCAACGTGTTCGACACGGAGGCCGCGTCGTCGCTCGCGAACCTGCCGATCCTCATCGACGACACGCCAGGCCTTTCGATCATGGAGCTGCGCACGAAGGCGCGACGCGCGAGCACGCACGACCGGCTCGAGGTGATCATGGTCGATTACATCCAGCTCATGCGCACCGGCGAGCACGAAGAGAATCGCGTGCAGGAGATCGCGACGATCACGAAGAACCTCAAGTCGCTCGCGCGCGAGCTGAGCGTGGTGGTCATCGGCCTCTCGCAGCTGTCTCGTGCCGCGGGCGATTCAGGTCTGGAGCCAAAGCTCTCGACGCTTCGCGAGAGTGGGGCGATCGAGCAAGACTCAGACGTCGTGCTCATGCTCTGGCGCGACAAAGAGGAGACCGCCGCCGGGGCGCCGAAGCTGATCCACGGCAGCATCGCGAAGAACCGCAACGGCCCCACCGGCATCTTCTCGCTGCTCTTCGCGAGCGAGCAGGCGAAGTTCTTCAGCCGCGCCTCGGACGACTCGATGCCGGTATGACGGTCGACTACGGGCTCGAACGCGGCACGCCGAAACCCCCGCCCGAGAATCCCGAGGCCGAGGCCTCGCTGCTCGGCGCGGTCCTGATCGATCCGGCGGTCTACGAGGGTGTCGTGCGCGGCCGCATCGCGCCGGCCTCGCTCTCGCGCGAGCAGCATCGCCTCATCCTCGGCGCGATCGAGCGGGTCGCCGAGCGAGGCGAGGCGCTGGGCTTCCAGACCGTGCAGACCGAGCTCGCGGCGCGAAGCGAGCTCGATGAGATCGGCGGCGCGCAGTTCCTCGTCGGCCTCATGCAGAACGTCCCGACCGTCGCGCATGCCGAGTCGTACGCCGCGATCGTCGAGCGCACCGCGCTGCTGCGCCGCCTCATCCAGGCCGCGAACGAGATCGCCCATCTCGCGCTGACGCGCGAGGACGCCGAGAGCGCGGTCAGCGACGCCCAGGAGCTGCTCTTCGCGGTGAGCGAATCGAGCCTGCATCGCGATGTGGTCCCGCTCGAGATCGCGCTACGCCGCTTCGCCGATCAGATCACCGCGCGCGGCGAGGACCAGCGGCAGGGTGTGCCGACCGGCTTCGAGCATCTCGACGCGAAGACCGGAGGGTTCCAGCCGTCCGACCTCATCATCATCGGTGGGCGTCCGGGCCTCGGAAAGACGAGCCTCGCCCTGAACGTCGTGTGGCACGCCGCGGTCACCGCGCACAAGACCTGCGCCGTGTTCTCGCTCGAGATGACCGAGCTCCAGGTCGTGCAGCGGCTCATCTCGATGACCGCCGAGATCGACGGAAACCGCATGCGCCGCGGTCGGCTCTCGGAGAAGGAGTTCGAGTCGATCAACTCCGCCTCGAATCAGCTGCAACGCGCGCCGATCTTCATCGAGGAATCGAGCCGTCTCACGGTGACCGACATCCTCGCGAAATCGCGTCGACTTCAGGCCGACCGCGGCCTGGACCTGGTGGTCGTCGACTACCTGCAGCTCATCGAGGGCGCCGGCGACGACGAGGGCCGGGTGCAGGAGGTGGCGGTCATCACGCGCGCCCTGAAGTCGATCGCGCGCGAGCTGGAGGTCCCTCTCGTGGCGCTCTCGCAGCTGTCGCGTCAGATCGAGACGCGTGGTACGGAGCCGATGCTTTCAGATCTGCGCGAGAGCGGAAGTATTGAGGCCGACGCCGACCTGGTCCTCTTCCTCTGGCAGAAGGATCGCAAGGACCGCGACGAGAGCGTGGTGCGCCTGAAGCTGGCGAAGCACCGCAACGGCCCGACCGGCGACTTCGACCTGCACTTCCAGTCCGAGCTGACGCGGTTCCGCGATTTGGGCGAGACTCGGGCGGACATCTGATGAAAGTCCTGTTCGTCGCCGGCTTCGGCCCGATCGTCCGCGATATGGATGCGGCGCTGCGCTTCTATCGCGACACGATCGGTCTGCCGCTCGAGGAGAGCGGGGATGTTTCCACCGAAAAGGTCGACGGGGTCAAGCACCTCGGCCTCTGGCCGCTCGCCGATGCCGCGGAATCGTGCTTCGGTTCGCGCGAGTGGCCGTCGAACGTCACCGCGCCGCAGGCGTGGATCGAGTTCGACGTCGAGGACGTCGCCGCGGCGGCGGAAGAGCTTCGCGCGAAGGGCTATCAGCTCCTCGTCGCTCCCAAGACCGAGCCCTGGGGCCAGACCGTGGCGCGCCTGCTCAGCCCGGAGGGGATCATCGTCGGCGTCACCATCACGCCCTGGCTGCGCGAACCCAACAAGAAGCCCGCCGCTTAGACCAAACTAGGGCCCATGACCTCGGCGCAGGCCTTCGTCCTGCTCGGTCTGATGCTGCTTCTCGGCGCGGCGATCCTGTGGTGGACCGTGCTGCGCAAATAGTCCCGCAGCAGCTCGCTAGCGTTCCGGTTCGATCGCCACCGTCACGTTCGCGCGGACGTCGGTGAGCAAGCGGACCTCGACGGAGTGCACGCCGAGGGATTTGAGCGGCTCCGGCAGATGCACCTTCGTCCTGTCCAGCTCGACCTTGTGCTCGCGCTGCAGCGCGTCGGCGATGTCCTTGTTCGTCACCGAACCGAACGTCTTGCCCTGCTCTCCCGCTTTGAGGCGGAACACGAGCGTCGTCTCGGACAGGCGCTTCGCGAGCTCCTCCGCGTCGGCGTGGGCGCGGTCCTGTTTCGCCCGCTTGGCGTCGCGCGCGCGCGCGAGCACCTTGAGCTCGCCGGCGGTCGCCTCGATGGCGAGGCCGCGCGGCAGGAGGAAGTTCTGGGCGTACCCGTCGGCGACGTCCTTGACGTCACCGGGGCGGCCGAGTCCGGCGACCTCGCGCTTCAGGATGACGCGCATGAGCCCGCGCTAGTTGCTGGGCTGAGTGGTCTCCGCGAGCGAGCCGTCCTGCTCGCTCTTTCGGAGCTCCATCTCCCATGCGAGGACCGACGCTGCGACGGCGACGACGCCCATGACTGTCAGCGCGCCGATGATCGCGAGCAGCGCCTCGATGACGTCGAACACACCGCCGCCCGAGTCCCGGTCGCTCATGCGTTATCTCCTTCGCGGTCGCGTGACAAGATCCGGTCCAATGTAGCGCGAAGCTCGGTCGCTCTCTCGGAGAGCATGCCCTGTGCGCGCTCGAGGTCGCGTTTCAGCTCGTCGTCATTCCGCGCGATGCGGCCCATGTGCTCCTCGACCACCTCCGGTGGCGCGTTCCGAATGAAGAAGTCGAGCCCGAAGATGAGCACGCCAAGATCGTCGAGCTGCCCCAGGACCGGGATGAAGTCCGGAATGATGTCGATCGGGAACACCAGATAGCCGGCGATCGCACCGAGGACCAGCTTCTGCCGGGTCGGTACGCGCGGGTCGCGCGCGAGCGCCCACACCAGACGCGCGTACGCGGGCATCTTGCGCATCATCTCGATCGCTTCCTTCGGATCGCGGGGCGGACGGAATGGCTTATCCACCATGCACCTCTCCCTGCGGGAATCGTGCCCGCAGCGCGGCGACGGCCGCGGAAAGCGCGGCGTCGCGCTCGGCGGTCCAGAACGTGACCATGTAGCTGGCCTTGCCGCCGGTGACGCTCCGCAGCTCCACGCTCGGCGGGGGCTCCTTTGCGACTCCCGACGTCTCCCGGAGCGCGGCTCGGAGGTCGTCGGCGGCGATCGGTTTGCTCGAATCGTCCACCACGAGCCAGAGGCTCGCGCGCCGGGTCGGAAAACGCGTGAGGTTCACGACGGAGCTCGTCATGAACGTGCCGTTCGGCACGATCACCTGCTGCGCGTCCACCGTCCGGAGCAGCGTCGTCCGGAACGTGATCTCCTCGACGACGCCGCTGTATCCGCCGACCTCGATCGTGTCGCCGATGCGGAACGGCCGCTCAACCAGCACCCAGATCCCGGCGAGGAAATTCTTGAGGATGTCCTGCAGCGAGAGGCCGAGCACGATGCCGACGACGCTGAACGACCCGAGGATCCAGCCGAACGCGTCACGCGTGTAGATCGCCAGGACCAGCAGCAAGCCGATCGTGAGGATGGCGACCTGCACGAGATTCCCCAGCAGGATCGTGACGTTCGCCTGGGCCCGGCCACGGGTGAGCGCCCGCATGGTCGTGCGCCGCACGACGCGCGCGAGAAGCAGCGTGACGACGATGACGATGAGGGCCCAGAAAGTCCTGGTCGCGTACTCGAGGACCACTGCTGGATCGATCGGCACGCCCCGGAGAATACCGACGCTCACCGGTCGAGCCGCAGATTGGAGTTCAGGCACCGCGGGTCCTGCCGCGGCTCGGGGTTCTCGCTCGCTCGCAACGTATCCCCGCCCGCTCGCTCGCATACCGCCGCCTTATGGCGGGGCCCCTCGACTCTCGCTCGCGAGAACCCGACTCGCCGCGTCACCCGCGGCTCCCTCATCCGTCCCTCTCGGCCTGCCTGCGTCTCGTGGGGTTGACAGGTGAACATTTGTTCGGTATGGTCCAAGCGTGACGAAACAGGACCAGCAGCGGGCCGAGCGCATCCTGGCGTTCATCCGCGAGCGCATCGCCGAGCGGGGTTACCCGCCGACGGTGCGGGAGATCGCCGAGGCCGTCGGGCTCGCGTCGACGTCTGCCGTCCACCACCACCTCACCAAGCTCGAGAAGGAAGGCCGCCTCACCAAGGACGCCACGCGCTCCCGCGCACTCTCGATCCCCGGCGCTTTCGGCGGCCGGGTCGTCTCGGCGCCGATCATCGGGGAGATCGCCGCCGGCGAGCCGATCTACGCAATGGAGGACAAGACGGAGACGCTCTCGATCCCTGGCGAGCTCGCGGGTCGGGGTCGCGAGACCTTCGTCCTGCGCGTCCGCGGCAAATCGATGATCGATGACCACATCGACGACGGCGACTACGTCGTCGTGCAGCAGCAGAACACCGCCCGGGACGGCGACATCATCGTCGCGCTGCTCGAAGACAACCGCGCGACGCTGAAGCGCTTCTTCAAGGAGAAGGATCGCGTGCGACTGCAGCCGGCCAACGGCGCGATGCAGCCGATCTACACGCGCGATATCCAGATCCAAGGGAAAGTGATCGGGGTGATTCGCCGACTCGCCTAGCTCGCCGCGGACCTCCAATCACCAGGAGCCCATCGGATGTTGACGTATCGGTCGTACCGCACCGAGCTTGACCCGACTTCGCATCAGCGTGTTCTATTGGCACGACATTGCGGCGCAGCGCGGTTTGCCTATAACTGGGGTCTAGCTCGACGTATTGAGGCATATCAGAGCGACCGAACTGTCCTCACATCGATCGACCTTCATCGTGAGCTGAACGCGCTCAAGCGAACGGACTTTCCTTGGCTATACGAGGTGTCCAAGTGCGCGCCCCATGAGGCTCTGCGTGATCTGGACCAGGCGTTTTCGCTGTTCTTCCGCGGCTTGAAGAGCGGACGGCGCGTGGGCTTTCCCAGGTTCAAGAGGCGCAAGCTCGGTCGCGCGACCTTTCGCCTCAACGGCGTAATACGTGTGTTCGCGCGTCAGATTCAACTGCCGCGTCTAGGAAAACTCCGGCTCAAAGAGGAGGGTTATCTACCGACTTCCAGGGCGCACATCCTCTCAGCCACCGTCGTTGAGGAGGGCGGTCGCTGGTTCGTCTCGCTGCGCGTTCGCGAAGACATCGTCGTGCCGCCGAACGTCGGGCCAGCCGTCGGCGTTGATTTCGGGCTTGTGACCTTGGCGACGACATCCGACGGCGAGGTATTCCCGAACGTTCGGCCACGACGACGGCTGGAACGCCGAATTCGCCGCCTTTCTCGCTCGATAGCGCGAAAGAGAAAGGGCAGCGTCAATCGGCACAAAGCGACGCGAAGGCTTTCGCGCCTGCACGCAAGAATCGCGAACGCACGCAAGGACCACCTACACAAGGTCTCGAGTGCACTGTCGAAAACCAAGTCAGTGCTGGTCATCGAGAATCTGTCGGTTCGTGCATTGCAACGAAGCCGCCGCCTCGGGTCAAGTTTGCCCGACGCTGCTCTGCGCGAGTTGCGAAGCCTGCTTGAGTACAAGGTCGAGTGGTATGGCGGGAAGCTGAAGATAGCATCGCGTTTCTATCCGTCCTCGCAGCGCTGTTCCCGGTGCGGCTCAATCAACGCCGCGTTACCGATGTCGGAACGAACATTTGTATGCCCGTCGTGTGGCCACAGTTGTGGACGTGACCTGAACGCGGCTCGCAACCTGTACCTAATCGTCGCCGCGAGTTCCGCGGAGACCGAAAACGCCTGCGGAGCGGGGAGCGCTGGCCGAGCGAACTCGGTGGAACTGCCCGCGTCGAAGCAGGAACCAGATGCCGATCATCTGGAGAACGGCAAGGTCATCGGGGTCTTGAAATGACGGTCGCGCCCCGAACGCTGACGCTTCGCGAGCTCAACCGTGCGCTGCTCGCGCGTCAGATGCTCCTTACCCGTCGGCGCGTCGGCGTCGTCGATGCGATCGAGCGCCTCGCCGGTCTTCAAGGCCAGTGGGCGCCGTCACCGTACGTCGCGCTGTGGTCGCGGCTCGCGGGATTCACGCGCGAGGACCTCACGGCATCGATCGAAAAGGGGCTGGTCATCAAGGCGACCCTCATGCGCGCGACTCTTCACCTCGTCAGCGCGAAGGAGTACGCGGCGTACGCGCTCGCGACCCTTGATGGACGCTTCGCCGCGTGGCGGCCGCCGGGAGGACCGGATCTCGCCACGCTCAAGGACATCCACGACAGGGTCTTCAAGTTCGCGGCGACGCCGCGCACGCGCGACGAGATCCGTGAGTTCATCTCGCGTGACGCGCCGCAGGACGAGCGCCTCCGCAACTGGTACCTCTTCGCGGCGGTCACCGCGAGCGGGATCATCTGGGAGAAGGGCGGCGCGCGCTGGGAGCACCGTCAGCTGGCGCGGTTCGTGGCGCCGCCGGCGAAGCTTCGCAAAGCGCCGAAGCCGGACGCCGCGTTCGACCTCGTCGCACGTCGCTACCTCGGCGCCTTCGGTCCGTCGACGGTCGGCGACCTCGCAAGCTGGACCGGCTGCCGCGTGCCGCCGCTGCGTGAAGCGCTCGGACGCATCGCCGACCTTCGCCGATTCCGCGACGAGCGTGGACGCGAGCTGTTCGACCTCGCGAAGTCCCCTCGTCCAGCAGCCGACACGGTCGCGCCGGCGCGTTTCCTCGCGCGCTTCGACGCGGCGATCCTCGGCCACGATGCGGCAGAACGGACGCGGATCCTCCCGGCGGAATACAAGAAGCAGGTGATCTTCTCGGCCGAGGTCTGGACGACGTTCCTCGTCGACGGCTTCGTCGCGGGTCGGTGGAAGATCGGCGCCACGCCGAAGCAGGCGGTACTGGAGCTCCTGCCCTTCAAACGACTCGCGAAGGGCGACAGGGCTGCGCTGGTCGACGAAGGCGAGCGACTGGTCCGCTTCTATTATCCGGACGCGAAGACGCACGGAGTGAAGGCGTGAGCAAGCGCCCCGCCGTCGATGCTCCCGTCCTCACGTTGCGCCAGCTGAACCGCGCCACCCTCGCGCGCCAGATGCTCCTCGAACGCACAGCGATCCCGGTCGTCACCGCGATCGAGCGTCTCGCCGCATTGCAGGCACAGTGGGCGCCGTCGCCGTACGTGGCGCTGTGGTCACGCCTCGAGAACTTCAAGCGCGAACGCCTCTGGAACGCGATCGAGCAGACGCACACCGTCATCCGCGCGCGGCTCATGCGCGGCACGCTTCACCTCGTGAGTGCGCGCGACTTTTTCGCGTACGCCGTCGCGACCCAAGATCTCCAGCGCGGCGCGTGGAACCGCCTCCAGGTCGGGCAGGGCGTGGATCCCAACGCCGTCGCGAAGCTCGCGGTCGCGTTCGCGCGAGAGCCTCGTCTGAAAGAGGAGGTCGTCGCGCACCTCACCGAACGCCTTGGCTCATTCGGCGGTCCCTACAAATGGCTCATCTGGCGGTTCGTGAGCGCGCACGCGGATCTTGTGTCCGCTCCGCCGGGCGGCCACTGGTCGTATGGCGGGACGAACGCGCCATACGTCGCGGCACGCCACTGGATCGGCAACGGTTCCCGCCCCTCGGAAGAGGACGCGCTCCGACTGCTCATCCGCAGGTATCTCGCGGCGTTCGGGCCCGCCAGCCTCGCCGACATCGCGCAGTTCGCGGGGCAGGTTCCCGCACGCATCCGACCCGTCCTCGACCAGCTCGCCCCATCTTTCCGGCGGTTCAGAGACGAGCAGGGTCACGTCCTGTTCGACGTGCCTCGCGCGCCGCGACCGGCGTCGGACACGCCCGCGCCGGTGCGCTTCCTGCCGCGTTACGACGAGCTGCTCATCGGCTACGAGCACCGCGATCGCACGAAGAGCGACGCGGTCGTACGCATCCGTCCATTCGGCCCCTTGGCACCTGCCGCGCGCGCCGCAGCGGTGGAGGAGGGCGAGGCGCTGGCGCGCTTCATGGCTCCTGACGCGAAGACGCACGGCGCGCGCGTGGGATGAACGTCATGGTGCCGGAGCACCGCGCGATCCTGCACTGCGACCTCGACGCCTTCTACGCGTCGGTCGAGCAGCGCGATCACCCCGAGTACCGGGGGAAGCCGGTGATCGTGGGCGGCGGACCGAACGACCGGGGCGTCGTCGCCGCGGCCTCGTACGAAGCACGCGCGTTCGGCATCCACTCCGCGATGCCGCTCCAGACCGCGGGCCGGCTGTGCCCTGACGGGATCTTCGTGCCGGGTGACGGCCAGAAGTACGAGGCCGCGTCCGACGCGGTCATGGCGCTCTTTGCCGAGCGGACGCCGCTGGTCGAGCCGATCTCGCTCGACGAGGCGTTCCTCGACGTCACCGCGACCGAGCATCTGTTCGGCGGCGCGGAGAGCATCGCGAGAGCGCTGAAACGCGACGTGCGCGAGCAGCTCGGTCTGGTGCTGTCGGTGGGAGTCGCGACGAACAAGCTCTGCGCGAAGATCGGTTCCGACCTGCGCAAGCCCGATGGTCTGGTCATCGTGCCCGCCGGCGGTGAGGAGGCGTTCCTCGCGCCACTCGAGCTCGGCCGGCTCTGGGGTGTCGGACCGAAGACGCGGGAGGTCCTCGAAGGCTGGGGGCTGAGGACGATCGCCGAGCTGGCGGCGATGGACGTGAGCGTGCTCGAGACGCGCCTCGGCGAGCACGGGCGTCACATCTGGGAGCGCGCTCACGGCATCGACGAAGGTGTGGTCATCGGCGACGGCCGAACGCCAAAATCCGTGGGCCACTCACATACCTTCGATCGCAACACGCTCGATGGCGCGACCATCGAATCGATGCTCCTGGCCCTTTCGGAGGGAGTCGGGCGTCGGCTCCGCGGTCAACAGCTCCGCGGTCGCACCATCACGCTGCATCTGCGCGTCGCGCCATTCGAGACGCGCACGCGCCAGCGCACGCTCGCCGAGCCGACGGACGACGATCTCAAGATCTTCGGCACCGCGCGTCAATTGCTACGCGACGCGCTCGCGGAGGACCGCCGCAACGGTCGGACCAGCCCGGTGCGCCTGGTCGGGGTCACCGCGTCCGGTATCGAGATCGGACGTCAGATGGGGCTCTTCGATCATGTGCGCACGACACGACTCAACGCAGCACTTGATGCCGTGCGTGAGAAGTTCGGCGACACCGCGCTCGATCGTGCGAGCGCGCGCCTGCGTGAGCGTCGTCGTTTCTCGGATCGCAGGACGAAGAAATCGACATGACTGTGGATGGCCTGTGGGAAACGTGGTCAGATCGTGTGGAGAAAGCTGTGGACAAGAACGTGGACGAAAACCCTTGTCGCTTCGTTAGAGGGTGCGGATGATGCGCCCTGTCGCATCTGGGAGGGACGGAGTGCCAGAGGAGAGGATCGCCCAGGTGGCGATCGATTTCATCGCCTTCTGCTTCGAGCGAAGAGGCGCCGAATGGCCCGTGTTGTACGACGAGATGTGCTACGTCGCCGGCAAACGGCTGTATCGGGGGCTCGGTTACGAGGAGCTGAAGGAGGCGGGTCTCGACTTCACGCTCGCGGGGCTCGCAAGGACCAGCCGATTGACGAATGAAGTGACGAAGCGCCTTCGGCAAGGCGAGGTGGCGACGATCTAGCGCTGACATCGGCCACACCGGCAGAGGCGGCGAGTGAAAGGAAGCGCACTCGCCGCCTCTTTTTTCGTCTCTGTCAGAATGGTGAGGCGCGAGCGGAGCACAAAACGCTTTCGCAGCGCATGGTCCCGTGGTGCAGCGGCCTAGCATACGTCCCTGTCAAGGACGAGATCGCCGGTTCGAATCCGGTCGGGACCGCAGTATCGAACTCCGGAGCGCGAGCAACGGCGCAGTCGTTGACCTGGGCGGCACGCTGAGGATCCTTTCCTTGCGGATCCGGATAATTTCGAACACGGACCACACGATTCGGCGACGCTGAGTACGTTCCCGGCGATGCCGTCAGCCCGACTGTCCGCGCGTGTGATCATCAAGACCTTGACGATGGCCCGTGGGGACCTCACTTAGGCCGGGCTATAGTGTTGCGCGGCTCGGCGTCGCAGCTGGTAGAGGAAGGTCGCGTGGGAAAGCTCATCACCTTGGGCGTCGCGATGTCGCTGGTGATCGGTTCGCTCGCGGTGCCGAGCCGCGCGAGCGCCGCGACGAGCTCCGGTCTCTGGATACCGCGTGCGAGCATGCCGACTGGTCACGCGTTCGCGACGGCGACGCTCCTCACGGACAACAAGGTGCTCATCGCGGGCGGAGACGATCACGTGAATCTTGTCGGGCTCACGGGGATCGATCCGTCGGCCGCCGCGGCCCTCTACCGTCCGGTCTTCGATGACTGGCTCAGCTTTCCGATGACGACCGGGCGCGCGCTCCACGGCGCGACGTCGATCGCCGGAGGCACGAAGGCTCTCGTGGCCGGAGGCGTCACGCAAGGGAGCGACATCTTTGTGAACGTCGACTGCGGCGTCTCGAGTGGATTCCAAGCGAGCACCAGCGTTGAGATCTTCGACCTTGCGACGCTGAGCTGGTCGACCGTCGGGAGCATGAGCAAGGGTCGCGCGGACTTCAGCGTCGTGCGGCTATTCGACGGACGCGTCCTGGCGGGCGGTGGGCTCACTGACACCGCCGCGGAGATCTACGACCCCGGGACCAACACTTGGTCCTCCGCCGGGAACATGCGCTCGTGGCGCATCGGCTACAACGCGACGCTGCTGCCAAGCGGACAGGTGTTGTACGCGGGCGGGAACCTCGGCTCGACGATCATCTGCGACCGCGATGCCGAGATCTACGACCCAGGCACGAACGCCTGGTACTACGCCGGTACGCCGGCGGTGAACCGCCAGGACGCGGCCGCGGTCCTCGTGACCGTCGCGGACGGGACGAGGCGCGTCCTCGTGACCGGGGGCATCGACGCGAACAGCGGGAGCGCACCCGTCCTCGCGAGCGCGGAGCTCTACAACCCCGCGACGAACACGTGGTCGAACGCGGCGAGCATGTCTACGCCACGCGTGAACCATGCGGCCACGCTCATGCGCGACGGCCGTGTCCTCGTCACCGGCGGCTTCGACGCAGGCGTGCGCCTCGCGAGCGCCGAGATCTACGACCCGAAGACCGACACCTGGTCGACGGTGAACAGCATGTCGACGGCACGCAGCGGCCACACCGCGACGCTGTTCGGCGCGACGCCGTTTTTCACCAAGATCCTCGTCGTGGGTGGCCGCGCGAGCGGGACGACGCCGCTCGCGTCGGCTGAGCTCTTCCAGCCCACGCCGATCGATTCGACGACAACACTCTTCACGTCGGGCGCCTGCCAGCCGGTGGAGCTCACCGCCGGAGTTCTCTCCGCCTCCGGCCACGGTGGGCCGACCGGGACCGTCACGTTCAAGGACGGCAGCACCGTCCTCGGCACCGCGCCGGTCCAATCCGGGCTCACCTCGCTCAGTCCGTCCGTCGCCGATGGGATGCACTCCTTCACGGCCGAGTACAGCGGCGATAACGCGTTCAACGCGAGCGCGTCGGCCCCGGTGAGCCAGCAGCTGAACGGCGCTCCCACAGTGACCGTTTCCGGGGCGCCGCCGGGCCCCAGCGTGCTCGGCACGTCGTTGACTCTCACCGCGAGCCCCGGCGGCGGAACAGCGCCCTACTCGTTCTCGTGGACCCGCGGCGGCTCGTTCGTGGGCAGCGGCGCGAGCCTGAGCGACTCGCCGGCCCTCGGCGTCAACACATACCGCGCTATCGTCACAGACGCGAACGGTTGCAGCGGCAACTCAGCGGACACCGTCGTGAACGTGTTCGACTTCACCCTCTCGCTGACACCCGCGGAGAACACGCTCTATCGCAACGGCCCGACCACGCTCGCCTCGTACACGATCCAGACCGGATCGGTCGCCGGCTCGGCGACCGGAGGCGCTCCGATCATGCTCGGGCTGAGCGTGACTGGCGCCCCCTCTGACGCGACGGTGTTGCACTTCACCAGCGTCCCACTCGGCGGGTCGTCCTTCCTGAACGTGCAGACCGGCCCGACGTCGTTCGGCGACTTCACGCTCGACGCGAGGGGCTCGTTCGGTGCCGCGAGTCGACACGCGACGGCGCTCCTCCACATCCTGAAAGACACGACTGCGCCGGTGATTACCCCGACGGTGACCGGGACACTCGGCAACAACGGCTGGTACCAAAGCAACGTCACCGTGAGTTGGACCGTGAGCGACCCCGAGACGCCGTTCAACTCGACGGGCTGCGCGACCAGCATGCTGACGACCGATACCGCCGGCATGAGCTTCACTTGCAGCGCGACGAGCGACGGCGGGATGGACTCGCAGACGGTCACCGTGAAGCGAGACACGACACCCCCGACGTTCGCCCTCTCGTCGGTCACCGCCAACGCCACGAGCTCGGCGGGCGCGAACGTCAGCTACGCCGCGCCGGCGAACGACAATCTCTCGACGCCGACGGTCACGTGCGCGCCGGCGTCAGGGTCGCTCTTCCCGATCGGCGACACCACGGTCAATTGCACCGCTACCGATGCGGCCGGGAACCCGACCAGCGGCAGCTTCACCGTCCACGTGAACAGCGCGTCCCAGCAGGTCACGAACCTCATCGACCTGGTGAACAACCTGCCGAACGCGCCCGGCGGAAGCTTGAACACAAAGCTGAACGACATCCTCGCCGCCATCAACGCGGGTCAAACCGCGAACGCGTGCAGCAACCTCGACGCTTTCATCAACGAGGTGAACGCGCAAAAGGGGAAGAAGATCTCCGTGGCCGAGGCGAACGCGTTCAACACGGCCGCGCAAGACATCAAGACCGCGCTCGGCTGTCCGTAACGCGCGAGGGGCGCTCAACGCCGGATGTGCGTTGGCCGCGCCCGGCCGCAAGAACGAGTCGTGAGCGGGAGACCGAGGAGGCGTAACGAGCGCGGGCCAGCGCCGCGCGCCCACAGACAGTGAGAAGCGGATACCGCCGATCACAGTCTGGCCGTGCCGATCCCGGTCGGGACCGCTTTACCGAACATGCGAGCGCGAGCAACGGCGCGGTCGCTGACTTCGGCCGGACGCTGACGATCCGGCCCTCGCGGAGCCGGATGATCTCGAACACCGACCACACGATTCGCCGGCGTTCGTCGGGCGACCCCGTCGCCCACGCGGCCGGGATGTCCTGCGCCAGCTGTGGCGCCTCGAAATTCCGGTGCGAGAGCTGATTCCAGGGGATTCCAGCGCCGCGACGAACGGTACGTGATAGCCCGCGCCCCGCCACACGGGCCCTTACATGCTTTTGTGGCGAACTTCGTAGCGGAGGAGGGCATTGTCGGAGCCCTCCCATCTCCGGATCTCGATGAGCCGGAGGGTCACGTCCGGTTTGCCCACGAAGACAGGGACACCTTCACCTAGGAGCAGGTTGCCAATCATCAGATGGA